>NZ_CAXTKA010000006.1:0-209679 GCF_964244875.1 uncultured Devosia sp.
GGCGATCGTCTCACTATTTTATTTTACCAGGGGCGAAAGCCGTCTCGGGGTCCGCTCACTGTCGATAACCGCCCCCAGGCGGGGATTCCGCATGGGCAAAAATCCGCCCATTTCCCGCCGTCATCGTCGTGTTATTCTACCATTGAGCCCGCCATGGGCCCGGGGCCTCAGCCGATGCAGCTCAAGAACAACGCCTACCGTCTCAACGAAACCCTCAAGGGCGTCGAGACCATGACGCGCTTCGCCCTGGCCGTGCTGGCGCTGGCCTCGGGCGTTTATACCTATCTCGGCGTGCGCGGCATTCTCGATGGCTCGGCGACCTTCGTGTTCTTTGCCGCCATCATCTATTCGGCCGCCGTCTCGGTGGCCATCTATGCCTTCTGGAGCTTCATGCTGCGCTTCGTGCCCCTGGTCACCAGCGGCGTGCAGCGCGTCGGCCTGTTCGTGACCATGGCCATCGGCTGCGTCATGATCATGGCCATGAGCTCCTGGCTCAATGCCGCGGCCCTGGCCGGTTCCGCCGCGCTCGAGCAGCACATGGCCGTGACGCTGCAGGGCTATGCCGAGGATCTTGACACCGCCCACGCCAATGCCCTGTCCGCCCAGAGCCTTTTGCCCGACGTGCAGCGCGCCGCCGAACGCTTTACCGGCCTTGCCGCATCCGAGCGCGAATCGGGCGCCCTGACCGGCACCACCGGCTCGGGCAGCGTCGTGCAGCTCTTGAGCCAGATGGGCAACCAGATGACCCAGCTGGCCACCACCATCACCGGCAGCCGCGATGAGGTTGCGGCCCTGTTCGAACAGGGCTCGGCGCGCCTCGCCACCATGCGCGAACTGGTCTCGACGCCCGGCACCATCGAGCCGCGCTCCGACCAGTTCCAGTCCGAAGCCGTGCAACTGACCGCCCTGATCGCCGCGCTCGAGCAAACCGGCGTCGCCGCCTCGGTCAAGCGCGCCTCCGCCGATCTGAGCGCCGGCTTCATCGCCCCGGTCGCCGACGGAACCTCCGCCGATCTGGCCAGCCGCCAGGACCAGGTCATGGAAACCGTGCGTGCCTCGGTCGCCGCCCAGTCCGCCGCCTTGACCCAGGCCGCCGATGAAATCCTGGCGACGCCGCCGGTCGAGCAGCGCCGCTTCGTACCCCTCTCCAGCGCCGAGGCGGTGATCCGCTACTGGTCCGATTTCATCCCCTCCTGGGCCGGCGCCATCTCCATCGATCTGCTGCCGGTGGTGCTGGTGCTGGTGCTGATGATCGTCAACGACGCCATGCGCCGCGACGCCGGCACGCTGGAGGAAGCCGAAAACATTACCGCCGCCGAAATGCTGCGCGCCATGGCGCTGTATCGCCGCATGCAGGAGACCGGTGTTCTCCCAGACGCTGTCGTGTTACCCGCCACTGCCGAACCCGAGCCGCCCGCCGAACACCCGCCGCTCGAGCACCCGCTCGCGCCTGCGGCCCAGAACTCTGCCGACGATGCCACCGTCACCTCGATCGAGGCGGCCCAGCGCAAGCGCAGCGACGGGCCGCTCCGCCCGTGAAAACCGATGCCAATGCCCGCGCCGCGACCGGCGACGGACCGTTCTATCGCCGTTTCATCGCCCTGGCAGCCGCCATCGAGGACGGCGCCATCATGCGCGTCGCCTTCTTTGCGCTCTTGCTGGGCACGCTCTCGGTGCTGTTTGTCGACTACCGCCAATTGACCGCCAACCAAGGCACGGCTCTTGCCGCACCGATGCCGCCTATCCTGCCCGCCATCGATCCGGCCGGCCCGGCCCAGGGACCCGCGCCCGCGATCACCACCAGTCCCGACGTGCTGGAGCAACCCCTGGCTATCACCCTGCAGCCCGGCGGCGTGCTGGCCTTGACCGGCACCTTCGACCTCGGCGCTGCCGCCCGCTTCGCCACCGAGATCGAAGCGCGCGGCGAATATGTCGCCACCATCGTGCTGGATTCCCCCGGTGGCTCGGTCGAGGATGCCCTGGCCATCGCGGCGCTGATCCACGAGCGCGCGTTCGGCACCGCCGTTGCGGCCGGAGCGCTCTGCGCCTCCTCGTGCCCGCTGGTGCTGGCCGCCGGTGTTACCCGGACCGCCAGCGACCAGGCCGCCATCGGCGTGCACCAGATCTACGCGGCCCAGCTTTCGGGCGACCCCCAGACCGCTTTGCGCGTCGCCGGCACCGCCATGGCCGATGCACAAACGACGACTGCCCGAATCACCCGGTTTCTTGCTACAACCGGCGTCGATCCGGCCATTTGGCTGCATGCGCTCGAAACCCCGCCGGATCGTCTCTACTATCTGACGCCTGCGGAAATGACGAAATACCGCCTGGTCACGGCGCTGCAAAATCAGCCCGCGACCGGAACCTGAGGAGGAATGCGGACGTTTCGTTCAATCAGAAGTTTATAGCGGAAGGGAGGCCACTATGACTGACCAGCACATCTTGACGCGCCATCGCGATATCCAGAACTGGGTGACCGATCGGCGGGGAATTCCGGCAATTACCCGCGTTCGCGATCGTTTCGGGGAGGTTCATGCCCAGCTCAAGCTGAGCTTTGACCGGACCGACCGGGCCAAGCCCGACCTGGGCCGCCAGGAAGAGGGCGTGAGCCCCTGCTCGTGGACGGCCTGGCTCGCCGAACTGGATCGCCAGCAATTGGCATTGCGCATTTCGGACGAACAGGACCGCTTCGAACTGATCGAGCGACGCGGCCCAGCTAATTGAGCCACCAGCGTTCGCCAACGCCCATGAAGCGCCGGGGTTAGGGCAAATCACCACCCCGGCGTCTCACTCGAGATCGGGAACGTCGCCGTGTTGATAAAGGACCACTGGCGGGCCGAACTCGCCCATCACCAGATCGGCCGACCGCGACCAGGCGATCACCCCGACATGACGCTGCGCCATCTCCTTGGCCGTCCGGATCGCCGTGCCCTCGTCACGCATTTCGCGCGGTTCGAACGCCGGCGACAATTCGCCGTCCTCGGAACGATCGAAGGCCAGCAGCACGATCAACCTGGTCGGTTTGGATTCTGCCTCGCTCATCCCCGGCCGCCTGCTCCCAGCCCAAATGGTGCCGCATAGGTGACTCGAACACCTGACCCCATCATTACGAATGATGTGCTCTACCAACTGAGCTAATGCGGCTTGATCGGCGGGCCGATCGATTGCGGTCTTTTACTGAGGGTTTCCAGCCGGTGCAAGAGGCATCGCGGCAAGGGGCTCCTGCACCATGGGCAATCCAGGCTCGCTTGCGGGCCGCAAGGTCGCCGTCACCGGCACTTTCCATTCGAAAGCATCCAGCTTGCCGGTCATCGGGGAAACCGGCTCCCACTCGTCGCTGGTCAAACCATCGGCGGTCCAGACCGGATCGCGCGGCGCCCGCACCGCCCGCGCCAGCCATTCGCGCGCCTTGCCTTGGTCGCCCGACTGGCCTTCCTCGATTTCCGCCATCAGGCTGGCCACACCCGCCGTCGCGTCCTTGCCGGCAAACGGCGCGAGCGCCGCACGCGCCTTGTCCCAGTCATAGGCATCGATGGCGGCCCGCGCCAACACCATGGCCCCCGCGCGATGCGGCGGCGGCAGCGCCACCAGTTCGCCCATGCGCTTGAGCCGATCCATCGCCGATGCCCCCGGCTGCGCATGCGCATAGAGCAGCGCCGCATCCGGATGCCCGGTTCCCCGCCAGATCCGGCGCAGCAGGCTCATCGCCTTGCGCGTCTCGCCGCGATTGATGTGGATGCGGGCGGCGATCAGCGCCGCCGGCACAAAGTCGGGCAACAGCTTGAGCGCGGTCAGCGCATGGTCCAGCGCCGGCAACGGATCACCGATTTCGGCCTCCCTGGCGCGCGCCGTCTCGATCACCGCCTGGCGACGGCGCTTACGCGCCCGCTCCTCGCGCGAATTGGCCGCCTCGACATTGACCATGGCCACGGCTTCAGCCCATTGCCCGCGCCGCACGAAATCCTCGAACACCGCGCTTGCCGCCCACCCCGCCTGGGGCGCCAGCACCAGCGCCTTGCGCGCAAAGGTCAGCGCTGCCTCGGGCCTGGCTTGCACGCGGGCCTGCTCGTAAAGCCCCGACAGCGCCGCCAGCGCGGTACTCTCATTGGCGATCAGCGCGCGGTAATGCTCGCGTGCCGCCGGCATGTCGCCCATCGCCAGGTCCGCCCGCGCTTCCAGCAACCGTGCCGCCTGGTTGTGCGGCAATCGCAATTGCGCCTCGCGGGCCAATGTGCGGGCCCGCGCCGGCTCGCCCGATTGCAGCGCAATGATCGCATCGCTCAGCGCCTCGACGCCCTGCTCCTTGCGGCGCTCCCGCGTCCGCCGCGTCATGGCCCGCGGCGCCAACAGGATCCGGCGCACCACTCCCCAGACCACGATGACGACGACGGCCACGACGAGGAACAGCACGATCGCCACCCCCAGCCGGGGCTGCATCCGGTATCCTGCGGCTTCGAGCGTCAGTGTGCCATCAAGCGAAATCAGCCACGCCACAAAGGCGGTGATGACCAGGCTGCCGATGATCCAGGAGGCGAGCCGGATCATGAAACGCCCCCGGTCAGCGCCTGCCGGCGCAGGTCCTCGAGCAACTGGCCGGCTTCGGCCTGGCCAGCGATGAGGCCGGGCACATCGCCCGCGGCGGCCTGCATCGGCTCGGGCAGGCTGTCCATCAGCGCCTGGGCTCCGGCGAAATCGCGCCGCGTGATCGCAGCCTCGAGCCGGGACATCACCGCCTCGGGCCCATCTCCCTCCAACGCCCCGGTCGGGCGCAAGGCAATCGCGCCACGCAGCCAATCCAGCGCCCCGTCTTGCCAGCCGGCATCGGGATTGGCTGGCCGCCCGGCCAGCATGGCCGGCAACACGGCGGCAAACCGGCTGGCGATCACGTCGGGACGCGGCAACCCCGTGGCAGCGGCGTTGGCGATGCCGGTCGGCACACTGGCCTCGGGCACCGCCGCGCGCAGGGCCGCCAACTCGGTTTCAAACGGCCGTCCGCTGGCGAACGCCACCTCGAGGCCCGACAAGACCAGCGGCAATTGCAGCACCGCGCCGACATCGGCCGGCTGTTGCGCCAAGGCGGCGCTGGTCTGGCTGACGCTGGTCTCAAGGGTCCGGACGCTCGCTTCGGTGGTGCCGAGCCGGGCCCCAAGCTCTTCCAGGCGCGAGCCGAAGGCCGCGACATCGCCCTTGAGCCCCTCGACATCGGCAGGGGCGACGCCACTCTCCGGCGCCTCTCCCAGCCCGTCGACGCGCGCCGCCAACGCGGCGATATCGGCCTTGATCGTCCCCAGATCCTGCGCGGGCGCCGTCGCTTCCGCTGCCCCGTCCGTCTGTTCAAGGCTGGCGACGCGCCCATTGAGCGCTGCCAATTCCGATTGTGTGGTCTGGGTCACCGTCTGCAATTGCGGGATCGCGCTGCCCAATTGCGCCAGCCGGGGATCGGCCGGCGCAGTCGTAACGGTGGCACTCGGCCAGTAGCCCAGCGCCGCGAGCCCATAGGCGGCCGCCAGACCCAGCACCCCGCCCACGATCGCCGCGCCAATCCCGAACGGGGGCTCCGCCGGCGATACGGGTGGCAGGGCCTTGGGCGGATTGGGCTTGCTCGGCTCGGCCTTGGCCTCTGCCGGGGCCGGCTTGGGCGCATCGGGTTCGGGCGGGTTGCTCGGACGAGCCTTCAGGTCCAGCACCGGCGGACGAACCGGACCGGTCTTTGGCTCGGCGTTGAGGGCAGCGGCGCTTTTGGCTTCGGTGCCTTGGGGATCAGTGCCTTTTGCCTCAGCCATCGAACGCCTCCGTCTTGCTGGCCTCTATCATGGCCGGTTTCGCTCGCGCGTAACAGCCAGCGCCAAGGCCATCATGGCCTCCTCGCTGGGATAATCGGCGAGGCTGACCCGGTTGAAATGCGCCGCCATCGCCGGCTCTGCCACCGCTTCGGACAGGCATAGCATGGCAATGCGCGAGCGCTGCGTCCGATCCAGTCGTCCTTCCAGCGCTTGCACGAAAAGTTCGGCGGTGCGACGCGAATACAGCAGCACCGCGTCGATATCCCCGCTCTGGAGCCCCGATACCACCGCCTCCGGCAGGTGATCGACCGGCACCATGTCGTAAAGCCGGGCCGTCACCACCATCACCCCAAAGGGCGCCAGCGACTTGGCGAGATCCCCGCTCAAATGCTTGCCGGCGGGATAAAACACCGGGCCTTGCAGACGCGCATGGGCCAGCCGATTGGCCAGATCGCCCAGCGTGCCGCCCGCATCCACCACATCGGCAAAACCCATGGACCTGGCCTCGAGCGCGGTCCGCCCGCCCACGGCAAATACCGGCAGCGCACGGTATTGCTCGACCACGCCGCGATCGGCCAGCGCGCGCAATCCATTGGCGCTGCTCAGCGCCAGGGCCGCGAATCCTTGCGCAGGCGGCAGGCTGGTCTCGAGCGTCCGCCGGCTCATCAAGGGCGCCGCCACGGCCGCGATATCCAGCGCCGCCAGCCGCTGCACGGTTGCCTGCCCATCCGGTTCGGCGCGCGTCACCAGGGCGCGCATCAGCTTTGGGCCCATCGTGCCAGAACCTCGCTGCCCGCCCCATCCAGCAGCCTCTGCCCCAAGGCCGCGCCGAGCGCTTCGGCGTCCCCGGCAGGTCCGGTTACGCTGTCGGCAACGGTCGTCTGTCCATCCAGGCTGATGATTTCACCGCGCAGCAGCACCATGTCCCCCTCAAGGCGCGACAATGCCCCCACCGGCGTGCGGCAGGAGCCATCCAGAACGCGCAGCAGCGCCCGCTCGGCCACGATGCCAAGATGGGTCTCCCGATGATCGAGCGGCGCGACCAGTGCGGCCAGGCGCTGGTCTTCCTGGCGAATAGCGATGCCGACTGCCCCCTGCGCCGGCGCTGGCATGAACTGGCTGGGATCGAGATAGGCGGTGGCCCGGTGCCCCTGCCCCAGCCGGTTGAGCCCGGCCACCGCCAGCATCGTCGCCTCGGCGACGCCATCGACAAGCTTTTGCAGTCGCGTATCCACGTTGCCACGAAACGGCACGATCACCAGGTCAGGCCGCCGCCGCAACACCTGCGCCGTACGCCGGATCGAGGAGGTACCGAACCGGGCGCCCCGCGGCAACTCATCGAGATCTCCCGCGATCACCGATATGAACGCATCGCGCACGTCCTCGCGCTCCAAAAACGCCGGCAGCGCAATGCCCTTCGGCAACACGCTGGCCACATCCTTGCACGAATGCACGCCCAGATCGATCGCCCCGCTTAGCAACGCCTGGTCGATTTCCTTGGTGAACAACCCCTTGCCGCCGATCTCGGTCAGGCTGGCATTGCTCTGCTGGCTGCGATCGCCGCCGGTGGAAATCACCTTGATCTCGATCGAGGCGGGATCGATGCCATGCGCCTGCGCCAGCTTTTCTTGCACCAGCCGCGCCTGCACCAGCGCCAGGGGCGAGCCGCGCGTTCCGATCCGGGCAAAGGGTGTGGGCGATTGCAATCTCTTGGCGTCCTATAGTAGGCAAGGCTCGTGTCAGGGAGTAGACCAGTTCGTCATGACCGGGCAAGCGCCAGCCACCATATTGGGCATCGAGACCAGCTGCGACGAAACTGCGGCCGCCATCGTCACCCGCGATCGATCCGGCCATGGCATGATCGCCGCCAATGTGGTCCGCTCGCAGCTCGATGAACATGCGGCATTCGGCGGCGTGGTGCCCGAACTGGCGGCGCGGGCCCACCTGACCTATCTCGACCATATCATTGCCCAGGCCTGCCGCGAGGCCGGACTGGCGCTCCAAGACGTGGACGCCATTGCCGCCACGGCCGGCCCCGGCCTGATCGGCGGCGTGCTGGTGGGCCTGACCACCGCCAAGGCCCTGGCGGCGGCCCTCGACAAGCCCCTGATCGCCGTCAATCACCTCGAAGCCCATGCGCTGACCGCCCGGCTGACTGACAATGTGCAATTCCCCTACCTGATGCTGCTGGTTTCGGGCGGCCACACCCAGTTCGTGCTGGTGCGCGGCGTCGGCGATTACCAGCGCTGGGGCACCACCATCGACGATGCCCTGGGCGAGGCCTTCGACAAGGTGGCCAAGCTCCTGAGCCTGGGCCATCCCGGCGGCCCCGCGATGGAAGCTGCGGCCAGATCGGGAGATCCGGCCCGCTTCAAGTTTCCCCGCCCGCTCCTGCACGAACGGCGGCTCGATTTTTCCTTTTCCGGCCTCAAGACCGCGGTGCGGCTCAAGGCCGAAGCCCTGGCGCCCCTTAGCGAGCAGGACGTGGCCGATATTGCCGCCAGCTTCCAGGCCACGGTGGCGCACATCGTCGCCGTCCGCGCCGGGCAGGCGCTGGACCGCTTCCGCGCCGCGCTGCCGCAAGCGCCAGCCAATCTTGTGGTCGCCGGCGGCGTCGCCGCCAATCGCACCATTGCCGCCAGGTTGCATGCAGTCTGCTCGGAACGCGGAGCAACCCTGATCGTGCCCCCCATTGCCCTTTGCACCGACAATGGCGCCATGGTGGCCTGGGCTGGGGCCGAGCGCTTTGCCCTGGGCGTCGCCGACGGGCTGGACACCATGGCCCGGCCGCGCTGGCCGCTTGATCTGCCCGACATGAGGGTCCAGCCCCATGGCGCTTGAAAGCGTGGCGATCATCGGCGGCGGCGCCTGGGGCACGGCGCTGGCGCAGGCCGCTGCCATGGCGGGACGCACCGTCACGCTGGTCGTCCGCGACCCGGCCCAGGTCGACGAAATCAACGCTCAGCATACCAATCGGCGTTTCCTCACAGACCAGCCTTTGCTCGACGCCATTCGCGCGACCACCGACATGCAGCCTGCCGATATCGTCATCCTGGCGGTGCCGGCGCAAGCGACACGAGCGGTCTTGCTCGCCCTTGATCCGCAGGTCCTGGCCGGCCGGTCCGTCATCGTTTCCGCCAAGGGCCTCGAAGTCGGAACCCTCGAACGCCAAAGCCAGATCGTGCTCGATATGGTGCCCGATGCCTCCGCTTATGTCTTGTCCGGTCCCAGCTTTGCCGCCGATGTCGCCGCCGGAAGGCCTACCGCCGTGACCCTGGCGGGCGACGACGCCAGCGCCACCTCGGCTTTGGCTGCCGCTCTCGCTGGGCCCAGCTTTCGCCCCTATGCCGCCGATGATCGCATCGGCGTCGAGATCGCCGGCGCGCTCAAGAATATCTATGCCCTGGCTTGCGGCGCGGTTGAAGGTGCCCGGCTCGGCGCCTCGGCCCGCGCGGCTCTGCTGGCCCGCGGCTATGCCGAAATGGTGCGCATGGTAGTCGCCATGGGCGGCTCTGCCAGCACCCTGACTGGCCTTGCCGGCCTCGGCGATCTGACCCTGACCTGCACCTCGCCTCAATCGCGCAATTACCAGTTCGGCATGGCGCTGGGCCAGGGCCGCCGCGTCGACGAAATCATGGCCTCCGGCGCCAAATTGGCCGAAGGCGTCAGCACCACGCCGGTCGCCGCCCAACTGGCGCGCAGCCTTGCGGTGGACATGCCGCTGATCGAGGCCGTCAATGCCGTGCTCGAGGGCACGGCCACCATTCAAACCGTCGTGGCCGGACTGATGTCCCGCCCGCTCAAACGCGAGGACTGACCCATGCTCTTTGCCATTATCGCCCAGGACAAGCCGAACGGCGTCGAGCACCGCATGGCGGTGCGGCCCACCCACCTCAAGCATCTCGAAACGCTGGGCGACCGGCTGGTCTTTGCCGGCCCGTTCCTCGATGCTGAAGGCAAGCCCACCGGCTCGCTGATGGTGATCGAAGCTCCCAGCCTTGAAGAGGGCATGGCTCTGGCAGCGGCCGATCCCTTCGTGACGCAAGGCGTCTTTGCCGCCTACGAAGTCAAGCGCTGGAACTGGGGCATCAACAATCCCGACAAGCGGGGTCAGTAATGGCGTATTGGCTGATGAAGTCCGAGCCGGATGTGTTCTCCTTTGCCGACATGACGGCCAAGACCGCGCGCGGCGAACCCGAATCCTGGCATGGCGTGCGCAACTATGCCGCCCGCAACAACATGAAGGCCATGCAGCTGGGCGACGAGGCGTTTTTCTACCATTCCAATATCGGCAAGGAGATCGTCGGCATCATTCGGGTCATTGCCCTGGCTCACCCCGATGCGACCGGCGAACTGGGCAAGGACGGCAAGGTGATGTGGGAATGCGTCGATGTGGAAGCCGTCAAGCCGCTGCCCAGGCCGGTGACGCTGCAAACCATCAAGGCAACCCCGGCACTCGCCGAAATCGCCCTGATCAAGCTGTCGCGCCTGTCGGTCTCGCCGGTGCGCGACGATGAATGGAGCCTGATCTGCCAGATGGGCGGGCTTTGAACCCCGTCAGCTCTCCACCACGATGGGCGGGATATGCACCGGCTCGGCCGGCGGCGCATATTTGCTCAGCGTCGGCAATTGCAGCATGGAGAACAGGATGGTCAGCGGCATTACGCCCCACACCTTGAACGACACCCACACATCGCCCGCCGCCTTGGCATCATCGGGGTAATAAGCATTGGCGCCGCGCCACACCACTTCATTGGCGATCGCCAGCACGAGGAAAAACAATCCCCAGCGCAGCGTCAAGATGAACCAGCCGCGCGGCAGCAGCTTATAGACGTCGCCGAACACATATTTGAGCAGCGACTGCTTGAACAACAGCCCGCCCAGCAGGGTAAAGCTGAACAGCAGATTGGTGATGGTCGGCTTCATCTTGATGAAGGTATCGTCCTGCAGCCACAGCGTCAGGCCGCCGAACACCATCACCACGATGCCGGTCACGAGCGGCATGACGGCGACTTTTTTCAGCACGATCCAAGCCGCCAGCAGCGAAACTGCCATGGCCGCCATGAACACGGCGGTTGCAAAAATGATCGAATGCCCGCCGAACCAGCCGCTCAGGGTCGGGCTTGCGGCCAGCACGTCCTCGCCCTTGGCATTGGCCAGGAAAAACACCACCAGCGGGCCCAGTTCGAGCACCAGCTTGATGATCTGGGGACGCATTTCGTCCCACTTCACCTGGGGCTCTGCCGCTTCGGCCTTGTTGTCGCTCATGGTTTGGTGCTTTCGAAGTTCAGGCGCTCAATGTGGTCCGCCGGGCGGGCGCATGCAAGCAGGCGATAGCGGTCAAGCATGGTCCAAATGCGGCTAGGCCCTTGGCGCGCCGGCGATGGCCTGGGCAAAATCGGCCGCCGCGAACGGCTCCAGATCGTCGACACCCTCGCCCACGCCGATGAAATGCACCGGCATGCCGGACTTCCTGGCGATCGCCACCAGGATCCCGCCGCGTGCCGTACTGTCGAGCTTGGTCATGACCAGCCCGGTCACGCCGGCGCGGGCGCCAAAGATGTCCACCTGCCGCAAGGCGTTCTGCCCGGTCGTCGCATCCAGCGTCAGCAGCGTCGCATGGGGCGCGCTCGGATCGACCTTCTTGATGACGCGGATGATCTTTTCCAGCTCGTTCATCAATTCGTCACGGTTCTGCAACCGCCCGGCCGTGTCGATGATCAGCACATCGCGCGCTTCCGCCCTGGCGCGCGTGACCGCATCGAAGGCCAGCCCCGAGGCATCGGTGCCGGGCGGACCGCTGACCACGGGCGTATTGGTGCGCTGCCCCCAGATCTGCAACTGCTCGATCGCGGCGGCGCGAAACGTGTCGCCCGCCGCGAGCAACACCGATTTGCCCTCGGCAGCGAATTTCTGGCTCAACTTGCCGATCGTCGTGGTCTTGCCCGAACCGTTGACCCCGATCATCAGGATCACGAACGGCTTTTTACCCGCCTCGATCACCAATGGCCGCGCCACCGGAGCCAGAACCTTTTCCACTTCGCCGGCCAGCAAGGCGCGCACATCCTCGCCGCTGACATCGCGTCCGAAGCGCTCGCGGCGCAACACCTCGGTAATGGCCATTGCCGTGTCGAGGCCCAGATCGGCCTGGATCAACACGTCTTCCAGCTCGTCCAGCATGGCCGCATCGAGCTTTTTCTTGGTGAACACGCCGGCAATCGAGCCGGTGAGCTGGTCCGACGAGCGCCTGAGCCCTCCGGTGAGCCGCGCGAACCAGCCTGGCCTTGGCGCATCGGCACTGGCTGGCACCATGGCATTCGCTGGCGCCGGCGCTTCGGGCAGGGTTTCGGGCGGGCCGGGAGGCGGCACCGCCTCCAGGTCGGGGGGCACACGAGCTGGCGGCGGCGCCTCCGGCGTCGGCAGGACCGGCTCCGGCATCGGCGGCTCCGGATTGATCGGCCGCATCTGGCTGGGCGCGGGTTGGGGCCCCGGCGTCTCGAGGCCGAACAGGCGCTTGAAAAATCCCGGCTTCTGGTCGCTCATCGATCCACTTTCATTTGGCAACCTGGATCCATCAGGCAGCGTCGGCCAGCATCTCGCCGATCAGGCCGTCCGCACCCACCCCGATGACCCGCACTGCCAGCAACGCACCGGGCTGTGCTCCGGCAACGCTGACGGGCAGAAATTGTTCGGTCCGCCCCAGCCCGTCGCGCTCGATCAAGACGCTTTCGAGCATGCCGACCCGGCTGGCCTGCAATGCCGCCACCTGCCGCTTGCCCTCTGCGCGCAACAGGGCCGCGCGACGCCGGGCCACGCCCCCGTCAACCTGCGGCATCCGCGCCGCCGGCGTGCCCTGGCGCGGCGAATAGGGAAAGACGTGCAGATAGGTCAACCCGGCCTCCGCGACGATGCGCAGCGTACTGTCGAACATGGCATCGTCTTCGGTGGGAAAGCCGGCGATGATATCGGCCCCGAACACCATGTCCGGCCGCAGCGTCCGCAGCTTGCCCACGATGGCGAGCGCGTCGGCGCGGCTGTGCCGCCGCTTCATGCGTTTCAGGATCATGTCGTCGCCCGATTGCAGGCTCAGATGCAGATGCGGCATCAGCCGGCGCTCGCTGGCCACGGCATCGTACAGCGCCGTGTCCGCCTCGATGGAATCGATGGAGGAAATGCGCAGGCGCGGCAGGTCGGGCACATGCCGCAGGATGGCTTGCACCAGCGTGCCAAGGCTGGGCAGTCCCGGCAGGTCGCCGCCATAGGAGGTGATGTCGACCCCGCTCAGCACCACTTCGCGATAGCCGTTTTGCACCAGCGTCTTGATCTGGTTGACGACGACGCCCATCGGCACCGAACGGGACGGGCCGCGCCCGAACGGGATGATACAGAAGGTGCAGCGGTGATCGCAGCCGTTCTGGACCTGGACGAAGGCACGGGCGCGCCCATCCATGCCCTCGATCAGGTGACCGGCGGTCTCGCGCACGCTCATGATGTCGTTGACCTGGACCTTGTCGTTGAGCGGCGTGCCGAACACCATCGGCGCATAGCTTGCGGCCTGCATCTTGTCATTGTTGCCGATGACCAGGTCCACTTCGGCCATGTCGCCGAACGCCCTCGGATCGGTTTGCGCGGCGCAGCCGGTCACGATGATCCTGGCATCGGGCCGCTCGCGCCGGGCCTTGCGCACCGCCTGCTTGGCCTGCCGCACCGCTTCGGCGGTCACGGCACAGGTGTTGATGATGATGGCATTGTCGAGCCCGGCCTTGAGCGCCTCGGTCTTGATGACTTCGCTCTCATAGGCATTGAGGCGGCACCCCAAGGTCAGCGTTTCGACCGACATCAGGCCGCTTCCTCGTTGCGCGACCACTCGCCCGTGACCGGATCGAGCGTCCCGGAAAATTCCAGCTCGGCCGGTCCCGTCAGGACCACATGATCGTTGTCGCGCCACTCGACCCGCAAATCCCCGCCCGGCAGCGTCACCGTCGCCGTGCGCCCGCCTCGCTTGGTGCGCGCCGCGCTGACCAGGGCCGCACAGGCCGCGGTGCCGCAGGCCTGCGTCAGCCCGGCACCCCGCTCCCAGGTGCGCAGGATAATGTGATCGCTGCTGACAACCTGCGCGATGGAGATATTGGCGCGCTCGGGGAACATCGGATGGTTCTCGAGCAAGGGCCCGAACCGCTCGAGCGCGTAAGTCCACACATCGTCCTTGACCCAGAAAACGGCATGCGGATTGCCCATCGACACCACCGAGGGCGTGTGCAGGATCGGTGCATCGATCGGCCCGATCTGCAACTCGATCCCGCTCGTATCGCTGAATTCTTCGCTGAGCGGGATCTCGCGCCAGCCGAAATGCGGCTTGCCCATGTCTACCGCGATCAGCCCGTCGTCATGCTCGTCGCCGCCGAGGATGCCCGCCAGCGTCTCGAACACATAGCTCGCCTGCCCGGTCTCGGCCGCCAGCATCTGCACCACGCAGCGCATGCCGTTGCCGCAGGCTTGGGCGCGCGTGCCGTCCGAATTGATGATCTCGATATAGGCGAAGGTGCCCGGCGTCCGCGGATCGTGGATCGCCATGATCTGATCGAACCTGGTTGACGGCGCCCCATTGATGGCGATCGCCGCCGTGGCTGCAATCCGCTCCGGACGACCGCGCAGATCGACGACGATGATCTCGTTGCCCAAGCCGTTCATCTTGTTAAACGGCACGCCGCTCACGCCTGGCCTCATGGCACTCAAATCCGGTAATGGCGCCTATATGGCGCAAACGCCCGCCGATTGCCAGTCTTTGCCCCAAACGCCACCCCTCATGGTGACTTTGCCTGCATCCTTTCGCGGCCGGAGGTGGGCCAGGGTTCATTTCATCCCCGCTTAACCAGACCAGGAGGAGAGGCGCGCGAAACGGCCAAAACCCGGCTAAGAGCATAAAAGGTTATTTCGGCCATGGTTTGCCCTTGCGCGGTTGGGGGAGCGTCAGTTGCAGTCGAGCTGTTTGAGGGGCAAGCACGAGCGGATCGTCCTGCTGGCCATGCAGTGCATGGACGCAGCACTTGCGCTTTGGTTTCACCCTGCCGTTGCCGCATCAGCCCATGGTGATATCGATGGCTGAGAGCGCCGCCATGAGCTTGACCACGCCGCGCGCGACACCGGCTGGCAAGGCTGCCGCCACCCATGCCGCCCGGCTCAAGCTGGCCTCGATTGCGCGGGCGCCTTGGGAGGCGCTGTGCGTCACGGCCATCGAACCCAATGTGTTCTTTGATCCCGGCTTTGCCATTGCCGCGACCTCGCTGGCGCTCGGTGGCAAAGGCGCCGACGCGCTCGTGGCTTTCGATGGTGCCAATCGCCAGCGCATAATGGGCCTCCTGCCCGTGGTCAGCGCCTGGCAGGCCTATAAGCTACCGGTTCCGGCGCTGGTGGCGCTCCAGCCCTATTCACCCCTGTCGACCCCCCTGCTCGACAGGGATGACGCCATTGCCGCCGCCGGCGCCCTGATCGATGGCGCGGCGGCTGCCGGCGCATCTCTGCTGGTGCTGCCCGCCATGGCGCTCGACGGCCCCGCCGCAGCGGCGATGCACGCGGCATTGGCCGAGCGCGGCCTCCGGGCCACCACCGATCGCGCCCATGGCCGGGCGGCGTTCGATGCGACCACCGGCGATGTCGATAGCTATCTGCGCGCCGGCATGGGCGCCAAGAAGCTCAAGGAATTGCGCCGCCTGCGCCACCGCATGGACGATGACGGCACCGTGGCGCTGACAATCGCCAGCACACCCGCGACCTTGCGACTGGCGCTCGACCGCTTCCTGGAGCTCGAAGCGCGCGGCTGGAAGGGCAATCTGGGTACGGGCCTCGCCCAGGCCCAGGGCGATGCGGCCTTCATTCACGCCGCTGCCGCCGACCTGGGCGCGCGCGGCGCCTTCGACATTGCCGAGCTCACGCTGGATGGCACCACCGTGGCCGCAGGCCTGGTGCTGGCCCAAGGCGATCGCGCGTTCTTTTTGAAGATTGCCTATGACGAAACCATGAGCCGGGTGTCGCCCGGGGTGCAGCTGACGCTGGACCTGACCCGCCACTTCGCCGGCAATCCGGCGCTCGCCTTGGTGGATTCCACCGCCGATGCCGGCCACCCGATGATCGACCACGTCTGGCGCGAGCGCCTCGCCATCGGCGACCTGCTGGTGCCCACCCGTGCCGGCCCGCTCGGCGCCGCCCTGGCCGGGCTCGTCATCGGGCGCCGCCAGGCGCGCGACGCCGCCAAGCGCCTCCGCCGATTTGCCAGAACGTTCCGGGAGAAGACATCATGAGCACCTTGCTGACCGCCGATGAAGCCGCCTTCGAGGCGCTGTTTCCCCTCAAGCCGTTTCGCATCCGGCACGGCCTGGCGGGCGATGCGCGCCTGACGCTGCCGGCCATCCTCGAACTGGTCAAGGCCATGCCGCGCGACCGCATCGAATACAATTCGGGCAAGGCCGCCGTCAGCCAGGACCCCACCACCACGCCCCTGGTCGATCTCGACCCCGAAGAGGTCATCAACAAGATCGAGACGGCCGGTGCCTGGATGGTGCTCAAGCGCATCGAAATCCACCCCACCTACAAGGGCCTGCTCGAGCAGGCCCTGATGTCGGTGGCCACCGCCCGGGGCCATGCCAGCCTGAAGGACGCCGGCTTTTCCGATATCCAGGGCTTCCTGTTCGTCTCCTCGCCCGGCTCGACCACCCCGTTCCATCTCGACAGCGAGGACAATTTCTTCGTCCAGATCCATGGCGACAAGATCTTCAACGTCTATGACAACCAGGATCATGCGATCGCCAGCGACGACCAGATCGAGCATTGCATCACCAAGCACCGCAATCTCAAGTTCGAGGACGGCTACCGCGCCAAGGAAATGCACAACGATCTGAAACCCGGTGAAGGCGTCTTCGTGCCGTATCTCTGGCCGCACTGGGTGCGCACCAAGGACACCTATTCCATTTCGGTGGCGATCACCTGGAAGACCAAGGCCGTCAAGCGGCGCAACGATCTCTACGTGTTCAATTCCCTGCTGCGCGACCGCGGCCTGGCCCAGGCAGCTCCGGGCGCAAGGCCGTTGCTCGATGCGGTCAAGCTCACCGCGTTCCGCACGATCAATGCGCTGGTCGCGCCCCTGCGCCAGAGCGAAGCCATCCGCCGCGTTATCCGCTCGATCGTCCTGGGGCGCGACGCCAACTATTATTATCGCGCCGGCAAGGCCGAAAAAGCCAAGTGAACACTGCCGTGACGGCCTTTGTGCAACCGCTCGCCACCGCGGCCGCCTGGCCGGACGATCGCCCGCAAGTGCGTCCGGCCGCAGTCGCAAGCATTGCGGGCCAGGGGCTGAGCGTTATCCGCACCGCCGCCCAGTTCGAGGCGCTCGCCCCCGAATGGCTGGCGCTTGAAACCGAGGCCGACGGCGCGCAGTTTTTCCAGAGCGCCGGCTGGGCCCGCGCCATCTTCGCCTTCGAAGCCGCCCGCGATACCGGCCGATTCGATCCCATTATCGTTGCCCTGCGCCAGAACGGGCGCTTGCGGGCCGTGCTGCCGCTGGAGCGGCTGGGCGGCGCCCTGCGCATCCTGGTGCCCCTGGGCGACGGCTTCGCCCAGTTTACCGACCTGCTCTGTGCCCCCGACCTCGACACCAAGGCCGCGGTCGATGCCATGCTGGCGGCAGCTATAAAGGCCGCGCCCTGCGACCTGGTATCGCTGCATAAGGTGCGCAGCGACGGCCACCTGGTGGCTGGCCTGTCCGGCGCAGTCCAGACCGGGGAAGCGCTCGGCGCGCCCTTTGAACGCCTGACCGACTGGGCCGACTTCGAGGGCTATTTCGCCTCGATCCGCCCCAAGACCCGCAAGAACATGCGATCGGGCCGCAATCGGCTGGAACGCGAGGGCCCGCTGGAGCACCGCATTGCCCTGGGCGACGCGGCCATTGGCGCCGTGGTCGCGCGCATCGTTGCCGGCCGCGCCAACCGCCTCAAGGAGCAGGGCCTGACCTCGCGCGCCTTCGCCGATCGCGATTTCGCCGGCTTCTGCGCCGGCCTTGCCGGGGCCGCAGGGATCGAGGTGATGGCCCTGTCGCTGTGCCGCGACGGCGAGCCGCTATCGGAACAATGGGGCTTCGTGCATGGGGGCCGCTATTACATCTTCATGACCAGCCGCGATTTCGGCTCCAGCGAGGAAAGCCCCGGCAAGCTGCAGATGAAAGACGTGATGCAGGCCTCCTTCGCGCGTGGCATCCGCACTGTCGATTTCATGACCCCGATCATGCCCTATAAGCAGACCTGGTGCCGCCAGCTTGCCCAGGTGCGTGACTATGCCATTCCGGTGACGCCCAAGGGCTGGTTGCGCATCAATCTCTGGGACCGCCGCGCCCGTCCGCGGCTCAAGCGCGTCGTCAACGGCCTGCCCAAGCCGCTCCGCACGGCACTGCTGCGCCTCGTCGGTAAGACCGTCTAGCGCCCGTTCCTTGACTCACAAGCATAACCCGCCTATGCAGCGCCCATTCATCAGGCCTTTGCCCTGAACCGCCGACCGGGACCCCTTGTGGTATAAAACGATCCCGGAGGCCAACATCCGCCAGCGCGTTGCGCCCGCGGGTGGGTTTGGCGTTTGGCACGGTGGAGCGACGGACAAGACTAGGAGTCGCAGGCTCCAAGCACCATATCTCTTTGGATCAGCCGAAGAGACAAGGACCGAATATGTTTGACAGCTTAGGCGACCGGCTTGGCAAAATCTTCGATGGTCTGCGCGGGCGCGGCGCGCTGAGCGTTGCCGACGTCGACGTGGCGTTGCGCGAAATTCGCCGCGCGCTGATCGAGGCCGACGTATCGCTCGAAGTGGTCAAGGCCTTTGTCGAGCAGGTGCGCGAGCGCGCCGTCGGCCTGGAGGTGACCCGTTCGGTGACCCCCGGCCAGCAGGTCGTCAAGATCGTCCATGATGAACTGGTCGCAGTGCTCGGCGAAGCGGCCGTGCCGATCAGCCTCAATGCCGTGGCGCCTGTCACGATTCTGATGGTGGGCCTGCAGGGTTCGGGCAAGACCACGACCACCGCCAAGCTCGCCAAGCGCTTCAAGGACCGCCAGAACAAGAAGGTCCTGCTGGCCTCCCTCGATACCCGCCGCCCCGCCGCCATGGAGCAGTTGCGCGTCCTGGGCGAGCAGGTCGGCGTCGCCACCCTGGCGATCGTGGCGGGTGAAAACCCGGTCCAGATCGCCACCCGCGCCGCGCGCGAAGGCAAACTGGGCGGCTTCGATATCCTGATCCTGGACACGGCCGGCCGCGTCCATGTCGACGAAGACCTGATGGCCGAAACGGCCCAGATCAAGGCCATTGCCAATCCGCACGAAATCCTTCTGGTCGTCGATGCGTTGACCGGCCAGGACGCCATCAACGTCGCCCGCGCCTTCGACAGTCGCCTCGATGCCACCGGCATTGTCCTGACTCGCGTTGATGGCGATGGGCGCGGCGGCGCGGCTTTGTCCATGCGGGCCGCCACCGGCAAGCCCATCAAGCTGATCGGCACCGGCGAAAAAATGGACGCGCTGGAGGATTTCCATCCCTCCCGCATCGCCGACCGCATTCTGGGCATGGGCGATATCGTCTCCTTGGTCGAGCGCGCTGCCGAGCACGTTTCGGCCGAAGATGCCCAGAAGATGGCCAAGAAGCTCAAGAAGGGCTCCTTTGATCTGGACGATCTGCGCGGCCAGTTGCTGCAGATGAAGAAGATGGGCGGCATGAACGGCCTGATGGCCATGATGCCCGGCATTGGCCAGATGAAGAAGGCCATGGCCAATGCCAATGTTGATGAAAAGGTGTTCGATCGCCAGATCGCCATCATCGGCTCGATGACGAAAAAAGAACGCGCCGAGCCCGATCTGCTCAATGCATCGCGGCGCAAGCGCATCGCCTCTGGCGCCGGCGTCGAAGTCAGCGAAATCAACAAGCTGATCAAGCAGCACCGCCAGATGGCCGACATGATGAAAAAAGTCGGCAAGGGCGGCATGGGTGCTTTAGGCGGCATGTTTGGCGGCAAGATGGGCGGGATGATGGGCGCCATGCCCGATCTGTCCAAGATGGATCCCAGCCAGCTCGAAGCCATGGCCCGCCAGGCCGGCATCGATCCCAGGCAGCTTCAGCAAGGCATGGGCGCATCCCAGCCGCAGCTGGCCGATAAACTGCCGACCGATGTCGGCGCCCTGTTCAAATCCGCCCCTGGCCTGCCGGGCCTGGGCGGCGCTCCCCGTTTCCCCGGCCTTCCTGGCCTGGGCAGGAAAAAGTAACTCAACCGTCGATTCAAAGGACTAAAACATGGCTCTCAAACTTCGCCTCGCCCGTGGCGGCACCAAGAAGCGTCCCTTCTACCACATCGTCGTCGCCGACGCCCGCTCGCCCCGCGATGGCCGCTTCATCGAAAAGCTGGGCACCTTCAATCCGCTGCTGGCCAAGGACAATGAAGCCCGCATCGTGCTCGACACCGACCGCGCCAGGCACTGGCTCGAGGTTGGCGCCCAGCCGACCGATCGCGTGCTGCGTTTCCTCGATACCGCAGGCCTTGCCAAGCGCGAAGCCCGCAACAACCCGGAACGCGCCGTCCCTGGTGCCAAGGCCACCGAACGCGCCGAGGCCCGCACAGCCGCTGCTGCCGCCGCCGAAGCCGCCCGCAATGCCCCCAAGGAAGAAGCCGCTCCCCCCGAAGACGCTGCTGCCGAATAAGGCCCTCGTTGTGGTTGATTGGGCCTCGATACACCGTATCGGGGCCCTTTCTGTCTCCACAGCCACCGGTCTTACCCTCCGACGAGGGACGAGGCGGTCCACTGGCAGTTCCCGTGCTGACCGCACCCTGCTATGCACTCTTAGATCTGCCTCCGGAGACCCCATGACCAATTCCAATCGCCTGCTGATGGGCATGATCGGCGCGGCCCACGGCATCAAGGGCGAGGTTAGGATTACCCCCTATACCCAGGACCCCGAGGCGATTGCTGCCTATGGGCCGCTCGAAACCGACCGGCCGGGGCTGAGCGTCACCATTGCCCATCTGCGAGTGCAGAAAACCGTGGTGATTGCCCGCCTCAAGGGCGTGGCCGATCGCAACGCGGCCGAGGCTCTCAACGGCGTATCGCTGTTCATCGATCGCTCGCGCCTCCCCGAGACCGAGGACGACGACGATTTCTACCATGCCGACCTCATCGGACTTGAAGCCCGGCTCGAGGACGGCACGGTGATCGGCACGGTTACCGCACTCCCCAATTTCGGCGCCAGTGACCTCATCGAAATCCGCAATGACGTCTCCGGCGACACCTATCTCTACCCCTTCACCAAGGGCGTGGTGCCCACCATCCATATCGAGCAGGGCTATTTGACCATCATCGTCCCCACCGAAACCGAATGGGGCGAGGAGGAAGAGCCCGATTGAGCTTTTCCGCCGCAATCATCACCTTGTTTCCCGACCTGTTTCCCGGGCCCCTTGGCGCCTCGGTGATCGGCCGCGGCATGGCCGACGGGCTCTGGTCGCTGCAAACCACGCAGCTCCGCGATTTTGCCACCGATCGGCACCGCACCGTCGATGATACCCCTTCGGGCGGCGGCGCCGGCATGGTGCTCAAGCCCGATATCCTGGCCGCTGCGATCGATGCCGTTGCACCCGAGGGCGATCCGCGCCCGCGCATCCTGATGTCGCCGCGCGGCCGGCCGCTGAGCCAGGCGCGGGCTCGCGAGCTGGCCGCCGGGCCGGGTGCCGTCATCGTCTGCGGCCGCTTCGAAGGCGTCGACCAGCGCGTCATCCAGGCCCGACGGCTCGAGGAAATCTCCATCGGCGACTACGTGTTGGCCGGCGGCGAAGTCGCCGCCATGGTGCTGCTGGAAGCCGTGGTGCGGCTGCTTCCCGGTGTGCTCGGCGCTGCCGAAAGCCACGCCGATGAAAGCTTTGAAAACGGCCTGCTGGAATATCCGCACTATACCCGCCCCCAGAAATTCGAGGGCGTCGACATTCCCGCCGTGCTGACCTCGGGCGATCACGGCAAGATCGCCAAATGGCGGCAGGCGGAGAGTGTGGCGATTACACAAGCACGTCGGCCGGATTTGCTGGAGAAGTAGCCCCCTCATCCGCCCCTTCGGGGCACCTTCTCCCACAAGGGCAGAAGGGATGGAGCCGAGAATTACCAGTCGTCGCCCTTCTCCCCTCGTGGGAGAAGGTGGCGCGCAGCGCCGGATGAGGGGGCGCGATGGCGCCACAGTCACAAAAGTGACCAAAACCCATGGACTCCGGCCGCTTTTTCCCCTATAGCGCCGCCACGACCGTGCGATGGGCTATTCGGACCTGTCGCACCGAAATAAAAAGACGAAAACCTCCGTTGTAACCAAGACCGGGCAGTCGGGACCAGTTTCCCGAGCAATGCTCCATTGAAAAGATCAGGACGGATCAGCATGAATATCATCGAACAGCTCAATGCCGAGCAGGTGTCGGCCCAGGCCGCCAAGCGCACCCTGCCCGAATTCACCCATGGCGACACCGTCAAGGTTTGGGTCAAGATTCGCGAAGGCGAAAAAGAGCGCCTCCAGGCCTATGAGGGCATCGTTATCGCCCGCACCGGCGGCGGCATCACCGAAAGCTTCACCGTGCGCAAGATTTCGTACGGCGAGGGCGTCGAGCGCGTCTTCCCCCTTTATTCCCCGAACGTGGCGTCGGTCGAAGTGCTCAAGCGCGGCAAGGTGCGGCGCGCCAAGCTCTACTACCTGCGCGATCGGCGCGGTAAATCGGCCCGTATTTTCGAATCGACCAATTCGCGGACCAAGAAGATTGAGGCTACCGAGCGCACCGCTGCCCTCGAAGCCAAGAACGCTCGCGAAGCCGAAAAGATTGCCGCTGCCGAGGCCTTTGCCGCGGAAGCGGCCGCCAAGGACGCGCAGGCTGCAGCCGATGCTGCCGCCGCCGAGCAGGCTGCTGCTGCGGAAGCGGGCGCTGCCGAGCCCAAGGCCGAGTAAGCTGGCGCTTCGATACGATCTGAAAAACCCGGTCGCCAGGCCGGGTTTTTGTTTGTCGGAATGGATTCACGTGAAACGCTGCCTGCGGGCGGCAGCTCCTGACACCGGCTGGCAGGAGCCCGCCATTTCCGGCTTTACCCCTCTGCGCGCTCCGGCCATAAGATTTGACCGCCAGCCTGAAAGTCCCACAACAATGTCCGTTGCCGTCGTCACCTGGAACATTAACTCCGTCCGCCTGCGCCTGCCCATGGTGCTCGATTTTCTCGCGCAATATCGGCCGGACGTGCTGATGCTGCAGGAAATCAAATGCACCAATGACCAGTTTCCCTCCAATGCCTTCACCGAGGCCGGTTATCCTTATCAGGCCGTGCATGGCCAAAAGGGCTATCACGGCGTCGCCATCGTTTCGAAATTTCCGCTGGCCGACGTATCGAGCCGCGTTTTCTGCGACATTCCCGAATCGCGCCACGTCTCGGCCCTGACCGATCTCGGACACGGGCCGCTGACCCTGCACAATTTCTATATTCCCGCTGGAGGGGACGAGCCCGATCCGGCCATCAACCCCAAATTCAAGCATAAGCTGGGCTTTCTGAGCGAACTGACCACCTGGTTTGCCGAGCCCATCTTCCAGAGCGGCCACCTGATCGCCGGCGATTTCAACGTCGCCCCGCATGAAAACGACGTCTGGAGCCACAAGCAGCTGCTCAAGATCGTCAGCCACACCCCGCTCGAAACCGAAGCGCTGAACGCCATCCTCAATGGCGGCCACACTTGGATCGACCTGGTGCGCAAACATGTGCCCCACGATCAAAAGCTCTATTCCTGGTGGAGCTATCGCAGCGCCGATTGGGAGAATGCCGACAAGGGCCGGCGGCTGGACCACATCTGGTCCACCGGCGATGTCGCCGCGCATTGTGTCGGCGCCGAAATCATCAAGCCGGCCCGCGGCTGGACCGACAAGCCCAGCGACCATGTACCGGTGATCGCGCGGTTTGCGGGGTTGTAGAGGGCTAAGGTCGGCGCAAAGTACTTCCGCCCGCAGTGTCGCCCCGGCGCAGGCCGGGGACCATCCTGATAGCGTATCGCAAACCGCCAGACTGCTGTCGTGACGCCACTTTGCGGCAGTGGCCCCATCCCGAGATGGGCCCCCGCCTGCGCCGGTGTCACCGGGTTGGTGGCGGGTGGAGCCTACGGCACCGAATGTTTGAAGCGCCTTGCCGGCTGCCCCTAGCTCCCGCCCCGCATCTTGCTGCCCATCGGCTCCAAGGCACCCAGATAAGCCCCCAGATCGCCTTGGATGCGCTCTACCGCCCGTTGTGCCAGGTCCGGCGATTGCTGCAGCAGTTTCAAGAACGCCTGCCGCGGCACGAACAGGGTTTCGCAATCGATCACGGCGGTAATGGTCACCGGCCTGGGCTTGGCCAGAATCAGCGCCATCGCCGAGACGACGCTGCCGGCCTCGCTGACCACATAGGGCTTTGCCAGCGCGCCCTGCCCCTCGGGCTTGACCTTGAGCGTGCCCAGGGCCAGCACATGGGCGCCGCCGGGCACGTCGCCAGCCCGGTAGATCACGTCATCGGCGGCAAAGCTGCGCCGTTCGCTGGCAAACGCCAACAGGCGCCGCTGCTCGTCGTCGCACATCTCGAAAAATTCGGCCTGCGCCAGCACGCCGACCGCATTGTCAAACCGCATCTGCCCCTAGCCCGGATACGCACTCAGCAAGCGTGCTTCATCCTATAGGCCATTTCTTTCCCGGCTCTGAACGGAAATTTTACCCTGCGGTCACGGCACCAGGCGATATCCACCCTCTTCGGTCACCAAAAGCCGCGCATGGGAGGGATCCCGCTCGATCTTCTGGCGCAACCGATAGATATGGGTTTCCAGCGTATGGGTGGTGACGCGGTTATTGTAGCCCCAAACTTCCTTGAGCAGCACGTCGCGCGTGATGGTCTTGGGCCCCTGGCGATAGAGATACTTGAGGATCGAGGTTTCCTTGTCGGTCAGGCGCACCTTGCCGCCATCGATGCCCTCGAGCATCTTGGCTGCCGGCTGGAAGCTGTATTGCCCGATGGTGAACACCACGTCCTCGCTCTGGTCGTGCTGGCGCAACGCCGCATTGATGCGCGCCAGCAGGACCGGAAAGCGGAACGGCTTGGTCAGGTAGTCATTGGCGCCCGACTCAAGGCCCTTGATCTGGTCGTCATCGCTGTCATGCCCGGTCAGCATCAGGATGGGGCTGTTGAAGCCTTCTGCCCGCAACACCTTGACCGCTTCGCGCCCATCCATGTCGGGCAGGCCGACATCCAGGATCATCAGGTCGATATTGTTTTCGCGCGTGGATTTGAACGCGTCATTGGCGCTGCCGGCTTCCGAAATGTCGAACTCGCGATGCTGCGACAATTGATCAACAATGGTCTGGCGCAGATCCGCATCGTCATCGACCAGCAAGATGCGTCGCTTGTTCATTGTTTTCTCCAGGCAATTCTGCTCGACCGCTGCGCATATCACGCTATTGCGACGTGTTTTACCGCGGCCAATCACATCGATGTTACGCTCCCAGCAACGGACCGCGGGGCGCGAAAGTTGCACCGCTCGAGCCGATCGGCTAGCCGCGACTGCCAAACAGGGCCGAACCCACCCGCACCTGCGTTGCCCCCATGGCGATAGCCGTTTCGAAGTCCGCGCTCATGCCCATCGACAGCCCGGAAACGCCTGCCGCCTGGCCGAGCACCGCCAGATGCGCGAAATACGGCCCCGGCGGTTGCCCGTCGGGCGGGATGCACATCAGCCCCACGATCTCCAGACCATGAACCTGGCGGCAGCGCGCCACGAAATCGACGGCCTCTGCCGGCACCAGGCCGCTTTTTTGCGCTTCGCCACCAATATTGACCTGCACGAAACAGGGCAGCATGCGCCCGGCCCGTGCCATCTCGGTCTTGAGCACCACGGCCAGCTTGTCGCGATCCAGCGTCTGGATACAATCGAACAGGCTCACCGCCTCACGCGCCTTGTTGGTCTGCAACGGCCCGATCAGGTGGACCTGCACGCCGGGGTAGGACGCCCGCAGGGCGGGCCATTTGTCCTTGGCCTCCTGCACCCGGTTTTCCCCGAACACGCGCTGCCCGGCGGCCAGAAACGGCTCGATCTCATTGGCGGTGAAAGTCTTGGACACCGCAACCAGTTCGACAGCGGCCGGTGGCGGCCCGAACCGCCGCTGTGCGCGAGCCATGCGGGCGCCGATATCGTCCAGCAGATGCCGGGCATCGCTTGCAGCCTGCTCCACGCTTTTGCCTGTTGCTGTTGACCTTGGGGGGGAATTCTGATGATGGTCCGGTAACCAAAATCCTCCCCAAACGCAAGCCGCGCCTCAACGTGACGGGGCGGCTGTTCAGCCTTCAAGGACCTTTATATTGAGCGGCGAACGCTACAATCCGCGCGAAATGGAACCCCGCTGGCAACAGGTTTGGGACCAGGCCCAAAGCTTTGTCATGCGCAATGACGACCCGCGCGAAAAATACTACGTGCTCGAAATGTTCCCCTATCCCTCGGGCCGCATCCATATGGGTCACGTGCGCAATTACGCCATGGGCGACGTGGTGGCGCGCTATCACCGCGCGCTGGGCAAGAACGTGCTGCATCCCATGGGTTGGGACGCCTTTGGCCTGCCGGCCGAGAACGCTGCTATCGAGCGCAAGCTCAATCCCGGCACCTGGACCCGCCAGAACATCGCCGCAATGAAGGACCAGCTCAAATCCATGGGCCTGTCGATCGACTGGACCCGCGAGATCGCCACCTGCGAGCCCAACTATTACAGGCACCAGCAGGCTCTGTTCCTTGACATGCTGGCCGCCGGGCTGATCACGCGCAAAAAGTCCAAGGTCAATTGGGACCCGGTGGACATGACCGTGCTGGCCAATGAGCAGGTCATCGACGGCAAAGGCTGGCGCTCGGGCGCGCCGGTGGAACAGCGTGAGCTGACCCAGTGGTTCTTCAAGATTTCCGATTTCGCCGAGGACTTGCTGCAGGCGCTCGACACCTTGACCGCATGGCCCGAAAAGGTGCGCATCATGCAGCGCAACTGGATCGGCAAGTCCGAAGGCCTGCGCCTGCTGTTCGAACTGATGCCCAATGCTGCCGTGGATGTGGCTAGCATCGAGGTGTTCACCACGCGGCCCGATACCATCTTTGGCGCCTCGTTTCTCGCGCTGTCGGCCGATCACCCCTTGACCGCCCACCTGGCGGCCGACAATGCGGAACTGGCCCGGTTCGTGGCCGAATTCCGCCAGCAGGGCACGGCCACCGAGACGTTGGAAAAGGCCGAGAAGAAGGGCGTTTTCACCGGGTTGCACGTGAAGCATCCCGTGATCGAGGGCGCGACGCTGCCAGTCTATGTCGCCAATTTCGTGCTGATGGATTACGGCACCGGCGCCATTTTCGGCTGCCCGGCTCATGACCAGCGCGATCTCGACTTTGCCCGCAGATACGATCTGCCGGTCAAGCCGGTGGTGCTGCCGCCCGATACCAGCGCTGCTGATTTTTCGGTGGGCGACGCCGCCTATACCGACGCCGGCACGATCTTCAATTCCGGTTTCCTCGACGGCTTGTCCATCGAGGACGCGAAAAAGACTGCCGCAACCCACTTCGCGGCCCGCACTGTCGACGGGCAACCGCAAGGCCGGATCGAAGTCAATTATCGCCTCCGCGATTGGGGCATTTCACGCCAGCGCTATTGGGGCGCACCCATCCCGATCATCCATTGCGAACTCTGCGGCACCCTGCCCGTTCCCAAGAAGGACCTGCCGGTCGTGCTGCCCGAGGATGTCAGCTTCGACCTGCCCGGCAATGCCCTGGACCATCACCCGAACTGGAAACACGTGCATTGCCCCCAATGCGGCGGCGCGGCGCGGCGCGAAACCGATACCATGGATACCTTCGTTGACAGTTCCTGGTACTTTGCCCGCTTCACCGCTCCCGACGCGGCGACCCCAACTATCCCGGCCGTTGCCAATGCCTGGCTGCCGGTCGATCAATATATCGGCGGCGTCGAGCACGCGATCCTGCACCTGCTCTATTCGCGCTTTTTTACCCGCGCCATGCGGGCGACCGGCCATGTCGGCATCGACGAGCCGTTCAAGGGCCTGTTCACCCAAGGCATGGTCACGCACGAAACCTATAAGTCGCCCGCCGGCGACTGGGTCGCGCCGGCCGAAGTGATCATCGAGGCCAGCGGCGACCAGCGCCGGGCGCTGCATCTGCATTCGGGCGAGGCGATCACTATCGGTTCGATCGAAAAGATGAGCAAATCCAAGAAGAACGTCGTTGATCCCGACGAGATCGTCGGCAGCTACGGCGCCGACACCGCGCGCTGGTTCATGCTGTCTGACTCCCCGCCCGAACGCGACGTACAATGGACCGAAGCCGGTGTCGAAGGCGCCAGCCGCTTTCAACAGCGCATCTGGCGACTGGTCAGTGAAACTGTCGAGATCAGGAAACAGTCATCCCATTCTGTTCGCGAAAACGATGACGATGAAGCGACAGGGCTGCGCCGGATTGCCCATCGCGCGGTGCACACCGTCAGCCAGGACATTGAAGGCCTCCGCTTCAATCGCGCGGTCGCGCAGATTTACGAGTTGACCAACGCCCTGGTTCGCGCCGCCGGCATCGTTGCCGTCGCGCCGCAATCGCGCCTTGCAGCGCTCGAGGACGGCGTAACCCGCCTGGTGCAGATCATCGCCCCAATGATGCCGCACCTGGCCGAAACCTGCTGGGAGGCCTTGGGCCAGGCGGGCCTGGTTGCCGACGCGCCCTGGCCCGGTGTCGATCCGGCCCTTCTGGTCGATGACCAGGTCACCATTCCCGTGCAGATCAACGGCAAGCGCCGTGGCGAAATCGTCGCGGCCAAAGGCACCGCCAGCGCCGAAATCGAGCGACTGGTCTTGTCTCTTGCCGAAATTGTCCGCATCCTTGATGGCCAGATACCCAAAAAGATCGTCATCGTTCCGGACAGGATCGTCAATGTCGTGGTCTAAGCAATTCCAAATCCTGGGCTTTTCGGCATTGACCCTGGTCGGGGCGTCCGCGCTGGCCGCCTGCACCTTGAGCCCGGTCTATAGCGGCCGCCTGGCGCAATCGGCCAATCTGGAACTGGCTTTTGCCGACCCGACCACCCGCCTGAGCCAGATCGTTTATCAGGAACTCTCCTTCCGCTTTGGCCAGACCGACGCGGCCACCGCGCGCCTGGCCACCATTTCGACCGGCGCCAGCGCCAGCCGGCTGGTCGATACGGAAACCGAGGATCCCAACGAGGCCTATGAGGTCACGGTAACTGCGTCGGTGAGCATCGCACAGCGGAACGGCAGCGCTGCGCCACCGGTCGCGCTGACGCGTCAGGCCACCGCCGGTTACGAAGTGGGCGCGCAAGTGCTCAACGATCAATCCTCCTACAATGCGGCCGCCGAGCGCGCCGCCAAATCGGCCGCGGAATCGTTGCGTCTGGCGATTCTGGCGACGCTGGTCCGCTAGATGACCGCCCTCAAGGCGCACGAGGTCGCGCGGTACCTGGCGCGGCCTGACCTGACTGAGGGTATCTTCCTGGCCTACGGCCCCGATGCCGGTCTGGTCCGGGAAACGGCACAACGCTTGGTGCGGTGCTTCGCCGGCGACGATCCACAATCGGCCAGCATAACCGTGCTGGAGGGGAGCGATCTCGACGCCAATCCGTCCACCTTGGCGATCGAGGCGCGATCCGTCTCGCTGTTCGGCGGCAAACGCATCATTCGCGTGCGCAGTGCCACCAAATCGCTGGTCATGACTCTCACCGAACTGCGCGACGATCCAGACGGCGCAGCCATCGTGCTGGAAGGCGGCAACCTGCTGGCCAAGGACCCCCTGCGCGCGCTGGTCGAAGCTGCCAAATTCGGCCGGGCCCTGCCCTGCTATCCCGATACCGACGAAACCCTGACGGCCCTGGTTCGCGACGTCTTCAACAAGCACGCGATCCGCATCGATGACGACGTCGTGCCGATCCTGCGCGAAATCCTGGGCAATGACCGCGAAATTACCCGGCGCGAGTTGGAGAAACTGTGTCTTTATGCCGCCACCAGCAAGGCTCTGACCGGTGCCGACGTCCTGCGTTTGTGCGCCGATAACGGTGCCATGGTGATCGACACCATTCTGGACTCCACCGGCTCGGGTCATGCCGAAAAGCTGGAGCTAGCGCTCAACCGCGCCGTGGCCTCCGCAATCGATACACAACGCCTGTTGCGCGCCGCCGAGCTGCATTTCGCCACCTTGCGGCGATGGCGTGCCGAAGTCGATGCCGGCAAAAGCGCGCGCGATGCACTGAATACTGCCCGCCCCAAGCCGCATTTTTCACGGGTTGCAACGCTGGAGCAACAGGTCAGGCTCTGGTCGGATCAGGCGCTGGCAACCGCCTCCGAACGCCTGCTCACCGCGACGGCCGACAGTCGCCGGCGTCCAGCCTTGGCCGAAGCCACGATGCGCCGCAGCTTGCTGTCTTTGTGCATGATGGCAGCGACGTTTTAACCTCCGCGAACCGGCCACGTTCACGTGAAACGGCGCTCAGTTCGAACCGGTGAGCCGCAGGCAGATGCCGTCAAGCTGCTCCAGCGTCTTGTAGCGGATTTCCAGCTTGCCGCCCCGCTCGCCATGCGCCACCGAAACCGAAAGGCCCAATGCGTCCGACAGCCGCCGCTCCAGCGCCACGGTATCGGCGTCAGGCGTGTCCTTGTTGGGCTTGATCCGCGGTGGCACATCGCGCTGCTGGCTCAACGCCTCCGCATCGCGCACCGACAGGCCGCCAGTGACGATCTGCCGTGCCAGGGCGGCCGGGTCTTCTGCCGTGATCAAGGTGCGCGCATGTCCCGCCGTCAGCGTGCCGCTCGCCACCATCTCGCGAACGTCCTCGGGAAGCCGGAGCAGTCGTAAGGTATTGGCCACGTGCGACCGGCTTTTGCCGATCACCTGCGCCAGATCCTGCTGGGTATAGTCGAACTGCTCGATCAGCTGGCCATAGCCCATCGCCTCTTCCAGAGGATTGAGATCGGCCCGCTGCACATTCTCGATGATGGCGAGTTCCAGCGCTTCCTTGTCGCCGACATCACGCACGATCACCGGCACATCGTGCAGGCCGGCGCGCTGGGCGGCCCGCCAGCGCCGCTCGCCGGCAATGATCTCGAATATATTGGGGTCCTCGCTCGGCCGCACCAGCAAAGGCTGCATGATGCCCTTCTCGCGAATCGAGTTGGTTAACTCTTCAAGCTGTTCGGCATTGAAAGACCGACGCGGATTGGCCCGGTTGGCGATGATGAAATCGACCGGCAGGCGCTTGACGCCCCCTGCACTCTCGGTCACCCGCGCCCCTTCCAGCGTTGCCATGTCGCCGATCAGGGCTGCAAGGCCACGGCCCAAACGTGTCGGTTTTTCATTCATGCTGACTGTCCTCATGCCGCGTTGAGCTGCCGCTCGCGGCGGATAACTTCGGTCGCCAGCCGCAGATAGGCCTGGCTGCCGGCACTTTTGAGATCGTAGAGCAATGCCGGCTTGCCATAGGAAGGCGCTTCGGCCAATCGAACATTGCGCGGGATCACCGTTTCATACACCAGATCGCCCATTTCACTCCGCACATCCTGCAATACCTGCTCGCTTAAGCTGTTGCGCTTGTCGAACATCGTCATCACGACGCCCTGGATAGACAGACGCGGGTTTAACGTGGACCGGATTTGCTCGATTGTTTGCAGCAACTGGCTCAGCCCTTCAAGCGCGAAGAACTCGCATTGCAGCGGCACCAGCACCGCATCCGCCGCCACCAGCGAGTTCACCGTCAACAGATTCAATGAAGGCGGGCAATCGATCAATACATAGCTGACGGGCTTATCGCCTATGATCATCTCCGGCATGCCCTTGAACGCATTGCGCAACTTGAACGCGCGATCACCCTGCCCAGCGATGGTAAGCTCGACCCCGAGCAGGTCCATGGTTGACGGAATGATCGCCACATTGGGCACGCTGGTCAGAATTGCCGCCTGCACCACGCTGGCCTCGCCGATCAGCAGGTCATAAGCCGAAATATCGCGGTTATTGCGGGAGATGCCGAGCCCGGTCGACGCGTTGCCTTGCGGATCGAGATCGACAATCAACACGCGCTCACCCACTGCCGCCAAGGCCGTCGCCAGGTTGATCGCCGTCGTGGTTTTCCCAACGCCGCCTTTTTGGTTCGCCAAAGTCAAAATACGAGGCGCCAAGGTCTTCTCCAGGAGATGTCCGCTAACTACCTGTTTTAATGCTTAAATTATTAAGCTCAAGCAGAACGCCGTTTGGATCGGTTTCGCTTTGATGTGTTACCACACGGTACTCCCAAACCAAACGCGATTCCGCCAACTCCGCGAGATGTTCACGGCCTTTGTGAAAAATCGCGCGCGTATGTGGTGTGAACAGGGGCTGAGCCATGGCACATAGCGCGGTCAATGACGCGACTGCCCGCGCCGTTACCAGGTTAACATGCCCTGTTTCACGTGAATCAAGCTGGTCGGTCCGCTTGGCCACGACAGTTGCGGAAAGGCTAAGATCGCGAATGACCGTGCGCAGAAAACTGACCTTGCGACCGTTCGGCTCCACCAGCACGAAATGGATTGGCTCGCCCTGCAGCGCAATGGCCAAAGGCAAGGCCGGAAAACCGCCACCACTGCCGAGATCGATAATGACCCTGTCAGTCGGCCGCATGTAGCGGAGGACTTGCAGGCTATCCGCAAAGTGTCTCGTCCAGACCTGCTCCAGTGTTTCACGTGAAACAAGATTCTGTATCACCTGCCATTTCCGCAACAACCCAGCATATGATTCCAGGTCGGCGACGACGGCTTGCAGCGGCCGCGATAGAAACTGCGCATAAGGCGCAACGACGTCCACGCGTTCGCCCATCAGCTCGCCTGGCGCAGGGCACCGCGCCGAATGATGGACAGCACAAGTGTGATTGCCGCCGGCGTCATGCCGTCGATGGCCTGGGCCTGGGCAATGGTTTGCGGCCTGAGCGTCGACAATTTCTGCCGGAGTTCGACCGACAAACCTGGAATGTCGAGGTAATCGAAGTGTTCGGGGATGCTGCGCTGTTCATCCCGCCGCACCGCGTCGATATCTGCTTTTTGGCGGTCAAGGTAAACCGCATACTGCGCATCGACGACCAGTTGATCCATGATCGCGGTTTCGATTGTCGCCAGTTCAGGCCATAGCCGGCTCACATCGGCAGGCGAGACGTCAGGATAGGATAACAGATCGAAGGCCGACCGGGCCTTGCCATCCTCGTTGACCGCGATCCCGGCCTTCCGCGCCGCGTTCGGTGTTGCCGAGAGTCTTTCCAGCACCGTGCGCCCTTGCTCGAGCGCGCTGGCTTTGGCAACATGATGATCGGCCCGTTGCTGGCCGACGAGGCCTGCCGCAACACCTAAAGGCGTTAGACGCTGATCGGCATTGTCCGCACGCAAATGCAGCCGGAACTCCGCGCGGGAGGTAAACATGCGATAGGGCTCGCTGACGCCACGGGTCACTAAGTCGTCGACCATCACGCCGAGATAGCTTTGCGTCCGCGACAAGATGATTGGCGAACCGCCGGACGCCGCAAGCGCAGCGTTGGCGCCGGCCAATAGCCCCTGCGCTGCGGCCTCTTCATACCCCGTCGTGCCATTGATCTGCCCGGCCAGGTACAGCCCTGGCCGCCGCTTGACCTCCAGGGTCCCCTTGAGCGCGCGCGGGTCGACATAGTCGTATTCGATGGCATAGCCCGGCCGAACGATAGCGACGTTTTCCAGGCCTGGCATCGAGCGCAGGAATTGTTCCTGCACATCGGCGGGCAGCGACGTCGATAATCCGTTGGGGTAAACGGTCGTATCCTCGAGCCCTTCAGGCTCAAGAAAAATCTGGTGGCTGTCCCGGTCGGCAAACCGGACGATCTTGTCCTCGATGGATGGACAATAGCGCGGCCCGCGACTTTGGATTCGCCCTGAATACATCGCTGATCGATGAATATTATCGGCAATGATCCGATGCGTTTCAGCGGTCGTGCGGGTGATGTGACAGGCAATCTGGGACGTATTGATGGCCGCTGTAAGGGCTGAAAAGGGCTCCGGCGGCGTATCGCCCGGTTGGCTCTCCAGCACGGCATAGTCGATCGTGCGCCCATCCAATCGTGCGGGTGTGCCGGTCTTGAGCCGTCCCAGTGGCAAGCCGAGCTGCTCGAGGCGCGTCGACAGGCCAAGGACCGGCTTTTCACCCAGACGCCCGGCGGGTATCGTTTCGTCGCCTCGATGGATCAGGCCGCGCAGGAATGTACCAGTGGTCAGGACCACCGCCTTGGCGCCAATCCGGCGCCCGTCCATCAACACCACGCCGGACACAGCGCCGTCCACCACCGTAAGATCGTCAACTTCGCCCTCGATCACCTCGAGGTTCGGCTGCGCCAGGATCGCCGCCTGCATGGCCTCACGATAGAGCTTGCGGTCGGTTTGCGCCCGCGGTCCGCGGACGGCGGGCCCCTTGCGACGGTTGAGCACGCGGAACTGAATGCCCGCGGCATCCGCCACCCGGCCCATCAACCCGTCCAGCGCGTCAATCTCGCGCACCAGATGGCCCTTGCCCAGACCGCCAATGGCTGGATTGCAGCTCATCTCGCCGACGGTGCAAAACTTGTGGGTAATAAGTGCGGTGGCAACGCCTAGCCGCGCCGAAGCAGCGGCAGCTTCGCAGCCCGCATGGCCGCCGCCAACAATAATGACCGCATAATCGCTCATGGTGCTGTTCTCCAAGGGCGCTCAATAATGCAATGTTTCACGTGAATCAATTCACGCCGGCGATTGGAAGCGTTTCACGTGAATCATTTGCCGATGCAGAAGCTGGCAAAAAGCCGGTCCAACACGGCCTCTGCATCAATTCGTCCCAATAGGCGCTCAAGAGCCATACTGGAACCCCGAAGTCGCTCGGCGGCCAACTCAGATTGTTCAAGCAAGCTCTCCACTTCAGTCAACTCACGAAACGCCGCTAGCAGCGCAGCACGGTCCTGCTCGTGACTGACAAGTACGTCGGCGGCTCGCACGTGCCGAGCACCAGATGCGTCCAAAATCTTGGTGAGCAACTCGGCCAAACCTTCGCCTGTAGCCGCCGAAACCGAAGTTTGCGCCCCTGGAACAATGCCGAGATCGTGCTTCGTGCCGACAATCAAAACAGGCGGACGCAGATGCTGGTTCACGTCGGTGAATTCTGGCTTGGTTTCTGCGACCTGGTCGGCGGCCTGGAGCCACAGTACCAGGTCGGCCTGGACCATGGCCTGCCTTGCCCGATCAACGCCGATTGCCTCAGCTTTAGAGGCGGTGTCTCGCAGGCCCGCACTATCGATTAATATGATCAGCTGCCCTTCCAGATCGAGCGGCACTTCCTTGAGGTCCCGCGTGGTTCCCGCCTCATCAGACACAATCGCCACGTCCGACTGCGATAGAGCGTTGAGCAAACTGGATTTTCCGGCATTGGGAGGTCCGGCTAGCACGACCCGGAAGCCCGATCGAATAATACGGCCCTGCCCCCGCAGCGCTAGAACTGAGCCAATATCGCCACGCAGCGCCTGTGCCTCTGTAAGGAAACTTTGCGGCAATTCACCGACATCACCTTCGTCGGAAAAGTCGAGTTGCGCCTCAATCACCGCCCGCAGGTCAAGGAGGCGCTCTCGCCAACTCTCAACGCGGCGAGTCAGGCCGCCTTCCATGCGGACATAGGCCAGGGCGCGCTGGTTTTCGGTCTCTGCTTCTATCAGATCGCCCAACCCTTGGGCTTCGACTAGGTCCAGCTTGCCGTTCTCGAAAGCGCGGCGGGTGAACTCGCCCGCTTCGGCCAACCGTGCGCCGAGGCCGGTGCAGAGCCTCAGTATGGCCCGGACGCCTGCGGGTGAGCCGTGGACCTGCAATTCGGCACAATCCTCGCCGGTGAAGCTGTGCGGCGCGGGGAAGTAGGCGATCAGGCCACGATCAAGCACCACGTCGGCGCCGATTGGCCGCAACGTCAAACGGCGGGGTTCTGGAATCCCGCCAGCGATGCCGTTGAGAATGTTGGGGACATCCGGGCCCGAGAGCCGGATCACCGCCACGCCGGCCGGTACCGCGCCGGACGACAGCGCGACGATGGTATCGCCATCGCGCATAACTTAAGGCCACAAGGCTGTTTGCGAAAAACCGGTAGCCACTTTTTCGCGCCTTACTCTTACGTATTCATCGAGTCAAAGAAATCCGAATTGGTCTTGGTCTGGCGGATCTTGTCCATCAGGAATTCCATGGCGTCGATCGTGCCCATGGGCGTGAGGATACGGCGCAGGACATACATCTTCTTGAGGATGTCCGGCTCCACCAGCAATTCTTCCTTGCGGGTGCCCGATTTGGTGATGTCCAGTGCCGGGAACACGCGCTTGTCGGCAACCTTGCGATCCAGGATGATTTCGGAATTGCCGGTGCCCTTGAATTCTTCGAAAATCACCTCGTCCATGCGCGAGCCCGTATCGATCAGCGCGGTCGAGATGATGGTCAGCGAACCGCCATCCTCGATATTTCGGGCCGCGCCGAAGAAGCGCTTCGGGCGCTGCAGAGCATTGGCGTCGACGCCGCCGGTCAGCACCTTGCCGGACGATGGCACCACGGTATTGTAGGCGCGGCCCAGACGCGTGATCGAATCGAGCAGGATGACGACATCGCGCTTGTGTTCCACCAGGCGTTTGGCTTTTTCGATCACCATCTCGGCGACCTGGACGTGGCGCGACGCCGGCTCGTCGAACGTCGATGAAATCACCTCGCCCCGGACCGAGCGCTGCATATCGGTGACTTCCTCGGGCCGCTCGTCGATCAGCAGCACAATGAGGTAGCACTCGGGATGGTTGGTGGCGATCGATTGTGCGATATTTTGCAACAGTACGGTCTTACCGGTCCGTGGCGGCGCAACAATCAACGCACGCTGGCCCTTGCCGAGCGGCGCCACCAGATCGAGAATACGCGCCGAGCGATCCTTGAGCGTGGGGTCCGGCAATTCCATGCGGAGCCGTTCCTCGGGATAAAGCGGCGTCAGATTGTCGAAATTGACCTTGTGGCGCACGGCCTCGGGGTCTTCAAAATTGATCGTCGATACCTTGAGCAGCGCGAAATAGCGCTCGCCATCCTTGGGCGAACGAATTTCGCCTTCGACCGTATCGCCCGTGCGCAGGCCGAAGCGCCGGATTTGCGACGGACTGACATAGATATCGTCGGGCCCCGGCAGATAATTGGCATCGGGCGAACGCAGGAACCCGAACCCGTCGGGCAGCACTTCGACGACACCTTCGCCGGTAATATCGATGTCCTGGGAGGCGAGCTCCTTGAGGATGGCAAACATCAGTTCCTGTTTGCGCATGGTCGAGGCATTCTCGACCTCGTGTTCTTCGGCGAACACCAGCAATTCGGCCGGGGACTTGGCCTTGAGCTCGCTGAGCTTCATATTCTGCATGTGGCGGATGACCCTTGGGGGAAATCAGAGATGTACGAAAATTTTGGGAGGGGCAGGCACCACAGCGGCCGGGGAGACCGAACTAAGTTTGGATGCGTTGTTCTGCATGTAGCCCGAACCGCGCCGGGTTTCAAGATTGAAACCATCCAGACGCACCGATTCACGTGAAACGCTAAGCGCCCCTATGGCGGGGTCAGCGTGTGTCCGCCACAGAGCGGTACCCAATCAGAACGGCTTCACGATCACCATGATGACGATGACGATCAGCGCAATGGTCGGAACCTCGTTGATCAGGCGGAAATACTTCGAGCTTTTGCTATTGCTGTCGGTGGCGAACGCCTTGGCGTGCCGCGCCAGAACCCCGTGAAATCCCGCCAGGACCAGCACGAACACGGCCTTGACCCAGGGCCAGACCTGCGACCAGTCGACCACGCCGGCGCTGATCAGCCCGATGCCGAACACGAAGGTCGCAACCATTGCCGGCGTGGTAATGCCGCGCAGCAGGCGCCGCTCCATCACCTTGAAGGTGTCCGATTGCACCGAGCCCGGTTCGGCATCGGCATGATAGACGAACAATCGTGGCAGATAGAGCAGCCCCGCCATCCAGGCGACCACCGAAATCACGTGCAGCGCCTTGAGCCATTCGATCATCGCCTAAACGCCTCGTTTGACCAGTTCGACCAGCCGCGCCACGTGCTCGATCGGCGTTTCCGGCACGATGCCATGGCCCAGATTGAAGATATGCGGCCGATCGGCGAACGCCGCAATGATCTGGCTCACCCGGGCCTCCATCTGCGCGCCGCCCGCCACCAGCCGCAAGGGATCCAGATTGCCTTGTACGGGCATTGCCAGCGGTACCTGCGCCGCGGCGAAGCCGAGCGGCGTTGCATAATCGAGCCCCACCGCGTTCACCCCCGTCGCCGCCACATAGGCCGCGATATTGCCGGCGGCACCACGCGGAAACCCGATGATCGGCGCCTTGGGCACCCGCGCCCGCACGCCCTCGACAATCCGGCGATTGGGCTCGATCACCTGCCGGGCGAACGCCACCTCGTCCAGGTTCAACGCCCAGCTTTCAAACAATTGCACCACATCGGCGCCCGCCAGCAATTGGGCAACCAGATACGCGACGCTGGCGTCGACCAGCATATCCATCAGCGTTTGGAACGCTTCGGGATGGCGCAGGGCAAACAAGCGCGCAGCGGCCTGATCGGGCGAGCCCTTGCCGCCAATCATATAGCTCGCCACCGTCCAGGGCGAGCCAGAAAAGCCGATCAGCGTCTTGTCGGGCGCCAGGGTAGCCCGCAAGCGCCGCACGGTCTCCAGCACCGGCGCCAGATGTTCCAGCACGCGTTCGGGCCGGAGCAATCCAAGCGTTTGCGGCGTGATGGGCTCAAGGATCGGCCCTTCGCCCCCCTCGAACCGCACCGATTGACCCAAGGCATCGGGAATGACCAGGATATCGGAAAACAGGATCGCCGCATCCAGATCGAAGCGCCGCAGCGGCTGCAGGCTGACCTCGACCGCCAGGTCCGGCGTATAGCACAGGTGCAAAAATCCGTTCGATCTGGCCCGCACCGCGCGATATTCGGGAAGATAGCGCCCCGCCTGCCGCATGATCCAGATCGGCGGCCGCGCCTGGCGCTGCCCCAGCACCGTCGCCAGCAGTGGTTTATGGGCCGAAGCGCTCACGCGCCCTTGCCTTCCAAAACCCTAAAGAAAAGTCTTGGTTTTAGTATTTGTATTATCATGGCGGTGTTTTGCATCAATTCAGCCCCGTCCACAATCGCCACGCTGGCGACAGATGGGCGCAGCGCTTTGGTTAACTTAAGATGAACACGGCTTGTGTGAATCACGCGAAGGCTGTGGCCGCCACAAGTGTTAACGCTTCGTTAATTCGGGACTCGCCGGAGTCCAGCAGAGTCTGGCGCTGTGCAAAACCGCCGCGCCCGCCATCCCCACCTTTTGCCTTTGTCCCCGCAATTGTCCCCAACGCCGTTTCCGCAATCGCCGACTCCAAATGTTAACCTTTTGCTCACCAAGTCGAACAAGTTTGCCCCTCGCGCAAATCCATGAGTCATTATCACAGGCAAGGCTTGAGCTGGGGACAACAGTGTGGAAAACCATAGCGCCATGTTGATCCTCGCCTCCGCCAGTTCCACCCGCAAAGTCTTGCTGGCCCAGGCCGGGCTGGCCTTTCGCTCCATTGCCGCCACGCTTGACGAACGGGTGCTCGAAACCCAAGCCTTGGCCAATGGCGCCGACGGTCGCGATATTGCCCTGCTGCTGGCCGAGGCCAAGGCGAAAGCCATTGCCGCCATCCATCCCGACGCCATCGTGATCGGCGCCGACCAGACGCTGGCTTTGGGCACCGAGCTCCTCCACAAGCCGGCCGATCGCACTGACGCGGCGCGCCAGCTCGACCGGCTCAAGGGCAAGACGCATCGCCTTCATGCCGCGGTGACGCTGGTAAAGGGCGGCACTCTTTTATGGTCCGACGTGCAGACCGCCGAATTGACCCTGCGCGATTTTTCCGACCGCGACCGCGACGACGTGCTGGACCGTGAAGGCGACGCGATCCTTCATGCAGTGGGCGGCTATCGGCTCGAAGGTCCGTCGATCCGCCTGTTCAAGGCCGTCAATGGCGATTACTTCACCATTCTGGGCCTGCCGCTGCTGCCGCTGTTGGCGGCGCTGCGCGACCACGCGCCCCACGTGCTCGAGGACCGCCCGGCATGAGCATCAAGGCCTTCGTCATCGGCCACCCGATCAATCATTCCCGCTCGCCCCTGATCCATGGCACCTGGCTGGCCGAACACCAAATCGATGGCAGCTACGCGGCCATCGCTATCGCGCCCGATGAGCTTGAACCCTTCTTTGCCCGGTTGCGTGCGGGCGAGTTCGCCGGCGGCAATGTCACCATCCCGCACAAGGAGGCCGTCTTTGCCCTCTGCGACAGCGTCGATCCGCTGGCCCGCAGCATCGGCGCCGTCAATACCCTGGTGGTGACCGCCGGGCGCGTGCATGGCACCAATACCGATTATCTGGGTTTTCTCGGCAATCTCGATGCCGGCGCGCCCGATTGGTCCGAGCGCTTGGACCAAGCCATCGTGCTGGGTGCCGGCGGGGCGGCCCGCGCCGTCCTCGTCGCGCTGCACAGCCGGGGCATCAGGCCGGTGCATGTTCTTAATCGGACCCTGGACAATGCCGAGCAACTGGCCCGCTCAATCCACGGGCCATTCCTCGCCCATCCCCTGGCCGCATTTGCCGATCTGGCTCCCCGCGCCGGCCTTGTCGTCAACACCACCAGCATTGGCATGCACGGCACGCGCTTCCAGGATCTCGACCTGGACCTGCTGCCCCCGGCGGCCCTGGTCACCGATATCGTGTACGTTCCGTTGCAAACGCCGCTTCTCGCCGCTGCCGCGGCAAGAGGCCTGCGCACCGTCGATGGCCTTGGCATGCTGCTGCACCAGGCCGTGCCGGGCTTTGAGGCCTGGTTCGGCGTGCGGCCCGAGGTCACCCCGGCACTCCGCGCCCGGATCGCGGCAACGCTGGGCTCCTGAGCATGTGGCGCATCGGCATTACCGGCTCCATTGCGACGGGTAAATCCACGGTGCTGGATGGCTTCAGGGGCCTTGGCGTCCCGGTGTTCTCCGCCGATGCCGCCGTTGCCGAGCTCTATGCCGGCGCCGCCGTTGCGCCGGTCGAGGCGCTGTTTCCCGGCGTTGCGGTGAACGGCATCGTCGATCGGGCCCAGCTGTCACAGCGCCTGGCAGCCGATCCATCCGGCTTCGCGCGGCTCGAGGCGCTGGTGCATCCCCTGGTGCGCGCCCGCATTGCGCGCTTCCTCGATGATGCGCAAAACACAGGAGCCGCTCTGGCCGTGGTCGAAGTGCCCTTGCTGTTCGAAAGCGGCCATGATTATGGCTTTGACGCCATCGGCGTTACCACGGTGGCCGAGCCGGTGCAGCGCCAGCGCGCCCTGGCCCGTCCCGGCATGACCGTGGAAAAGCTCGACAGCATCCTTGCCCGCCAGCTGCCGCAAAGCCAAAAGAGGGCGCTGGCCACCTATGCCTTCGATACCGCCGGCACCAGGGCCCAGACCCTCGCCATGGTCAAGGCCGTGGTCGCCGCCATCCAGGCCCGCCAGGAGACCCAATGACCCGCCAGGTCGTACTCGATACCGAAACCACGGGCCTGTCCCCCGCCACGGGCGACCGGCTGGTCGAAATCGGCTGCGTCGAACTGGTCAATCACCTGCCCTCGGGCAAGACCTTCCACGTCTATCTCAATCCGCAGCGCGCCATGCCCGAGGAGGCATTTCGCGTCCATGGCCTGTCTGACGAATTTCTGGCCGACAAGCCCCTGTTCTCGGCCGTCGCTGCCGATTTTCGCGCCTTTATCGAGGATGCGACGCTGATCATCCACAATGCCCCCTTCGATATGGGGTTTCTCAATGCCGAGCTGACCAATCTGGGCCAGCCCAAGCTCGCCAACACCGTCATCGATACGGTCATGCTGGCGCGCGAACGCCATCCCGGCGCCCGTGTTAGCCTCGATGCCCTGTGCAAGCATTACGGCATCGATACCAGCCGCCGCGCCCTGCATGGCGCCCTGCTCGACAGCGAGATCCTGGCCGAAGTCTATCTGGAACTGATCGGCGGGCGCCAGGCCGGCCTGGCCCTGGTCGCCGAAAGCCGCGTCTCGGGCGCCGACGGGATTGCCGCCATGGTCAGCGCCGCCCGTCGCCCCGTCGCGCTACCCTCGCTTGTCTCCGCCAATGAACTGGCTGCCCATGCCGCGCTCATTGCCTCCCTGGGCGCGGACGCAATTTGGGCAGAATACGAACTATCTTAGCTGCGCCGGCAAACCCCATAGCCCTCGCAAACATAAATCCCCCCAGCCTGGCCGCAGGGTCACTTCGGCTGAAATGTATTGGATTAATTTGGCTTGGCGATGTCCGCATCGGCCACGACCGGCGCGGCATTCTGCTTGGCCGCCAACTGCGCCATGTTCTGGCGGTAGATCGCCGAAAAATCCACCGGCTCCATCATCAGCGGCGGAAAGCCGCCTTGCTGGGTTACGCTGGCTAGCACCTGGCGGGCGAAGGGAAAGATCAGGCGGGGGCATTCGATCATCAGCAACTGGCTGAGCGCGGCCTCCGCGATATTGCGCAGCCGGAACACCCCGCCATAGACCAGTTCCACGTTGAACAGCACCACCGCTTCGCGATTGGCCTTGGCGGTCAGCGTCAGTTCGACCGCATAGAGCTCCTCGGCCTGCTTCTTGACCCCGACGCTGATCGAGACGTTGAACGCCGGATTGCTCGATCCGCTCATGATCGAGCCGGGCGCGCCGGGATTTTCAAACGACAGGTCACGGATATACTGGCCCACCATGCTCATCGAGGGGGCGGCACTGGCCTGCGGCGCTGCGGCGCTCTGCGTATCGTCAGCCATTTGGAAGTCCTTTGGGCAAAGCTCTGGAAAATTGTGCGGCGCTGGCTAGCACCTTTGCGCGCCCCGGACAAGCTGAACCGCCCGCAGGGCCTTAACGCGGGCGATAGTCCTCATCGTCCAGATCGATCGTTTCCGGCCCCTTGATGCGGCCATCATCGGCCCGGGGCTGCGCGCCAAAGCCCCCGGCCTGGACCACGCTGAACCGGCCCGACAGCGTCCGGTAGATCCATTGCCGCACCGGCGGCAGCAGCAATCCCAGGCCCACCAGATCGCTCAGGAATCCCGGCAGCACCAGCAACACTGCTGCCACCCCCAGCAGCATGGCGTCGGCGATCGTCTGCCTCGGCATCCGCCCGGCCGCGACATTGCCGCGCAGTTGCATCAGCACCGACACCCCCTGCTGGCGCAGCAGCAAGCCACCCAGAAGCGCCGCGCCGATCACCAGAGCCAGGGTTGGAAACAGCCCGATCGTCTGCCCCACCTTGATGAAGACGGCAATTTCGACGATTGGAAGTACCAGTAAACCAAGCAGGAAAAATCGGGCCAAACGGGTCAATCCTCTCTTGCCGAAACTTCGGGCGGCCCTCAAAAGGGAACTCGCCCCATCGTGAACTGGTTTCGGGGTGAAGTTTTCCTATATATAGGTGAGTTTGAGCGCTCTGCGAGCGCGCGCATCGGCTTCGGATGCGATTTTGCCGCCGCCCTTTGCAAGAGGTGACTACCCATGGCCGAATTTCTCGATCTGCCCACCCTCATCGTCATCGGTCTTGCCATTGTGATCCTGTTCCGGCTGCGCTCGGTCCTGGGCACGCGAACCGGCACCGAGCGGCCGCCCGTCGAGCGGCGCGTCAAATCCGACGCCAAGAGCAAGGCGGTCGAGGATACCGTGGTGCCGCTGCGCCCCTCCGGCGCCGGCAATCCCGATCTGGACGATGATCGCCGCGCCCGCAAGATCGACGCTGAGATCGAGCAGTTCGCCAAGGGCAATGCCGAACTGGCGACCGGGCTGCGCACCGTGGTGGAGGCTGATCCCAGCTTTACCCCTAAATCCTTCCTTGATGGTGCCAAGCAGGCCTATGAGATGATCGTCACCGCCTTTGCCGCCGGCGATCGCGCGACGCTCAAGAACCTGCTGGAGAAGGACGTCTTCGACGGCTTCCAGCGCGCCATCGCCGAGCGTGAGGCTGCCGGGCAAAAAATCGACTTCACCTTTGTGGGCCTGCCCAAGGTCGAATTTGCCGATGCCGAATACGACAAGAAGAACGTGCTGGTGACCATTCGCTTCCATGCCGAAGTGGTGTCGGCCACCCGCGACAAGGATGGCACCCTGGTCGAGGGCAATGCCGACCAGGTGCAGACCATCGCCGACGCGTGGACCTTTGCCCGCAATCCCAAGTCGCGCGATCCCAACTGGAAAGTGATCACCACCAGCCAACTGGATTGATCTGTTGCGGCAGCCCTTCCCATGTCCAAGCGTGACCCAAGGCGCCTGCCGCATGACTTCCACCTGTGGACGGCTGTTGCCGCCACCATCGATCCGCTGCGCCGCAAGCGGTTGCTGAAGCTGGCGGCGGGGCCCCTGCCGTTACCCGAGCCACCGGCAGAGATCGCGCAGCCCAAGCCGGCTGAACCCCCCCGCCGCAGTTTTTCCGTCCCGTCCTACCAGGCGCCGGTGCCGGCCGACCGGCCGGCGGATCGTGCGCTCGAGCCCTCGATCAGACACAAGGTCGTGCGCGGCCGCATCGACATCGACGGCACCATCGACCTGCATGGCCTGCACCAGGACGAAGCCCGCGCGGCGCTCTATCGGTTCATCCAGGCCCGCGTAGCGCGCGGCGACCGCACCATCCTGGTCATTACCGGCAAGGGTCAGAAAACCATCGACGACTACACCACCGCCATGACCGAGCGCGGTGTCTTGCGCACCATGCTGCCGCTCTGGCTCAGCGAGCCCATGCTGTCGCCTCTGGTTTCGGGCTGGTCGGTGGCGGCCCGCGGCCATGGTGGGGAGGGCGCCTGGTATGTGCGCCTGCGCCGCTCATGACCCCGCTGGGCGCCAGGATGCGGGCCCTGCGCGAGGAACGCGGCGTCTCCCTCAAGCAGATGGCGGCTGCGCTGAACGTATCGAGCGCCTATCTGTCGGCGCTCGAACATGGCCGGCGCGGCAAGCCCACAGGCTTCCTGCTGCACCGCATCATCACCTATTTCAACGTCATCTGGGACGAGGCCGAGGAACTGCAGCGCCTGGCCGAACTCAGCGATCCCAAGATCACCATAGATACCGCGGGCCTTGCCCCCGAGGCCACTGAACTGACCAACCGCCTCGCCGCCGCCATCGGCAAGCTGGACGCCGACGACCTCATTGCCCTGCGCACCGAGTTGCAGCGACGGGCAAGCAAACCGCGGACATAAAACGCCGCACGAACCGATAACTTGGTTGTTCGCCCGATGTTCCGCGATCGTCCCCTCGCCCCGCCGGGGAGAGGGCTAGGGTGAGGGGTACGATGCTGCAACATAACACTCCATTGCGGCATCGCACCCCTCACCCGGCGCTGCGCGCCGACCTCTCCCCGCAGGGGCGAGGTGAGCCGGTGCGCAAGCATGCTTCACGGCCGAACGAATTTTCCCTCTCAACTCAGCCATCGAGGGGGGGGGACCCGGCGTTACGGACCCTACAACACGAACTTGCTCAAGTCCGTATCCGCCGCCAGCGCACCCACCTTGTCGGCCACGAAGGCCGCATCGATGCGCAGCGTTTCCCCCTGCTTGTCGGGCGCGGTAAAGGAAATATCCTCCACCAGCCGCTCCATCACCGTCTGCAGCCGCCGCGCGCCGATATTTTCCACCGAGTTGTTGACCGTGACCGCCGCATCGGCAATCGCCGCGATGGCGTCCTGGGTAATGTCCAGCGTCACCCCTTCGGTGTTCATCAGCGCGACATACTGCTTGATCAGGCTGGCTTCGGTATCGTTGAGAATGGCGATGAAGTCTTCCCGCGTCAGTGCCTTCAGCTCCACCCGGATCGGCAGACGCCCCTGCAATTCGGGCAGGAGATCGCTGGGCTTGCTGACGTGAAACGCGCCCGAGGCGATGAACAGGATGTGGTCGGTCTTGACCGGCCCGTGCTTGGTCGACACCGTCGTCCCCTCGATCAACGGCAACAGATCGCGCTGCACCCCTTCGCGCGACGGCCCCCCCGAGATGCCGCCATCGCGCGCCGCCACCTTGTCGATCTCGTCGATAAAGACGATGCCGTGGTTTTCCACCAGCTCGATAGCCTCGCTCTTGAGCTGTTCCTGGTCCAGCAGCTTGTCGCTTTCCTCGGCGATCAGCGGCTCATAGGCGTCCTTGACCTTGACCTTCCGCTTGACCCCGCGCCCGCTCATCTTGCCCAGCATGTCCTGCAGATTGATCATGCCGATGCCCCCCTGCATCCCCGGAATATCGAACCCTCCGGCCCCGCCCGATGGCGCCACCTCGATCTCGATTTCCTTGTCGTCGAGCTCGTTGGCCCGCAGCTTCTTGCGAAACGAATCGCGCGTCGAGGGCAGCGCCGAGGTCCCCACCAGGGCGTCCAGCACCCGCTCCTCGGCATTGTGATGGGCCTGCGCCTGCACATCGGCGCGCTTCCTGTCGCGCAGCACGGTGATGCCGGCCTCCACCAGATCGCGCACGATCTGCTCGACATCGCGACCCACATAGCCCACTTCGGTGAACTTGGTGGCCTCCACCTTGATGAACGGCGCCTGCGCCAGCCGCGCCAGCCGCCGCGCGATCTCGGTCTTGCCAACGCCGGTCGGCCCGATCATCAGGATGTTCTTGGGCGTCACCTCGCGCCGTAGTTCCGGTGTCAACTGCTGCCGCCGCCACCGGTTGCGCAGCGCCACGGCCACCGCCCGCTTGGCGTCATGCTGGCCCACGATATGGCGGTCGAGCTCGGATACGATCTCGCGCGGGGAAAAATTGGTCTCGCTCATGGTCTTCACTTTCCGGGCCGCTCACGAGCCAGCCCATTGCCGCCGCCAATCGGCCGGCGGCTGTCATCAAAATTCGATGGTTTCTGCCGTCACATTGCTGTTGGTGTAAACGCAGACCTGCTCGGCGATCTTCATCGCCCGCCGGGCGATTTCCTCGGCGTCGAGTTCGGTCGCGTCGGCCAAGGCCAGCGCCGCGCTCAATGCGTAATTGCCGCCCGAGCCGATCGCCGTCACGCCGTAATCGGGCGTCAGCACGTCGCCCGTGCCGGTCAGCACCAGCGTCTCCTTGGCATCGGCGACGATCATCATCGCCTCCAGCCGCCGCAGATAACGATCGGTGCGCCAATCCTTCGCCAGCTCCACCGAAGCGCGCATCAGCTGGTTGGGATATTGCACAAGCTTGGCTTCCAGCCGCTCGAACAGCGTGAACGCGTCCGCCGTCGCTCCGGCAAACCCGCCGATAACCTTGCCGTCGCCGAGCCGGCGCACCTTCCTGGCGCCGTGCTTCATCACGGTCTGCCCCATGGTCACCTGCCCGTCGCCGGCCACCACCACCTTGTTGCCCTTGCGCACGGCGACGATCGTCGTCCCGTGCCAGCCGGGGAAAGTATTGCTCTCACTCATTGGAAGAAAACTCCGAAACTGTTGAGTGATATTTAGGTGACGGTTAGGGGAATACAATGTGGCGTGCCACGCCCTCGTGGTTCGAGGGTCGGCTATGCCGCCCACCTCACCATGAGGACTACTGATAAGTCACGATCCCACCAATAGCCCTCATGGTGAGGTGCGAGCCCTTGCGCGCCTCCAACCACGAGGGCGCTGCACGGAGCAACGCAATCTTTATTGCCAAGGGCGTACATGCTAGGTCACCCGCCAACTTGGAGTCCCCTGCATGCGCACCGCCGAGATTGCCCGCACGACCAACGAGACGCAGATCACCGTCTCGCTCAACCTAGACGGCACCGGCACCCATGCGATGTCCACTGGCATCGGCTTTTTCGATCACATGCTCGACCAGCTCGCGCGCCACTCCTTGATCGACATGACCGTCGCCGCCAAGGGCGATTTACATATCGATTTCCACCACACCGCCGAAGATGTCGGCATCGCGCTGGGGCAAGCCTTGCTCAAAGCCCTTGGCGACAAGACGGGCATCCGCCGCTATGCTTCGGCCGACCTGCCGATGGACGGCACGCTGACCCGCGCTGCCATCGATGTGTCCGGCCGTCCATTCCTCGTGTTCCGCGCGTCCTTCTCCGCCCCCAAGGTGGGTGAAATGGACACCGAACTGTTCCGCGAATTCTTCCAGGCCTTCGCCATGAACGCGGGCATTACGCTGCACATCGAAAACTTCTACACCGACAACAACCACCACCTGGCCGAGTCCATGTTCAAGGCCGTCGCCCGCGCCCTGCGCGACGCCGTCGAGATCGATCCCCGCCAGGCCGATCGGGTGCCGAGCACCAAGGGTAGGCTGTAGCTTGGGTCTTTTAACCCCGGCGATTTTGCTCTAAGCCCACACCAAGTACGGTGTCACCCCGGCATAGGCCGGGGCCCATCCTGAGATCTCGAGATGGGTCCCCGCCTGCGCGGGATGACATCGCGTTTTTGGAGCCTGCGGTGACCCTCTTCGCCATCTACACAAGCCCATCCGCAGCCCCCGGCCTGCGCCGCCATGCGCTGGCGCGGCGCGGCTGGCGCCATCGCCGCGACCGTATGGCGACCGCGCCCGATCTCGCCACCCTGTCCTGGCTGGAGGCAACATGAGCCTCACCGCCATCATCGATTATGGCTCGGGCAATCTGCGTTCCGCCGCCAACGCCTTCGAACGGCAGGCCGCCCTGCTCGACAATCCGCCCGACATCCTCGTCACTGCCGATCCTGAAAAAGTCCGCCGCGCCGATCGCATCGTGCTGCCCGGCGTCGGCGCCTTCGCCGATTGCGCCGCCGGCCTCGAGGCCGTGCCCGGAATGCGCGACGTGCTCGAGGAGCGCGTCATCCGGGGCGGGGCGCCGTTCCTCGGCATCTGCGTCGGCATGCAATTGCTGGCCACCGAAGGCCGCGAAAAGGCGATTACCCCCGGCCTGGGCTGGATCCCCGGCGCCGTGGTCCACCTGACGCCGTCCGATCCGACGCTGAAAATTCCGCACATGGGCTGGAATACCTTGCGCATCGAATGGCCTCACGCCCTGCTCGCCGGCATTCCCGAGGGCCTGCACGCCTATTTCGTCCACTCCTATCACCTGCACACCCACCGGCCGGACACCACCATCGCCACCACCGATTACGGCGGCCCGGTCACCGCCATCGTCGGCCGCGACAACATCGCCGGCACCCAGTTCCATCCGGAAAAATCGCAGGCGCTCGGCCTGGCGTTGATTTCGAATTTTTTGGGGTGGACGCCGTGACGGACCCCCACCCAGCCTCCCCCTGGAAGGGGGAGGAGCCGCTGCCAGCTAGCGGCACGATGCTTTATCAACCGCCAACCCTGCTCCTCCCCCTCCCAGGGGGAGGCCGGGTGGGGGTCCTCTCCACGCGAGCCAAGCCATGATCCTTTTCCCCGCCATCGACCTCAAGGACGGCCAATGCGTGCGCCTCGTTCATGGCGACATGAACCAGGCCACCGTGTTCAACGACAGCCCCGCCGCTCAGGCCAGGCTCTTCGAGGACCAGGGCTTCCAATATCTGCACGTCGTCGATCTCAACGGTGCCTTCGCCGGTGAAAGCATCAACGGCGGAGCGGTGCAAGCCATCATCGGCGCGGTCAAATTCCCCGTCCAGCTCGGCGGCGGTATTCGCACCATGGCCCATATCCATGCCTGGCTCGACAAGGGCATCTCCCGCGTCATCCTGGGCACCATTGCCGTGCGCGATCCCGCCTTGGTCCGTGCGGCGGCCCAACAATATCCCGGCCGGATCGCCGTTGGCATCGACGCTCGCGCCGGCACGGTCGCCGTCGAGGGCTGGGCGCAAACTTCGCACCTCTCGGTCATCGAGCTTGCCCAGCGCTTCGAAGGCGCCGGTGTCGCCGCCATCATCTATACCGATATCGACCGCGACGGGATCCTGGCCGGCATCAATTGGGACGCGACGCTCAAGCTGGCCCAAGCCACCACCATCCCCGTCATCGCCTCGGGCGGCCTCGCGTCGATAGCCGATATCAGGACACTCGCCGACCCGAAATACCGTGTGCTCGAAGGCGCAATTTCCGGCCGTGCGCTCTATGACGGCCGCATTGATTCACGTGAAGCACTGGCCTTGCTCAAGGCCGCCGCATGACGCTGCCCGGATCGCGGTTCCCCTGGCACGTCTATTGGGTGGCGCTGGCGATCATCGCCGTGTTCACGCTCTGGCCCGTCGCTTCCGTCACCCTGACCTATTGGATCGCCGACGCCAATGGCTGCCGGGTCGATGAAGGCAACATGCATCCCTGCATCATCGGCGGACACGATTTGGGCGCCCTGCTCTACACCATGGGCGTCATGGGCTGGTTCATGCTCGCCAGCCTGCCCCTGGGCTTCGGCGCCGCCATCGTCTGGCTGATCACCCTCCTGATCCACCGCAGCGCCTGGCGCCGTTCGGGCAAACCCGCCTCATGACTGGCACCGGCATCGCGTCATCCCTATCTTGGTCGCCGTGCAAGGACCCGAACAATTGACCCTCAAGACCCGCCTCATCCCCTGCCTCGACGTCAAGGACGGCCGCGTCGTCAAGGGTGTGCAGTTTGTCGATCTGATCGACGCCGGCGATCCGGTCGCAGCCGCCATTGCCTATGATGCGGCCGGCGCCGATGAGCTCTGCTTTCTCGATATCGCTGCCAGCCACGAGGGCCGCGACACCATTTTCGACGTGGTGGAGCGGGTCGCCACGCACTGCTTCATGCCGGTCACCGTCGGCGGTGGCGTGCGCACCATCGAGCATATCCGCAGGCTCTTGCTGTCGGGCGCCGACAAGGTGGCGATCAATTCATCGGCCGTCACCGATCCAGATTTCATCGCCCGCGCCGCCGACAAGTTCGGCAACCAGTGCATCGTCGTCTCCGTCGATGCCAAGCAGCGGCTGGACCAGCGCCTGGGCGGGGATAACCGCTCGGAGTGGGAAATCTTCACCCATGGCGGCCGCAACGCTTCGGGCCTCGACGCGGTGGAATTCGCCGCCCGCATGGTCGAGCTCGGCGCCGGCGAATTGCTGGTCACCTCTATGGATCGCGACGGCACCAAGTCCGGCTTCGATATCGCCCTGACCCGCGCCATCACCGATGCGGTCAATGTCCCCGTCATCGCTTCGGGCGGCGTCGGCAATCTCGATCACCTGGTCGAGGGCGTGCGCCAGGGCCATGCCAGCGCCGTCCTGGCCGCGTCGATCTTCCATTTCGGCACCTACACCATCCCCCAGGCCAAGCAATACCTCGCCGCCAACGGCATCCCCGTGCGCATGGACTTGACTGCGACCGATAGGGCAAATCGCTCCAGTGGAGCGATTTGAGCAGGCAAGGCCATGAGACTTCTCGGCGTGTCCGATAGGACGAGCAGTGCCGGTGGCGCTGCGAGCGCCAAGAAGGCCACGAGACCTATGGTCGAGTGGCAGCTCGAATGGCTAGCCGCTTAGGTGACGGCGCAGCAGTTTTGCGCTAACGCTCCCCCAATCACGATGTCATCCCCGCGCAGGCGGGGACCCATCTTGAAATCTCGGGATGGGCCCCAGCCTACGCCGGGGTGACACTCGGTGTTCTGGAAGGCTTCTCCTTATGCCCTTTACCCTCGACGATCTCGACGCCCGCATCGCCCAGCGCGCCATGGCCTCCCCCGACGAGAGCTACACCGCCAAGTTGCTGGCCCGCGGCGTCGAGAAATGCGCTCAAAAGCTGGGCGAGGAAGCCACCGAAGCTGTGATCGCTGCCGTCATGGACAATCCGGGCGAACTCGCCAAGGAGGCTGGCGACGTCCTCTATCACCTGCTGGTGCTGCTGCGCGCCACGGGTACCCCGCTGTCCGCGGTCATGGAGGTGCTCGAATCTCGGCAGTCTCAGTCCGGCCTCGCCGAAAAAGCCGGGCGGAAACCCCTCTGATGGCCAAGCGTTCCCCGGTCCTTGCCCCCTATCACAGCTTCACCAAGGCGCAATGGTCGGCCCTGCGGGCCGATGAGCCGATGACGCTCGATGCCGAGGACATCAAGCGCCTGCGCACCCTGAGCGATCCCATTTCGCTGGAGGAGGCCGAAGAGGTCTACCTGCCCCTGACGCGGCTGCTCTCCTTCTATGTCGAGGCGGTGCAGGGTCTGCACAATGTGTCGACCCGGTTCCTCGAAACCCCCGACCAGAAGGTGCCCTTCATTATCGGCGTCGCCGGCTCGGTCGCCGTGGGCAAATCCACCACTGCCCGCATTCTGCGCGCTTTGCTGCAGCGCTGGCCCTCCAGCCCCAAGGTCGATCTGGTCACCACCGACGGCTTCCTGCTGCCCAATGCGGTGCTCGGGGAACGCGGCCTGATGGAGCGCAAGGGCTTCCCCGAAAGCTACGATCGCGCCCGCTTCGTGCAGTTCCTCGCCGATATCAAATCGGGCAAGGGCGAGGTCGCGGTCCCCGTCTATTCCCATCTGGTTTACGACGTCGTCGCCGGCGAGCAGGCGATCATCGATCGCCCGGACATCCTGATCGTCGAGGGTCTCAACATCCTGCAGCCCGGCGAATTGCCCCGCACCGGCAAGCCCATCCTGTTCGCCTCCGACTTCATCGACTTTTCCATCTATATCGATGCCGACGAAGACGATCTGTTCGATTGGTTCATGGAGCGCTTCTTCCAGCTGCGCGAGACCGCGTTTCGCGATCCGTCCTCGTTCTTTCGCCGCTTCGCCGAAATGAGCCGCGACGAGGCCGGCGCGTTCGGCAAGATGGTCTGGCAGACCATCAACCTGCCCAATCTGCAGCAGAACGTGGTGCCCACCCGCGGCCGCGCCGACCTGATCCTCAAGAAGGGCAACAGCCACGCCATCGAGGACGTCAAGCTGCGCCGCGTCTAGCCACGCTCAACGGAGCCATCATGCGCTTTTCCGCCTGTATCGACATGCTGTTCGTACCCGAAAGCGACGATCCCGCCCAGCGCATCCGGCTGGCCAAGGCCGCCGGTTTCGCCGCGGTCGAATTCTGGCTCTGGAGCAACAAGGACCTCGACGCCATCGAGGACGCCCTGGGCGAAACCGGGCTGGCGCTGGCCGGCATCGTCGCCGAGCCCTTTGCCGAACTCACGCGGACGAGCGATCACCAGCGCTTCCTCGACGGCTTAGCCCAAAGTCGCGACGTGGCCCTGCGCCTGGGCGCCAGGATGCTGATCGCCCAGGCCGGTCCCGAACTGCCCGGCGTCTCCCGCGCCAGCCAGCACGATGCCCTGGTCCAAGCCATGGCCCGTTCCGCCGACGTGCTTGCGGGCTCCGGCCTGCGCCTTGGCCTTGAGCCGCTCAACACGCGCATCGACCACAAGGGCTATTACCTGAGCTCGACCCGCGAGGCGTTCGACATCGTCGACGCCGTCGATCGCCCCGAAATCGGCCTGACCTACGATCTCTACCATTCCATGGTCATGGACGAGAGCCCCCAGCACGTTGCCGCCGGCCACCTCGAGCGGATCGTTCACGTCCACCTCGCCGACCACCCCGGCCGCCACCAGCCCGGCACCGGTCATCTCGACCTGGCCACACCCCTGCACTGGCTCCTCGCCAACGGCTACGACGGCTTCATCGGCCTCGAATACCGCCCCACCGCCACCACCGCCGCCTCATTCGAGCAAACCAAGACACGCCTGCGCTGAAGCAGGCTAACGCCTCAGTCGACACCTCCCCCTTCCAGGGGGAGGATCAAGGTGGGGGTTTACCATCCCCTATATCTCGGCTCTCGTACCCCCACCCAACCTCCCCCTCAAGGGGGAGGGTTGCCCTGTGGCACTGGCGGTATCGTGCCCAAACGCGAAGCGATAACCCTGCCTGATCGGGCGAACCTCTAGATCACCTTACCCATCCAGCGCCTGCGCCAGCCCATGCGTTCGCGCCAGTCCCGCCAGGTCCAGCTGCGGCCGCGCGCCGATATGGGAGATCACTTCCGAAGCCGCCAGGCACCCCGTCCTGAGCGCGCTGTCCATGGTCTGCCCCCGCGCCATGCCGAGGAGAAACCCCGAGGCGAACAGGTCCCCCGCCCCCGTCGCGTCCACGACCTTGTCGACCGCGAACGCCGGCACCGAAACCACTTCCCCATTGTGGATGGCCATGGCGCCGCCCGCGCCCATGGTGATCGCCGCCAGTTCCGCATCCTTGGCGATCTCGCGCACCGCCGCGCCCAGATCGTCGGTCTGGTACAGCGATTTCAGCTCATGCACATTGGCATAGACATGGTCCATGGTCTTGGAGCGGATCAAATCGAGGAATTCGGCGCGGTAGCGATCGACGCAGAACGGATCGCTCAGCGTGAACGCCGCCGCCCGCTCGTTCTTGTGCGCATAATGAGCGGCCCGCACGAAGGCCTTCTTGGCCTCCTGCGGGTCCCACAGGAACCCTTCCATATAGGTGATCTCAGCGCCCCCGATCTCGTCCTCGACGATGTCGGCCTCGCTCAATTGCTGGCAGGCACCCAGATGGGTGTTCATGGTGCGCTCGCCATCGTCGTCCGATATGAAGATCATCGAGCGCGCCGTCGGCGCCCCGTCGATCAGCCGCGGCGTCGAATAATGCACGCCCATGGCGTGGAGATCCTGTTCGAAGAAATCCCCCAGCGCGTCATTGGCCACCTTGCCCACAAAGGCGGCGCGCCCGCCCAGCGAGGCGATCCCGGCCGCGGTATTGGCGGCGCTGCCACCCGAGATCTGCCGCTTGCCTGCCGGCATCCGCGCATAAAGATCGAGCGCCCGGTCCGCATCGATCAGGTGCATGATGCCCTTGCTCATCCCCTCGGCTTCGATGAACCCGTTTCCCACCGGCGCGATGATGTCGACGATCGCATTGCCGATGGTCAGGACGTCGAAACGGGAATGGGCCATCGGGCCTCCGGCGCGATCATGGGGGGGACGGGGGCCGATGTAGAGGAAGCCCCGCCCCGGCGCAACGATTATGAACGTCTCTGCTCAGCCCGCCCCGATCACCGCCGCCACCAGCGCGTCCACGTCCTCGCCCGGGCGCAGCGCGATCTGCCCGTCCAGCAGCAACACGGCCAGCCCGTGCACCTGCGCCCAGGCCCGCAGCGCCGCTACCCGCTTCTCGCCCTCGGGCAGGGCCGCCGTCACGGCCTTGAGCGTGTCGAACGCCGCATCGGCCGCCAGCCGCAGGCTCGGCCGCCCGTCGCGCTTGAGCTCGGGCGAAAACATCAGCCGGAACAGGTTGGGATTATCGAGCGCGAACCGCACATAGGCTTGCCCCATGGCCCCGATGCGCCGCGCCGGCGCGCTCTGTCGCTCGGCCGCCCACATCGCCGTGCTGAAGCGCTGGTAGCCGGTAATGGCCAGGGCTTCCAGCAGCCTGCCCTTGCTGTCGAAATGCCGGTACGGCGCGGCCGGCGACACCCCGACGACGCGGGCCAGTTCGCGCAGGCCCAAGCCCGCCGCGCCCTCGGCCTCCAGCATGGCCATGGCCGCCTCCAGCAGGGCATGCCGCAGATCGCCATGATGATAGTGCTCGGCCCGCCGGGAAGTTGACACTGCTTACATCTTTCGCTATTGATGTATGCAGCGTTAACATCAAACCGGCCGCACGCCAAGCCTTGGGGGCTTCATGTTCAATCTCGATCTGACCTTTGCCATCCTGCATCATCTCGCCGTCTTCACCCTGGTGGGCATCATCGCCGCCGAATTCGTGCTGCTGCGCCCCGGCCTCTCCGGGCAGCGTCTCACCCAATTGGCCGCCATCGACCGCCTCTACGGCATTGCCGCGGGCCTGGTCATCATCATCGGCATCGCTCGCGTCTTCTGGGGCGGCAAGGGCTGGGAATTCTACGTCGGCAGCAATATGTTCTGGGGCAAGATGCTGGCCTTCCTCGTCGTCGGCCTCCTGTCAGTCCCGCCCACCATTGCGTTCAGCCGCTGGACCAGCTCGCTCGCCGCCGACCCCGCCTTCGCCCCGCCACCCGCCGAACTCGCCCGCAGCCGGCGCTTCCTTCACGCCGAAGTGCTCATCCTGGTGCTGATCCCCATCTTCGCTGCCGCCATGGCCCGGGGTTATTGAGCGTTGCCAGGACAAGGGCGACGCCGGTTTCTGGTTCGGAAACGCCACGGCTTGAGGTCTAACGTCCTTTGGGCGTCGGCGTCTTGGGCTCGAACCGGCACCATTGCGCGATCACGCAGCGCCAGCATTCCGGCCTGCGCGCCTTGCACACATAGCGCCCGTGCAGGATCAGCCAGTGATGGGCATGTAGCAGGTAATGCTCGGGTATCGCCTTGAGCAGCCCGAGCTCGACTGCCAGCGGCGTCGCCCCTGGCGCCAGTCCCGTACGGTTGCCGACGCGGAACACATGGGTATCCACCGCCATGGTCTTGTGCCCGAAATAGCTGTTCAGCACCACATTGGCCGTCTTGCGGCCCACGCCCGGCAAGGCCTCCAGCGCCGCGCGATCCGCCGGCACCTGCCCGCCATGCCGCTCGATCAGCAATTGGCTCAACGCGTAAACATTCTTGGCCTTGGTGCGGTAAAGACCGATGGTCTTGATCAGCCCCTCGATCCGTTCGACCCCCAGCGCCACCATCGCCGCCGGATCGGGCGCCAGCGCGAACAGCGCGCCCGTGGCCTTGTTGACGCCCGCATCGGTCGCCTGCGCCGACAGCACCACCGCCACCAAAAGCGTAAACACCGTACTGTAGTCCAGCTCGCTTCTGGGCTCGGGCTCGACGCGCGCGAAGGCCGCGAACATCGATTCCACATCCTCGGGCGGCAGGCTCTTCACTTTTTTACTTCTGGCCATTCTCTCTCCGCTGATTCTGCGCCTATACTGAAGAGGAGAGCCATGCCCATGCAAGCCACAACCACCGCGCCGCTGTTTGCGGCTGAACTGACGCCCCACCGGTCATTGACGCCGCGCGGCATGCGGCTGGTGGTGCTTCTGGTGGCCGCCCTGGCGGCTTTTCCCGGCGTCATCTTCTTCCTGCTCGGCGCTTGGCCGGTCGTGGGCTTCATGGGCCTCGACGTCCTGGCCATCGCCCTGGCACTGTATGTGGCGATGCGCCGCGAAAAGCGCCGCGAGCAATTGACCCTGTGGTCGGACCGGCTCGAACTGGTCACCACAGATGCCAAGGGGGCCCAGGCCCGCACCCAGCTCGTCCCGCGCACCGTGCGGCTGGTGATCGATCGCGATTTCAACGAACGCACCACCGCCCTCAAGCTGCGCACCGCCAAGGGCGAAACCGAGATCGGCGCTTTCCTGACCCAGGATGACAAGGCCAGCCTCGCCAAGGCCTTCGGCACCGCCTTGCGCAAGGCACGCGCCTGATCTGTGGTTAAAACCGGGTCGCACCGTCTTGCGTTCGCCTTTAGACCATCCCCATGATCAGCGCATGGATGCTCCAATGAACCAGATGATGACCGCGCCGCCCCAGGCCGACTACGAGACCATCCAGGCCGCCATCCGCTATCTGAGCGAGCACGGACCGGACATGCTCGATCTGCCCCGCTTTGCCCGGGCCCTGGGCCGAACCGAGCGGCAATTGACCGATCTGTTTCGCAACTGGTGCGGCCTCAGCCCCAAATCCTTTGCCCAGGCCGTGGCGCTCGATCATGCCAAGTTCTTGCTGCGCAACCGGCAAAGCGTGCTCGACACCACCTACGCGGTGGGCCTGTCCTCGACCTCGCGCCTGCATGACCTGTTCGTGACCTATGAGGCCATGCCGCCGGGCATTTTCCGCGCCGGCGGCGCCGGGCTCGACATGGTCTGGGGCGTTGCGCCGTCCCCCTTCGGCACCGCCGTCGCCACTGCCACCGAATACGGCATGTCCGGCCTCGGCTTTGCCGGCGATGGCGTCAGCATCGAGGCGGCCTTTCTGGACCTGGCCCAGCGCTGGCCCAATGCGCGCTTCACCCGCGATGACGCGCGCCTGGCGCCCCTGATTGCCCAGGCCTTCGATCCGGGCCAATGGTCCGCCGACCGTCCGGTGCGCATCGTCCTCATCGGCACCGATTTCGAGGTCAAGGTCTGGGAAACCCTCCTCAAGATTCCCTTGGGCCACGCCGCCACCTATGCCGGCGTTGCCAACCATATCGGCCGCCCCACCGCCTCCCGCGCCGTCGGCGCCGCCGTCGGCAAGAACCCCATTTCCTTCGTCGTCCCCTGCCACCGCGTCGTCGGCACCTCCGGCGCCCTCACCGGCTACCACTGGGGCGTCCCCCGCAAACGCGCCATTCTCGGCTGGGAAGCCGGCGTCATTTCAGCGGCGCATTGAGCGCGCCGGGATTCACGTGAAACGCCGGCCGGCGATCCTTCCTTTCACCTCTCCCTGAGGAAAAGGTCGACCCTCTTGGATCGGGTGAGCGGGCCTTTACTGGGTGAAGTGTTTGCCGAAGGCCCCCTCACCCCTCACCCCTCTTCCCTTCTCCCCCGAAGGAGCGGTAAAAACCCTAAATCTCCACCCGCCCCTCTGACGCACCCTGCGCGCCGATCCGGTACACCACCGGCTCCCCCGTCGCCAGTTCGCGCTTGAGGATCTGCTCGGGCGTCAACCCCTCTACGGCCATCACGATCGAGCGCAGCGAATTGCCATGCGCCGCCACCAGCACGGTCTTGCCCGCCTTGAGCTGGGGCACGATCGCGCTGTCGTAATAGGGCAGTGTGCGCGCCGCGGTATCCTTGAGGCTCTCCCCGCCGGGCGGCGGCACGTCGAACGAGCGGCGCCAGATCAGCACCTGCTCTTCGCCCCATTTGGCCCGCGCATCGTCCTTGTTGAGCCCGGTCAGGTCGCCATAATCGCGCTCGTTGAGCTTGATCGAGCGGGTGATCGTCACCTCGGTAATGCCCATCTCCTCCAGCATCAGGTCCAGCGTATGCTGGGCCCGGCGCAGGTTGGAGGTAAAATAAACCTCCGGCACATAGCCCTTGTCGCGCAGCTTGACCCCGGTGGCCCGCGCCTCCCCGATGCCTTTTTCCGTCAGGTCCGGATTGCGCCAGCCGGTAAACAGGTTCTTGAGGTTCCAGTCGCTTTCCCCGTGGCGCACGAGGATCAGGGTGCCGCTCATAACAAAGTCTCCGGTTCGTTGCAGTGTTCGCCCACGCCCATCGCTTCGGCGATGCAGCGAAAATCCGCCACCCCGATCTTGAACAGCGATTTGCGGAAATACATGCCCCAATGGACGGGGTTGGTCACGAAGGAAAGCTGCGGCAGGAGCAAATAGATATCGGCTTCCTGCGCGCTGAAAAACCGCGCGGCGCGGCGCCACCCAGTGGCGTCAGCGCTCATCTGCATCGCCACCGGCTCTCCGGGCAGGACCTGCCCGATAGCTGTGAAGCGCCGGACGGTATCGGCAACGCCCAGCGTTTGCGTCGGCGAATAATAGGCGAACCAGTCGCCCGGCTGTACCCGTTTGACAGCGCTGTGCTGGCCATGCGCGAACATCACCAAGCCCTGCTCGACGCCAACCATCACATGGGCTCGCGCCGCTACGCCGATCCAGTAGTTCGACGCGCTCATGCTCAAAGCCCCAGCACGTCGGCCATCGAATACAGCCCTGGCGTCCGGTCCTTGGCCCACGAGGCCGCCCGGGCGGCGCCATGGGCAAAAATCCCCCGGTCTTCGGCCCGATGATTGAGCTCGATCCGCTCCGACGGCCCGGCCAGGATCACGCTGTGATCGCCCACCACCGTGCCCCCGCGCAGGCTGGCAAAGCCGATACTGCCCTGCGCCCGTGGCCCGGTATGGCCGTCCCGCACCCGCACCGCATGCCGGGCCAGTGCAATCTGCCGCCCCGCCGCCGCCGCTTCGCCCAGCAGCAATGCCGTGCCCGAAGGCGCATCGACCTTTTTGCCGTGATGCATCTCCAGGATTTCGACATCGTATTGCGCCAGGATCGCCGCGGCCTGCCGCACCAGGCTCGCCAGCACCGTGACGCCCATCGAAAAATTGCCCGATTTGACGATCCGCGCTCCTGCCACACCGGCCGCAGCGATCGCCGCATCGTCCTCCGCGGTGCACCCGGTCGTGCCGATCACGTGGATCAGGCCCCGCTCGGCCGCGCGCTGCGCCATCGCCACGCTGGCGGCCGGCGCGGTAAAATCGATGACCGCGTCGGCGCCCTCGAGCGCGCCCTCCAGATCGTCGGTGATGCGCACGCCCAGTGCGCCGATGCCGGCGAACAGGCCGGCATCCTGCCCTAAGGCGGGGCTCTCCGGCCGGTCGAGCGCGGCATGCAGCGCCAGGCCCCTTCCGGCCACCGCGCCATGAACCGCAAGGCCCGTCAGCGCCGCCACGGCGCGGATATTGGCCGCGCCCATGCGCCCGCCCGCCCCGGCGACGACGACCTTGAGATCGGCCATGCAAAAGCCTCCAGCAATCACCACGATGATTTCGGGCTTGTACCAGCGCCTCCGGCAAACGCCAACACCAAGCCGCATTGCCGATACGAGGAACCAGTCATGCCGTGCTAGACTTGCATATGTTGGAGCTGTGAAGGATTGCCCATGACCATCACCAATGCCCTTGCCGGCATCGCCGTGGATGACCTTGCCGCGGCCCTGCCCTGGTATGAACGTGTGTTCGGGCGCACCGCCGATGCACGGCCGATGGCCGATGTGGCCGAGTGGAAATTCTCCACCGGCGGGTGGGTGCATGTCTCGACCGATGCCGACCGCGCCGGCGCCTCCTCGGTCACCCTGATCGTCGATGATCTGGGCACCCATGTCGCGGCGCTCGAAACCCAGGGCATATCCCCGGTCAGCAAGCGCATCGGCGATTACGTCAAGACCGCCATCTACCGCGATCCCGACGGCAACCAGCTGATCTTCACCCAGCCGCTCAAGAATACCTATTAGGCGCTTCTTTTCACCTCTCCTCTTGGGGGAGAGGTGAAGCCGGTCAAGCTACCCGCAGCCCGCCTGCCATCTCCGCCAAAATCCCGCGCGCCGCTGCCGCCGGATCGTCCGCGGCGATGATCGGCCGCCCCACCACCAGGTGCGACGCCCCCGCTGCCAGCGCCTCGGCCGGGCTCATCACCCGCTTCTGGTCGCCATGGGCGGCCCCGGCCGGCCGGATGCCCGGCGTCACGATCGCCGGCTTCGGCCCCAGGATGGTGCGCACCATTTCCGCCTCATGCGCCGAAACCACGACGCCGCCGATGCCCGCGTCGCGCGCCTGTTGCGCCCGCAGGGCGACAAGCCCCGCCGCATCGCGCTGATACCCCGCTTCCTTGACGTCGGCATCGTCCATCGAGGTCAGAACCGTCACGCCCAGCACCATCAATCCGGACCCGGCCGCCGCCTTGGCCGCCGCCCGCATGGTCTTGGGATAGGCATGCACCGTCAGCATCGCCGCCCCCGTCGCCGCGATCGCTGCCACGCCTTGTTCCACCGTATTGTCGATATCGAGCAGCTTGAGATCAAAGAACACCTGCTTGCCCGCCGCGATCAGGTCCCGGCCCAGGCCATAGCCATCGGCACCGTAAAAACACTGGTAGCCGATCTTGTAGCACTGCACGTCGTCGCCCAGCGCCACAACGATCGCCTCCGCCACCGCGCGCGAGGAAACATCGAGGCCAACGATCAGCTGTCCGGCCATGGCCTGATTCTCCCGCTTGATCGGCCTTCACTCGCACGACGGACCCTGAGAGACAACACCCTTAGATAGCGGAAGCGAACCGGTGACCAGTTCGGCCGTGAGCGCCTCGAGGGGCGTCCAGTCGCAATGGAGCCTGCGCCCCTCCAGATCGAACGCGAAGCCATTGCCGCCGCCCGGATCCCCGATCCGGCTCTGGTCCTCCGAGCGCGCGATGGCCCAGCCGCCCAGATAGCATTTGAGCAGCGTGCCCACCGCCCCATGGCCGCAGAACACCACAAGCGGCGCTGGCTCCGCCGCCGCCATGGCCCGTGTCACCGCTGCCACGATGCGCGCCTGCGCGTCGAACGCCCGTTCCCAGCCCTCGATGCTTTCCAATGGATGGGCAAAGAACCGGTCCGCCGTGGCTTCGAACCGCTCCGGTGGCAGGAACCCCGTCGCCGACCGGTCGTTTTCGCCCATCTCCCGGTCCAGCCGCGCCACGCTCCCGATGCGCTGGCCGATGATCGCTGCCAGTTCCACCGCCTTGTGCTCCGCGCTCGCGAACAGCGCGGCACCCGCCGGGATTAACGCGCGCGCTGCAAACGCCTCGGCGCGCGTGCGGCCAATGGCGGAAAGCCCCCATTGCGGCACCGGCACGTCGGGATCGATCTGCACCTGCGGATGGGTGAGATAGAGTGCGCGCATGAAAACCTAGCCCCGCCTGCAATGGGTCAGTTCATGCACCATCGTCTCGACCTTGCTGATGATCGCCGGCTCGAGCGGGTTGCCCGCCCCGTCCAGCGCCTCCGCGGCCGGCCCGATCCCCAGAAGCGTCGGCACCACCAGCGCGCCGAGCTTGCTCAGCGAGTCGCGCAGATGGCTCAGCGCGAAGATCGTCCCGTATTTGCCCGAACTCACCCCGCCGATCCCGAACACGGCATGCCGGAACGGGCTGGGCTTCTGCCGGCTGAGCCAGGCGATGGTGTTGACCGTCAGCGGCGTCACCCCCCCATTGTATTCGGGGCTGGCCCAAAAGACGATATCGTGGCTGCCAAACAGCGCCGCCAGGCGCCCCGCCGCTTCGGGCACCTGGTCGCTCTCCATGTCCTCGTCAAAGATCGGCATGGGAAAATCGCGAAGGCTGATCGCCGTCACCGCCACGCCGGCCGCCTGCAACTGCCGGCCGACATGCTCTTGCAATTGCTGATTGAGCGATCCCTTGCGGATCGAACCCGACAGGGTTAAGGCGGTGCTCATGGGGCTTGGTCCTGCATGGGCCCGACTGTGCCCGTACCAACGCTGCGCGACAAGGCCATAATCGAGCCCGTTTCACAACGCGATAGTGCCAGCCATGCCCAAGATGATCCGCAAAGCCCAATTGCCCAGCAAGACCTGCCCGGTCTGCGGCCTGCAATTCGGCTGGCGCAAGAAATGGGCCCGGGACTGGGATCAGGTGGTCTATTGCTCCGACCGCTGCCGCAAGGGCAAGGCCGGAGCCTGAGGGCCGCTATGCCCCGAACATCGTCTTGAGCTTGGCAAAGAACCCATCCGAGGTCGGATTGGTCTCCCTGGTCGTCAGCCGCTGGAATTCCTCCAGCAACTCGCGCTGCTTGCGGCTCAGGTTCTGCGGCGTCTCGATATCGAGCTGCACATAAAGATCGCCCGTGTCCTTGCTGCGCAGCACCGGCATGCCCTTGCCCTTGAGCCGCACCCGCTGTCCCGGCTGGGTGCCCGCCGCCACCTTGACCTTGGCCCGCATGGCATCGAGCGTGGGCACTTCGAACTCGCCCCCCAATGCCGCCGTCGCCATGGCGATCGGCACCCTTGCGTAAAGATCGGCCCCGTCGCGCTGGAACAGATCGTGCGGCCGGATCGAGATGAAGATATAAAGATCGCCCGGCGGGCCGCCCCGCAGTCCAGCCTCGCCCTCATTGGCCAGCCGGATGCGCGTGCCGTCCTCGATACCCTTGGGAATATCCACTGACAGCTTGCGGTTTTCCTGGCGCCGTCCCTGGCCACCGCAATCGGTGCAGGGCTGGTCCATCATCTGCCCGCGCCCCTGGCATACCGGGCAGGTCCGCTCGATGGTGAAAAACCCCTGCGCCGCGCGCACCTTGCCATGCCCGTTGCATTGCCGGCAGGTATGCGTTCCAGTCCCCGGCTTGGCCCCGTTGCCGTCGCACGTGTCGCAGGCGACCAGCGTCGGCACGTCGATTTCCACCGTCTGGCCGGCAAAGCTCTCTTCCAGCGACACGTCCAGATTATAGCGCAGGTCGCTGCCGCGCAGCTTGCCCGCGCTGCCGCCGGCGGCCCCGCCACCCCGGCGCCCGCCCATGAAGTCGCCAAAGATGTCGTCGAAGATATCGGACATCGAGGAGGAAAATTCGGGCCCGAACCCCGCGCCCTGCCCACGTCCGCCATTGTCGAACGCGGCATGCCCGAACCGGTCATAGGCGGCGCGCTTCTGGCCGTCCTTGAGCGTATCATAGGCCTCGCTCAATTCCTTGAACTTGGCTTCCGCATCGGCATTGCCGGGGTTACGGTCGGGATGGTGCTGCATGGCGAGCTTGCGATAGGCACTCTTGAGCGCCGCGTCGTCGGCGCCCTTGACGACGCCGAGCACCTCATAGAAATCACGTTTGGCCAAGAATTCTTCTCCGCAAGCCATGCCGGCGCCGCGCGTCGCGACCCGGCCGGCCGCGCCAACATCGGCGCCTGTGTGTAAATCCCATCCCTAGATGGCAATCAACCCTGCCCGTCGCAAGGGCAAGCAAATTCTCTTGGCATCGATCGGCCGCGCCCCCGCCGCTCCGGTGGCTTGCCGAGCCACCGGGTTGTCAGCTCTTGCGTCCCGGCCCGAACGCCCGGCTCAAGGCCTCGGCTGCCTCTGATTGGGCGAACAGCGCCTTGGTCACGATCAGGCCGAGCCCGAAAAAGCCCTGCGTCACCCCCTCGAACACGGTGCCTGTGCTGGCGACGCCTGCTCCGTCCAGCGCCTCGGCCAAGGCTTCGCCCTCCGAGCGCAGCGGATCGATTTCCGCTAGGATGATCGTTGCCGGCGCCACGCCGGCCAGATCGTCCCGGCCGGCCAGATTGAACCGCGCATCGTCCATCTGCTCGCGATTGTCCAGCGCGTGGCGCATCCGCCATTGCATCGCCGGCATGCCGATCGGGCGGGCCCGCAGCGCTTCGCCATAGGAGGGCCGGCTCATGTCGCTGCCCGCGATTGGATGGATCAGCACCTGGTGGATCGGCTGCGTCAGATGCGCGTCCCGCGCCCGCAACGCCACGTTCATCGCCAGGTTGGCGCCGGCATCCTCCCCGGCAATGGCCAGGCGGCGCGGATCGCCACCCAGCTCGCGCGCCGCGCCGACCAGCCAGCGCCAGCTGGCATAGGCGTCCTCATGGGCGGCCGGAAACGTATGCTCGGGTCCGAGCCGATAATCGGCCGATATCACGATCGCCCCGGTTCGCCGCGCCAGGGCCCGTGCCGAGGCATCATGGCTGTCGAGGTCGCCGGTGACAAAGCCCCCGCCATGAAAATACAGGATCATCGGATTGAGCCGGCTCAACAGGCCCGCCGGCCGATAGACGCGGCCCGCCAGTTCGCCCTCGGCGCCGGCAATGGCGATCGGCTCGGTGCCAACGCCGTCTTCGCCCGGCGCCCGTCCCTGCCGCGCCAGGATTGCCGCAATCGCGTCGGTCAGTCGTGGCTGCCGCCGGGCCGCCAGCGGGCTGCCCATTTCCAGGGGACGCGCGCCCAGTTCGGTCATCGCGTCGAGCACGTGCCGCATGTCCGCGTCGAGCCGCTCCATCGGATCGCCATTGATCAGCTCGGCCAGCCGGCCAATACCGCCCATATCGGCGGCGCTGGAAAATTCGCTCATCATGGGCCTCGCGACCAGGCGCTTGCACAGCGCAACAAAACTGGCTGGTCATGCAACGCTAGGACCGGCCCGACCGCCGCAGCGGCAGCCTTCCCTTCGAACCCCGCAATGGGTCCACAATGGGGCCCAATCTGGCTCATTTCTGGATTTGTCACCGTCCTGACAGAGTGCGCCGGCAACAAAAACCCGGGATCGCTCCCGGGCATGGTCCTGATTCACGTGAAACCCCGCGGTGTCGCGCTGCGCGCCAATTGCTTTGGCGGAGCAATTTGGACGGCCCAAGCCATGAGAGCGACGCTCGAATGGCTAAGCGGCAAAATTGCCCTTTACGCCGCTTCCACCGCCTCGGCGCTGACATTGTGGTCCATCAGCTTCTTGCGCATTGCATTGACCGCATCGACGCTGAACAGCTCTTCATTGCGCATCACGATGGCCTCGCCGCTCAAGTCGGCCCGTCCATGCTCGGCCAGCGTCGCAAAGCCCTCGGAAACCTCGGCCTCCATGGCCCAATCCGCCAGCACCTGCTGGGCGCCCACCCGCTTGTGCTTGGCCCGGATCTTGGTCAGCCGCGCCGTCTTGCCCTTGGCCGCCGTCGCAAATTCCTCGGCCGCGCTCAGCGCGGTCCAGAACTCGCGCTCCAGGCCTTTTTCGTGGGTCGCTCCCACGAGTTCGGCAATGCGCAACTGGCAGTTGAAAACGAGATCGGGATAACCGAGGCGGACGGCATTGGCCATCAGCTTGCGCAGTTTTTCAGGATCGGTGAAGGTTTTTGGATCTGGAATGTTCATGCGTCACCATAGCACATCGCGTTGGCAATAGCGAATGTGGGGCAAAATGCTCAATTGCTGAACTGAGCCAAACAGAACACAGCCTCGCAGTTGACCCCTCTTCCTCCCAGTGGAAGGATCAAGGTGGGAGTATCTGAGCACCAATATTCAGGCTCCCCTACCCCCACCTTGCTTCAGGCAGAAGGCCTATCGCCGATAACCAAGCCTCCTGCCCAAATGCCTCAGTCGATCCCTCCCCCTACCAGGGGGAGGATCAAGGTGGGGGTATCCCGGCCCCGATATCGCGGCCCCCGCACCCACCCATCCTCTCCTTGAATTTCGTTCTGTCCCTGCACCAATTCCCCAACCACCCGCAACGTCATGCCGCGAAAGCGTGAACCCATTCTTGGCTCTCATCATCACTAAGCAATTGCCCCTTTCTGCCCCCGACCAATGCTGCCCCAAAGTCCCACACCACAACAAAAAAGGGCCCGGCTTTCACCGGACCCCCTGATCGCAATCCAAACCAGCCTTACGCCGACTTTTTGTCGTCGTCCTTGACCTCTTCGAAGTCGGCATCGACGACATCGTCGTCCTCATCATCCTCGGTGCCATTGGCCTTGGCTTCGGCTTCCGCCTGCGAGGCCTTGTACATGGCCTCGCCCAGCTTCATCGAGGCCTGCGCCAGCGCATCGGTCTTTTGGCGGATCGCTTCGCCATCGTCGCCTTCGATCACCGCCTTGAGATCGGCAATGGCGGTTTCGATCGCGCTCTTGTCCTCTGCCGAAACCTTGTCGGCATATTCCTTGAGCGACTTTTCGGTCGAATGGATCAGCGATTCGCCCTGGTTCTTGGCTTCGACGGCCTCGCGCTTGCTCTTGTCGGCCTCGGCGTTCTGCTCGGCTTCCTGCACCATCTTTTCGATGTCGGCGTCGCTGAGGCCGCCCGAAGCCTGGATGCGGATCACCTGCTCCTTGCCGGTGCCCTTGTCCTTGGCCGAGACATTGACGATGCCATTGGCATCGATATCGAAGGTGACCTCGATCTGCGGCACGCCGCGCGGCGCCGGCGGAATGCCGGCCAGGTCGAAATTGCCCAGCAGCTTGTTGTTGGCCGCCATTTCGCGCTCGCCCTGGAACACCCGGATCGTCACCGCCGACTGCGAGTCTTCCGCGGTCGAGAAGGTCTGCGACTTCTTGGTCGGAATCGTCGTATTGCGATCGATCAGGCGGGTGAACACGCCCCCCAGCGTCTCGATGCCCAGGCTCAACGGCGTCACGTCGAGCAGCAGCACGTCCTTGACGTCGCCCTGCAGCACGCCGGCCTGGATCGCGGCGCCCAGCGCCACCACTTCGTCCGGATTGACGCCCTTGTGCGGCTCCTTGCCGAACAGCTGCTTGACCACTTCCTGCACTTTTGGCATGCGGCTCATGCCGCCCACCAGCACCACTTCGTCGATCTGCGCCGCGGTCAGCCCCGCATCCTTCATGGCCTGCTTGCACGGCTCGATGGTCTTGTTGATCAGGTCATCCACCAGCGATTCGAACTTCGACCGGCTGAGCTTGAGCGTCAGATGCTTGGGGCCCGATGCGTCGGCGGTGATGAAGGGCAGGTTGATTTCGGTCTGGGTCGAGCTGGACAGCTCGATCTTGGCCTTTTCCGCCGCTTCCTTTAGCCGCTGCAGCGCCAGCTTGTCGGAGCGGAGATCAATGCCCTGCTCTTTCTTGAACTCGTCGGCAAAGTAGTCGACCAGGCGCATGTCGAAGTCTTCACCGCCCAGGAACGTGTCGCCATTGGTGGACTTCACCTCGAACACGCCGTCGCCGATTTCCAGCACCGACACGTCGAAGGTGCCGCCGCCAAGGTCATAGACCGCGATGGTGCCTGAGTTTTTCTTGTCCAGCCCATAGGCCAGGGCGGCCGCGGTCGGCTCGTTGATGATGCGAAGCACCTCAAGGCCCGCGATCTTGCCGGCATCCTTGGTCGCCTGGCGCTGCGAATCGTTGAAATAGGCCGGCACGGTGATAACGGCTTGCGTCACGGTCTCTCCGAGATAGGATTCGGCGGTTTCCTTCATCTTTTGCAGGATCATGGCCGAAACCTGCGAGGGCGAATACTTGTCGCCCGAGGCTTCCACCCACGCATCGCCATTGTCGGCGGCGACGATTTTGAACGGGACCAGGTTCTTGTCCTTGCCCACCACCTTGTCGTCGTAGCGGCGCCCGATCAGGCGCTTGACCGCAAACAGCGTGCCTTCGGGATTGGTCACCGCCTGCCGCTTGGCCGGCTGGCCCACAAGGCGTTCGCCATCCTTGGAAAAGGCCACCATCGAGGGCGTGGTGCGCGCGCCTTCGGCGTTCTCGATCACTTTGGGGTTCGACCCGTCCATCACCGCAACGCAGCTATTGGTGGTCCCGAGGTCGATACCGATAACTTTAGCCATAACTCTGCCTCTCTCTCAGCAAACCCGTGGTGAAACCCTTCTTCCGAAGCAGCTTCGTGGCCGTTGGGCCGGGTTCCTTTGCAACAAAAATGTGCCCATCGCTGGGCTTGCAGGCTATATAGGGGGGTCGCCCTTTGGCTTCAAGCGCGCAAACGGCCTTAAAGCGGCTTTGCCCTGCAACATGACCGCGACCCGCCAGCGCCCGGCCATGCCGCGATTCGCCAAGCCGGCGGCCGATCGTAGGGCGGCTTGGGGCCCACCGCAAGGACGGCTGTTGCCGGCCACTGGCGCGCGCTCAAAGCCGGCCATGCCTACCTCGGCATAGGCGGCGTCATCTCCGCCCACCAATACCAGGGCACCCTGCTCAAAAGGGTATTCTTTGCCATGCCGTTTGGCGTCCGCGACATGTTGTTTTCACCGTCATTTGCTACACTCAACGGTAACGCTATGTTAACCAAAGCCGCCAAATGATCAGCGTAACGGCGCGCGTGCGACCCACGGGCCGTCTTCCCGCGCGCGGCCGTCTGCCTGCCCCGTGGAGCAAATATAATTTCCAAGGATTTCAACAACATGACCATCGATATCGGTGCCAACGACGTCCTGATCGTGGTCGACATGCAATATGATTTCCTGCCTGGCGGCCCGCTCGGCGCACCCGGTGCCGACCACATCATCCCGCTGATCAACGCCCTGGCCACGCGCTTCGCCAACGTCGTCCTCACCCAGGACTGGCACCCGCCCGGCCATGTCTCGCTGGCTTCTAGCCACCCCGGCAGGCAGCCGTTCGAGACGATCGAGCTCTCCTACGGCCCCCAGGTCTTGTGGCCCGATCACTGCCTTTGGGGCACCCATGGCGCTGAAATTTCTGCGGAAATCGTCATTCCCCACGCCCAGCTCATTATCCGCAAGGGCTACAATCGCGACGTCGACAGCTATTCCGGCTTCCAGGAGGCCGACCGCAAGACCCATACCGGCCTTGCCGGCTATCTCAAGGAACGCGCCATCGACCGGGTCTTCGTGACCGGCGTCGCCACCGATTTCTGCGTCGGCTGGACCGCCCTCGACGCCCAATCCGCCGGCCTGCAAACCGCCGTCATCGAAGATGCCACCCGCGGCATTGACACCAACGGCTCGATGCATCGCGCCTGGGCAAATATGACGACAGCCGGTATTAACCGGCTGCAATCAAACGATATTTTAGCGGCGTAGGCCTTAAACGCTCTTGTCGATCGCCTCTTCGGCCGGAGCATGGCTCGGTCCGCCCTTGGCGACACCGACCATTGCCGGCCGCAACACCCGCTCGCCGATGGCAAATCCGGCCTGCACCACCTGCACCACCGTGCCCTCGGGACGGCTCGGATCGGGCACTTCGAACATTGCCTGATGCTTGTGCGGGTCGAACTTCTGCCCTTCCGCCTCGATCTGCTTGACGCCATGCTTGGCCAGCAGCCGCTGCATTTCGCGCTCGGTCATTTCAATGCCATCGATCAGGGACTTGGTCGTTGCATCGCCCGACAAGCGCGCCTCTGCCGGCAACACCAGCAGCGCCCGGCTCAAGGCGTCGGTGGCGCTCAGCATGTCGCGCGCAAACCCGGCGATGGCGTAGGAGCGCGTATCCGCGACCTCGCGTTCCGTCCGCTTGCGCAGATTTTCCATCTCGGCAATGGTGCGCAGCACCCGGTCCTTGAGCTCGGCATTCTCGGCCCGCAGGGCCTCCGACGGATCGACTTCCGGCTCGCCGGCCAAAATTTCGATCTCGGGCGCATCGTCCTGCGAGGCGTTTTCGTCGCTCATCATTCTAGCGTTCCACATCTTAACTGGATTTGACCCGCATATCGGCCAAAGCGCCGGTTTTTTCAAGCCGTCCCGCAATCTAGACGGCCGCGGCCTTACCGCTTGCGCGCTATCATCGCGCTGATCACATGCGCGGTGTAATCCACAACGGGCACGATGCGCGCATAGTTCAATCGTGTCGGCCCGATCACCCCCAGCACCCCCACCACCTTGTCATTGGCGTCCTTATAGGGGCTCAGGATCACCGACGAGCCCGAAAGCGAAAACAGCTTGTTTTCTGAGCCGATGAAAATCCGCACACCTTGGGCCTTTTCGGCGTCACCCAGCAAGTCCAGCAAGCCATCCTTGCTTTCCAGTTCGTCGAACAATTGCCGCATGCGCAGCAATTCATCGCTCGCCATCGCGTCATTGATCAGATTGGCCCGGCCACGCACGATCACCGTAGGCTGGCTGGTGGCCGACGCCTGGCTCAGCGTGGCAATCCCGGCATCCACCAGCTTTTGCGTCAACTCATCAAGCTCGGCCCGCTGCTCCGCCCGCTGCTCGGCCAAAACCTTGCGGGCTTCGGCAATGGTGCGGCCCACCACGTGATGGGCCAGGTAGTTGCCTGCCTGCGTCAGGGCGCTCGCCGTCAACCCCGGCGGGGTTTCCATGATGCGGTTTTCCACCTGCCCGTCCTGCCCGACCATGATGGCCATGGCGCGGCTGGCATCGAGCCGCACGAATTCGATATGCCGCAGCACCATGTCGGACTTGGCGGCGATGACCACGCCAGCTCCTTGGCTGAGCCCGCTCAGGAGTTGGCTGGCCTCGGTCAGCACGTCCTCCACCTGGCCGCGATGCTGTCCTTCGATGGATTTTGCGATCTGGCTGCGCTCGGTTTCGTTCACCGAACCCACTTCGAGCATGGCATCGACGAAAAACCGCAAGCCTTCCTGCGTCGGCGCCCGACCGGCCGACGTATGCGGCGCCGCGATCAGCCCCAAATCCTCAAGGTCCGCCATCACATTGCGCACCGACGCCGGCGACAATCCCACCTGCAGCATTCGGCTTAGATCGCGTGAGCCCACCGGCATGCCGGTATCCAGATAGCGCTCGACGATCTTGCGAAAAATGTCCTGGCTGCGGGCATTGAGCACCGCGAGAAAGTCTTCGGGGGGCTTGGCCATATGTTTTTCGTAAAATCTTCCGTTTAACCCTGCCCCATCATTTAAGCGCATTGCAGCCTCCCGCCAAGCCGCAGCCGCTTGTGAGCGGCTTGCTGGGGCGGTATGAGGCAGGTTAACGTTTTACTAACCATCAGAGACTGATTTGCCCATGCGGCCTTCCGGACGTGAGCCCAACCAGATGCGCGCCGTCACCATCGAGCGCGGCGTCTCGCAAAAGGCCGAGGGGTCCTGCCTCGTGCAATTCGGCAATACCAAGGTTCTGGTCACCGCCAGCGTCGAAACCAGCCTGCCCGGCTGGCTGCGCGGTAAGGGCCAGGGCTGGGTCACCGCCGAATACGGCATGCTGCCCCGCGCCACCGGCTCGCGCAATCGTCGCGAAGCCACCGCCGGCAAGCAATCCGGCCGCACTCAGGAAATCCAGCGCCTGATCGGCCGCTCCTTGCGCGCCGTGGTCGACATGACCGCATTGGGCGAAAACCAGATCACCGTGGATTGCGACGTGCTCGAAGCCGATGGCGGCACCCGCACTGCTTCGATCACCGGCGCCTATATCGCCCTGGCCGATGCCATCGCCTGGATGGACGAGCGCAAGCTGACCAAGGGCAAGGCGCTGCGCGATTCGGTTGCCGCGGTCTCCTGCGGCATCTATCGCGGCACGCCGGTGCTCGATCTCGATTATCTCGAAGACGTCGAGGCGCACACCGACGCCAATTTCGTGCTGACCGGCTCGGGTCAGTATGTCGAAATCCAGGGCACCGCCGAACAGGTCCCGTTCAGCCGCGACGAACTCAACAACCTCATGACCTTGGCCGAGCAGGGCATTGGCGAATTGACCCTGCTGCAACAGACGGCGCTTTTGCCATGATGGGCTGGCTGTTCAAGAAAAAACCGGCCGCACGGCCCGCCACCCGCCAGCAGAACGAGCCGCGCGTGCCCTCCCCGGAGGCCTGCGCCATCTGGCACGATGTGGTCCGTGCCCTCGATGCCAAGCCAAAGAACGCCAAATGAGCACTGCCCTCAAGCTGCGCGATGGCGATCGTCTGGTCCTGGCTTCCCACAACAAGGGCAAGCTGGTGGAATTTCAGGAGCTGTTCGAGCCCTTTGGCCTCGAACTGATGTCTGCCGCCGAACTCGACCTGCCCGAGCCTGAGGAAACCGGCACTACCTTTGCCCAGAACGCCCGCATTAAGGCCCATGCCGCGGCCCAAGGCTCCGGCATGATGGCGCTTAGCGATGATTCGGGCCTCTGTGTCGATGCCTTGGGCGGCGATCCCGGCGTCTATACCGCCAACTGGGCTGGCCCCGACAAGGATTTCGCCCATGGCATGAAGCGTGTCGAGGATGCCTTGCAGGCGGCCAATGCCACCTCGCCGTCCCGGCGCAAGGCTCATTTCATGGCCACGCTGTGCCTTGCCCACCCAGATGGGCGCGACTGCCTGTTTGAGGGCCGGATTGATGGCGTTCTGGTCTGGCCGCCGCGTGGCGAACGGGGACACGGGTTTGATCCCATGTTCATGCCCTCGGGCTACGATGTCACCTTTGGGCAGATGGCCGCGCAAGCCAAGCATTCCTGGACACCTGGCCAAACCGGTCTCTCCCATCGCGCTCGGGCCTTCGCCAAGTTCGTGGAGGCTGTCATTGACCCGACTTGATCCCGAACGGCAGGTCCGCGGTAGCGAACAGTGGTCGCCGGCGTTCGGAGCCGATCATGGCGCTTGAAAAGTCCAATGATCTCTTCGGCGTCTATGTCCACTGGCCGTTCTGCGCCAGCAAATGCCCCTATTGCGATTTCAATTCGCACGTCCATCGTGGCCCCTTCGACGAACAGGGCTATGTTGCCGCCTATGAACGCGAAATCGCCCATGCCGCCAGCCTTGCGCCCGGCCGGGTCGTGCAATCCATCTTCTTTGGCGGCGGCACGCCCTCGCTGATGAGCCCCTGGGCCGTCAAGCAGATCATCGATGCGGTCGCCCGGCACTGGACCGTCGAGCCCAAGGCCGAAATCACGCTCGAAGCCAATCCCACCAGCGTCGAGGTCGAGCGGTTCCGGGGTTTTCGTTCTGCTGGCGTCAATCGTGTCTCGCTGGGCGTACAGTCGCTGCGCCCCCAGCCCCTCGCCGATCTGGGCCGTCGTCACAGTGTCGAGGAAGCCGTCGCTGCCGTGCGCATCGCCCAGTCGGTGTTCGAGCGCTCCAGCTTCGATCTGATCTATGCCCGTCCGCACCAGACGCTGGACGACTGGGAAGACGAGCTCAAGGAGGCGCTTTGGCTGGCCAAGGGCCATATCTCGCTCTACCAGCTCACCATCGAGCAGGGCACCCGCTACTTCGACCTGCACCAGGCGGGAAAGCTGGTCATGCCCGGCGAAGACCTGGCTGCCGACTTTTACGAACTGACCCAGGAACTGACGGCCGCTGCCGGCATGCCCGCGTACGAAATCTCCAACCATGCCCGCCCCGGCCAGGAAAGCGAGCATAACCTTTTGTATTGGCGCTATGGCGAATATGCCGGCATCGGCCCCGGTGCCCACGGGCGGCTGCTGATCAACAATCAGCGTCACGCCACGGCCACCGAACGCCTGCCGTTCGACTGGCAGAAAAAAGTCGTTTCCACCGGCCATGGCCTCGTTACCGACGACGTGCTGACCTGGGAAGAACAGGGCGACGAATTCCTTGTCATGGGCCTGCGCCTGCGCGAGGGCATCTCGCCTTCTCGCTTCACGGCCCTCAGCGGTCGCAAGATCAACCAGCGCCAGATCGACGATCTCAAGGGCTATGGGTTCGTTGAAACCCTGCCCAACGGCAATATCCGCGTGACCGATCGCGGCTGGCCGGTGCTGGACGCTGTGGTGGCGGATTTGGCGGCCTAGCTTGCGGGTGGGGGACCTTGCATGACCAGGATGGATGAATATGAGCGTAGCAAGCGCGACGGAATTCGTCTCGCCATAACGTGGTTACATGCGCGCGCCGCCGAGATGAACGATCCCCATGCCAGGCAATGTCTCAATGGTGCCGCGTTCAACCTTGGCGTTGACCGGGCCCGAAGTCAGGAGACGGCATCGGGTCCGCTTGCAGCCACGCCGGTTGATGCGGAATGTGACGACAAATCCTGACCGTGCTAGGTCTGCCCTATGTACACCGCCCCCTCCTACTTCATTGCCGGCCACCCCTTCCCCGCGCCCCCTCTGGCCCCCGGCCTCTATGTCGTGGCCACGCCCATCGGCAATTTGCGCGATATTACCATCCGAGCGCTTGAAACCCTTGCTGCCGCCGACGCGATCCTGTGCGAGGACACGCGCCTGTCGGCCCGCCTGCTCGATCATTACGGCATCAAGGGTCGCCGTATCGCGCTGCATGAACACAACGAACGCGCCAAGTCCGATGACATCGTCGCCCGCATCGCTTCTGGCCAGACCTTCGCCTTGATCTCGGACGCCGGCACGCCCTTGCTGTCCGATCCGGGCTTTCCCCTGATCCGGGCGCTGGCCGAAGCCGGCCTGCCCGTCTTCGCCATTCCCGGCCCTTCCGCGCTGCTGTCGGCGCTGGTTGTTGCCGGCTTGCCCACCGACGCTTTCACCTTTCATGGCTTTTTGCCCGCCAAGGCCGGGGCCCGCGCTAATGCCCTCAAGGCGCTGGCAGATTCACGTGAAACACTGGTGTTCTATGAAAGTCCCCGCCGCCTCGACGACACTCTTGCCGCCATGACCCTGGCCTTCGGCCCCGAGCGACCCTGCGCAGTCGCCCTCGAACTGACCAAGCGCTTCGAGCGCGTCCATCGCGGCACGCTGGCCGTTCTCGCTGCTGAATTTTCCGATGCGCCAACCAAGGGTGAAGCCGTTATAGTCGTTGCCGGTGACCCCGAAGCCGCCGCGCCGGACGAGGATGACTGGACCGCGGCCCTGGCTGCCACCCTTGCCACCCAGCCCACCCGCGTCGCCGTCGATGCCATCACCGCCCTATACGGCCTCAAGCGTAAACAGGTCTACGATGCCGCCCTCGCCCTCAAAGCCGAAAAGTAGCAAGCGTATCGCCGCCCAGCTTGGCGGCCATCGCAGCGAAGCTCTCGCGGCCTGGTTCCTGCGCCTGCAATTGTACCGCATCATCGCCACGCGCTACAAAACTCCGGTCGGCGAGATCGACCTCATCGCGGAGCGTTTCGGCACCACCGTCTTCGTCGAGGTCAAGGCTCGCGGCCATGTCATCGGGGAAGCGGAGGCACTCGAAGCCGTCAACACCGCGCGCATCTCCCGCGCTGCGCACTATTGGCTTGCCAAGCATCCGACCCAGGCAGAAACGCCCTTCCGTTTCGACGTGATTTTCCTTGCGCCCCGTTGCTGGCCGCGTCATGTGGTGAACGCGTTCGACGCCTCCTGAGGACCCAACAATGCTCAAAGTCGCCGTCCAGATGGACCATGTCGCCACCATCAATCCGCGCGGCGACTCTACCTTCGCCATGATGCTCGAGGCGCAAGCCCGCGGCCATGCATTGCTGCACTACACCCCCGATACCCTGGCCCTGCGCGGCGACACCGTTTCGGCGCTGGCTGCCCCCATTACCGTCCTCGATAAACCTAAGGGCGAACACTTCACCCTCGGCGAAGCAACCCGCATCGATCTGTCCACCCAGGACGTGGTGCTGATGCGCCAGGACCCGCCCTTCGACATGAACTATATCACGCTGACCCACCTGCTCGACCGCATCCACCCCCAGACCCTCGTGGTCAATCCGCCCGCTGCGGTGCGCAACGCGCCTGAAAAAATCCTCGTCACCGACTTCCCCGAACTGATGCCGCCGACGCTGGTGACGCGTGACCGCGAAATGATCCATGCTTTCCGCCAGGAGCACGGCAACATCATCGTCAAGCCGCTCTACGGCAATGGCGGTGCCGGCGTGTTCTTCATCCAGGAGGGCGACCACAATCTGGCTTCCCTGCTCGAGCTGTTTGAAAGCAATTATCGCGAACCGTTCATGATCCAGCGCTACCTGCCCGACGTGCGCAAGGGCGACAAGCGCATCATCATCATCGATGGCGAGCCCGTAGCCGGCCTCAACCGGGTCCCCGCCGATGGCGAAGCGCGCTCCAACATGCATGCCGGCGGCCGCCCGGAAATCTCCGAGCTGACCGCGCGCGACCTGGAAATTTGTGCGGCGATCGCCCCGGCGCTCAAGGAGCGGGACATGATCTTCGTGGGCATCGACGTGATCGGCGATTACCTGACCGAAATCAACGTCACCTCCCCCACCGGCATCCGCGAAATCAAGCGCTTCGGCGGCCCGGACATCGCCGTGATGATCTGGAACGCCATCGAGAAGCGGCGCGGCTGAGCGCAATACGGTCGCTGCCGCCAGGATGTTGGACGCCCTTCCGTCGGCCATCCGGCAGCAGATTGCCGATGGACCGACCTTTACGCAATTGCCGGCAGTGGTGATATAAAAGCACTGCAGGGCAACCTGGCTGTCGGCTGCGAATAGGCCGGGATGGCGTGCGATTTAGCCAAGGCCGCCAGACGATTGTGACTATCTATATTGGTAAGTGCGAAACGACGACGGATTCCGGGGAGCGACAATGGGCGTTCAAATCACTACTATGCCGGCCGGGAAGGAAATGGTCGTCATGCCGCGTGCAGCATGCCGAGAATGGCGTCGATTGAGCCAGCAAGACTTGGCGTCAGGTAGTAGCGTGATCCAAACCGAATTGGATGATCTTGAACAAGCTCGACGCATGCGGTCGCAGAACATAGCGGCCAGGCTCAGCTTGGCATTGGATCGACCGACCAGTTGGCCGGCGGAATAACCCTATGCCCACAACGACATTCTTCGTTGCCTTCGCGACGCTCTTTGCCACCGTGGGCGTGGCCGATATCGCGTTCATCTTTGCGGCCCTCACCAAGCGCAACAGTGCCAAGGAACGCTTCGCCTTTGCCACGCGCGGCGTCATCATCGCCGGAGTCATCCTGCTGCTGTTCGCGGTTCTGGGAAATCCCATCTTGGACGTCTTCGGCATCACCATTCCGGCGCTGCGCACCGCAGGCGGCCTGTTGCTGTTCCTGATCGCTATCGACATGGTGTTTGCCCGCCATTCCGGGGGCACCGACATCACCGACGAGGAAGAGGTGGAAGCGCGCTCCCGCGATGACATCGCGGTTTTTCCGCTCGCCATGCCCCTTTTGGCCGGCCCCGGCGCGATCAGCGCCGTGATCTTGCTGACCACCGGCACCAGCACAGACCTTGAATTCTGGGCCGTCCTGCTCGCCATCGTTATCATTCTGGCTCTGGCCTGGCTGACGCTTCTGGTGGCCATCCCGATCCAGCGGCTGCTTGGCGTGACGGGCTTGGCAGTCGTGTCGCGCGTCATCGGCATTCTGCTGGCAGCACTCGCCGTACAGTTCGTCTTTGACGGCATCAAGGCCAGCGGTCTGCTGGCTTGAACGCGCTCGAAACCCTGTCTGGTCACAATTTGTTAAAATTGTTATGTTAATCAAGCTTTAACGCTGCCATTGACGGCAGCGGCGCCAAGGCGTTTACCCTTGATTGACCATCCAATCGGAACCAAATGCCATGCGCCTTGCGACAGCCATCGCCCTTTTGATCGTCGCCATCATGGCCACGGCCGCCACCGGCACCACTGCCGCCCGCTCCGAAATACTGATGCCGATCCAACTGCAATAAGCCCGGCGAAAAACGGCCGGCAGGCGCCGACCGTCATGTTGGCTGCGCCAAAGCGACCTACTTCTTCTTGACGGTGCCCGCGCTGCCCGCGCCCAACCCGGTCGCGTTCGTCGTTGCGGCCAGCTTGTCCTTTTTTGGCTTCTTGGCTTCCTTGTTGCTCTTCATCTGACCTTTGGCCATTTATCGTGTCCTCGCATTGCGGGCCGTGGCGCCCTTCAAATCACCAGAAAAACCTATGCTTTTGGCATTGGAGTGACAAGCGAGCAGAGGGCGGAAATCGCCCCTATTTATTTTTGGATGCGGCAGCGCCCCGTTGGGCCCAGCGTCGATACGGCGCGTGGATCGCACCCGGTCAACAGGAAATTGATCCAGTCATTCTGGTCGCCGTAAAACGCGTTGCGATCCACTTCCTCGCGAATGCCGCGCACCACGCCCGTCTGCGTCCATTGCCAGAATGTCCAGGGTCGGTTGCGATAGCGTTCATGGGGTTCCGCTGCGGTGGAGCGCAGCCAGAAGGCATTGGGGAAATATTCCCCTTCCAGCACGTCGCGATGGAAATTCATGTCGGTATAGATGATTGGCAGCTTGCCGGTATGGGCCTCCATGGCCGCCAGCATCACCCTGATTTTCTCCAGCGCATCAGCGCGATTGGGCTTGGTCTTGCAGCTGGAATGGTTGTTCCATTCCAGATCCAGCACCGGCGGCAGTGCATCGGCGTCATTGGGAACATTGCGGGTGAACCATTCGGCCTGTTCCGAAGCCAGCGAGCACCAGGTCATGAAGTGATAGGCACCGCGCGGTATGCCCGCCGAGCGGGCCCGGTTCCAGTTCGCCGAGAAGTTGGGATCGATGTAGTCCTTGCCCTCCGTCGCCTTCATGAACACGAAGTGGATGCCCGAGGCGTAGCTTGTGTGCAGGTCCGGATTGGACTGGTAGCGCGCGATGTCGATGCCCTGAATGGGCAGGCCCCGCGCCCGGTCGACGCCGGCATGGGGCCGGTTGTCGCCCTCGATGGCGCCGTAAAGTCCGCCGCCGCTGGCACAGGCCGCCAGCGTGGCGATGACCCCGGCGATGACCACGCTCTTGAGGATCGCCCGCGGCGAGGGAATGGACCAGGCAGCAATCATGGGCGACGATACTCGATCTAAAACGCGATACTTGGCTTCCGATTCAACATGGACGGGTTAAGGAAAGCTTGTCTTAACCAGTGGCGCATCCGGCATGGTTAATCGCTGGGCTGATGTTCGCCAAACGTTCTTGTTAGCGCCCCGGAGCTCTGCTAGTTTTCCGGCAATATGGGGGTACGGGCATGGTGGCGCGGGTTGCGACGGTCGCGTTTTTAGGCATCGAGGCCGTGGCGGTGGACGTTCAGGTGCAGATCGCGCCCGGCCTGCCCAAGTTTCTTATGGTTGGTTTGCCTGATAAAGCCGTCAAGGAGTCCAGCGAACGGGTTCGCGCGGCCCTTGTCGCCTCTGGTTTGGGGCTGCCGCCCAAGCGCATTACCGTCAATCTTGCCCCGGCCGACCTGCCCAAGGAGGGCAGCCATTATGACCTGCCCATTGCCTTGGCGTTGATGGCCGAAATTGGCGCCATCCCCCGCGATGCGCTGGATGGATTTCTGGCATTGGGCGAGCTTGGCCTCGATGGTCGCCTGGCCCATGTGCAGGGCGTGCTGCCTGCGGCCATCGCTGCCCATGGACGCGACCTGGGCATTATCTGTCCCTCGGCTTCCGGCCCCGAAGCGGCTTGGGCGGGCGAAGATATCGATATCGTCGCCGCCGACAGCCTGCTGGCGCTGGTCAATCACCTGACCGGCCACCAGCTCGCCGCACGGCCCAGCCCCAAGCGCTACCTGCCCAACGGCGCCTTGCCCGATCTCAGCGAAGTGCGCGGCCAGCAAGTCGCCCGCCGCGCGCTCGAAGTCGCTGCTGCCGGTGGCCATAACATGCTGATGATCGGCCCGCCCGGTGCCGGCAAATCCATGCTGGCGGCACGCCTGCCCTCCATCCTGCCCCCGCTCAACCCGCGCGAACTGCTCGACGTTTCGATGATCCAGTCGATCGCCGGCGAACTGGCAGGCGGCGCCCTCTCCGACCGACGCCCATTTCGCGCGCCCCATCATTCTGCATCCATGGCCGCCCTGGTCGGCGGGGGCCTGCGCGTGCGGCCGGGCGAGGTCAGTCTGGCCCACAATGGCGTGCTGTTCCTCGATGAGCTGCCCGAGTTTGCGCCTCAGGTGCTCGATAGCTTGCGTCAGCCGCTGGAATCGGGGGAAACCGTCATTGCCCGTGCCAATGCCCGCGTGTCCTATCCATCCCGCGTCCAGCTGATCGCGGCGATGAACCCCTGCAAATGCGGCATGGCCGGCAGTCCGGGTCATTCCTGCAAGCGGGGCGCGGCCTGTGCCGGCGACTACCAGGCCCGGGTTTCCGGCCCGTTTCTCGACCGCATCGACATCCGCATCGACGTGCCGGCCGTCAACGCCGCCGATATGATGACCTCGGGCGGCGCGGCCGAGCCCTCCTCGGCGGTGGCCCAGCGCGTGCAATTGGCCCGCGAGCGCCAGCGGCGGCGCTACCTAGATCATGAAGCGCCGGGAATCTTCACCAATGCCGCCGCCGGAGCGAGCCTGATCGAAGCCGTGGTCAATCCCGATCGCGAAAGCCAGGCGCTACTCTTGCAGGCTGCCGAGCGGTTTTCCCTATCGGCCCGCGCCTATCACCGCGTCCTCAAAGTTGCCCGGACGCTGGCGGACTTGGCCGGCGCCGAACAGGTCGCGCGGCCTCATATCGCCGAAGCCCTCAGCTATCGTGTCAACATGGCGCTTGCCTGAGAACTGTCGCCGATCCTAACGCACGCTCCGATAGCCCCCTGGCACGCCATGGGGTGACAGCACGACCTGCCAGAGGCCGATAGCGCGAGCCCGGAAAATCCCGGCAAACGAGCTGAGATAGTAGCGCCACATGCGATAAAAGCGCTGGTCGTATTGATCGGCCAGTTGCGGCCATGCTGCCTCGAAATTGGTCAGCCAAGCCATCAGGGTCCTGTCATAATCGGCCCCGAAATTATGCCAGTCCTCGATGACGAAAAACTTTTCGCTCGCCGCGCCGATCTGCGCCGGGGACGGCAGCATGCCATTGGGAAAGATGTATTTTTCGCTCCACGGATCGCCATGCGTAGTGGTGGTATTGCCCCCGATCGTGTGCAGCAGCATCAGCCCGTCATCCACCAGAAGTTCGCGCGCCTTGGCAAAATACGGCCGGTAGTTCTTGTAGCCGACATGCTCGAACATGCCGATCGAGACAATCCGGTCAAAGCGCCCCTCGAGTTCCTGGTAATCCATCAGCAGTGTTTGGACCGGTAGCCCTCGGGTGCGGGCATTGGCCAGTGCCGCCTGTTCTTTGGAAATGGTCACGCCCACGGCGCTCACCCCATAGCGTTCAGCGGCAAATTGCATGAACCCGCCCCAGCCCGAGCCGATGTCGAGCATGCGCATGCCCGGCTCGAGCCCCACCTTGCGGCAGATCAGGTCCAGCTTGGCTTGCTGCGCGGCGTCCAGCGTTGTCGCGTCCTTCCAGTAGCCGCAGGAATAGATCATCCTCCCGTCCAGCATCGCGCGATAGAGATCATTGCCGATATCGTAGTGCTTTTCGGCAACCTCGCGCACCTTGAGCCGCTGCATATTGAGCAATTTGCCGCGCAACACGCTGCCGATCAGGGCCAGATCCGGTTTGAAGTTGGCCTGGACATTGGCCGATACCAGCCGGAAAATAAACGCATCGATCGCCTCGGCGTCCCACCAGCCCTCCATATAGCTTTCGCCCAGCCCCAACGTGCCCTGGCTCAACAACCGCCCGTAAAGCCCTTCATTGTGCACCTGCGGATCCCAAGGGTTGGGACCGTTGATGGTCACATCGGTCTTGGTCAATTGCGTCTCGACGAACCTTTTGGCAGTGCTGGACATGATGATTAGGATGCTGATGGTTACGAAAGCGGCTATATTAGCGCCTTCGCCAACGACCAATCAAGCATCTGTCTGCGGCTCACCCATGAGGCAGCGCTCGGCTTAATCTTGCGAGGCGCTCCTTGCTGCTGCGCGCTCGGTCCAAGCGGACCATTCGTGTTCGCGTTCGGCCTGCCATTGCTTGACCAGCGCCATGCGCCTTGTGCCATAGCGCTCCTCGGTCAGCCGCAAGTGGCCGATCCGGTCCGTGCGAAAATTACGGAACGCCCCGCGCATGCAGCACCAGGCGACGATGATCTGCTTGCCTTCGTAATAGGCCAGCTGGATCGGCCAGACCACGCGCTCCGAAGGCCGCCCGGTTTCGTCGCCATAAACAATGTGCAAGGCCTTTTCCTGGCGCATCGCCAACCGAATCTGGCCCAGTATAGCCACCGGCGGTCGCGGGCTGGCGACCAGCACCGGCCACAATCCGGTATCGTTGATCTTGTCGCGCAAATCCTCGGGTGACGCGGTGGCGATCTTGGCCAGGGCATTCTTGGCGGCGCCTGCCAGCCCATCGTCAGGCTGCGCCTGTACCCAACGTGCGCCCAGCACCAAGGCTTCCAGTTCCTCGGCCGAAAACATCAATGGCGGCAGGAAAAATCCGGGCTTCAGCATATAGCCGATGCCCGCCTCGCCCTCGATCGGCGCCCCCAGGCCAATAAGGGTTTGTACGTCGCGATAGAGCGTGCGCACCGAGACATTCTGCTCTTCGGCCAGCGATGCGGCGGTAACCGGCCGCCGATGCCGCCGCAGCGCATCCATGACCGCGAACAGCCGCTCCGTCTTGTCCATGCCAAGCCCTCCCGCGCGCATAACCGATGCCAGATTCCGTTCCTCCCGCCAAGGCATGCAGAACCGGCCGGCATCGCTTGGGAGCTTGCACTATTTGATCTGCGCATGGAACGCGCGGATATCGGCGGCAAACGCCTCGGGAAATTCCAACGCCGGAAAATGCCCGCCCGCCTCCGCCGGCGTCCAGCGCACGATGTTCTGCAGATGCCGCTCTCCCCAGGCGCGAGGCGCCGGCTGGTCGCCCGGCGCCAGGTAAATACCATGCGGCACGCGATGCGGAGGCCCCGGCTTGATCAGGTCCCGGTCGGCGAAGGCCTCCTTATAGAGCCGAACCGACGAACCGATGCTTTGCGAAAACCAGTAAACCGACAGGATCGTGCACAGATCATCCAGCTTGAACGCGGTTTCGAGTGGCCGATCCTTCTGGTTCCAGCCATGGAATTTCTCGGCGATCCAGGCAGCCAGCCCCCCCGGCGAATCGTTCAGCCCCACCGCCAGCGTCGCCGGCTTGGTGCCCTGGATCATCGCATAGGCGCCCTCGGCAAAGCTCCAGTAATCCGTTGCCGCAAAATATTCGGCCTCCTCCGGCGTCGGCTCGTCGGGCCGCGCAAAACCCCAATAGACATTGCTGTAGTGCGCCCCGATGATCCGCTCCGGCGCGGTCTTGACCAGCACCATTTCGACCCCCGCGCCCAGATCCGATCCGCTGACCAGAAAGCGCTCGTAGCCGAGCCGGCTCATCAACTGCGCCCAGAGCGGAGCAATCCTGCTCAGGTTCATGCCCGGCCGGCTCGGCTTGCCCGAAAACCCGTAGCCGGGCAGCGATGGAATCACGACATCGAAGCTGACGCCCTCGACTTGCCGCGTCAGCAACGGCACGATCGGCATCAACTCGACGAAATTGGACGGCCAGCCATTGGTCAGCAACAGCGGCACGCTTCGCTCGCCTTCGCCCTTCACATGAACGAAATGGATCGTTTCCCCATCGATCTCGTCGGTGAATTGCGAGAAACCGTTGAGCCGCGTCTCGGCGGCGCGCCAGTCGAACTGGTTGCCCCAATAGCTGACCAACCGCCGCACGAATCCCGCTTCGATCCCATAGTCCCAGCCAACATCGTCCAGCGTCTGCGGCAGCCGCGTATCGGCCAGCCTGACCTTGAGGTCTTCCAGCGTCGTTTCGTCCACGGCAATCTGAAACGGGATCATGGCAATCGCTCCGGGCGGCTCCATGCCGCCAGGATATTATGCTCCGGGGTCCCTGACAGTCTTCGTCAGCAGCAATGCCAAGACTGAAAGATTATAGCCTCGCCCGCCGGGCTCACGACTCTCAGGCGATTTCGAACTCGCACCAATGGCTGTAAGGCCGCTCGGGCGAATGCATCACCGAGGGGAAATGCGGGTTGTGCACTGCATCGGGAAAGGCCTGGTCTTCAAGGCATAGCCCCGCATGCTTGCCATAGCGTTTGCCGGCCAGCCCGGGTACGGCAATATCGGTCCACAACCCGTTATAGACCTGCACCCCCGGCCGGTCGCTCCACAGCTTGAGGGTCAACGCCCCATCGGGCCCGCGCACCGTGGCGATCGGGTCGGCATGGCTGCGCCCCGTGTCGAGCACCAGATTGATGTCATAGCCCACCGCATTGCCTGCCCCGTCGCGCATCGTTCGTCCCGCGCGCAGGTCGTACTGCGTGCCTGCCGAAGGCAGGATGGCGCCCGATGGGCACAGGTCCGGCCCCAGTTCGGTATAGGCGCTGGAATTGACCTGAACATGGTGGTCGAGCACGTCGTTGCCGGTGCCCAGGTTGAAATACTGGTGCTGCACCAGGCTGATCGGCGTTGCCCGGTCGGTCGTCGCCTCCAGCTCCAGCCGCAGCCGGTTGCCGGTCAGTCGATAGGTGGCGGCAAAGTTGACATTGCCGGGATAGCCCATAGCGCCGTCCGGGCTGAAATGGGTGAACCGCACCGCATTGGTGCCGCTGTCGATTTCCCCGTCCCAGACCTGGTAGCCCAGCCCCTCGGCACCGCCATGCAACTGCAGCGCGCCGGCATTGGCCGGCAATGCGTAATGCTTGCCGCCCACCTCGAACGATGCACTCTTGATCCGGTTGGCAACCCGACCGGCCAGTGAGCCGAAATGCGGGCTATGCTCAGGATAGAGCTCGAAATCATCGAACCCCAGTACCACCGAACGCAAGGCGCCATTGACCGGCACGCGCCAGTCGCGCACCACGCAGCCATAGCCGATGATATCGACGCCGACCCCGGTCTCGCTGGTCAGCCGGTACTGGTTGACCGGCTTGCCCTTGAACGCGCCAGATGCCGAAACCTCGATCGCCATGGCCAACCCTCCCTCACTCTTGGGCAAACCTGTAGCCTGCTTTGTCGCCGCCCTCAACGCCCACTTGACCTTTTGCGCGCCCCTGCCGACTGTGGACCGACCAGTTCGGGGAGGCGAGCAGTGCACGAGATCGGCTCGAAGCGGCGCACAACCGTTCACGACGTGGCCCGCGCCGCCGGTGTCTCGTTGGCCACCGTCGATCGCGTGCTCAACGGGCGCGCCGGCGTCACGTCCGTCACCACACAAAAGGTCGAAACCGCCATCGCGGCTCTGGGTTTCCAGCGTGACCTGTCGGCTTCGCTCTTGGCGCGGGCCCGCGACTTGCGGCTGGTTTTCATTATTCCTGACAGCTCCAACGAGTTCATGGCCAGCCTTGCCGATGCCGTGGCCCATCGGGGCGTTGCGGCCAATGCCGACCGGTTGCAATTGCACACCATCCGCCTCAAGGCGCTCGATGCCGATGCACTGGCCAGGTGCCTCGACGGGCTTGACCCCAACCAGTGCGATTGTGCAGTGATCGTTGCGACCGAGGACCAATCGGTCATCGCCGCCGTCGACAATGCCACCCGGCGCGGCGTTCTGGTCATGACCCTGGTATCCGACCTGCCCGGCTCCGCGCGCCGGCATTTCATCGGCATCGACAACGTCGCGGCCGGCCGGACCGCCGGCTCGCTGATGGGCCGCTTCTGTCCCCAGGGTGGAAAGGTCGCCCTCATTGCCGGCTCGCTGCATCTGCGCGATCATCGCGACCGGCTGGACGGATTTGTGGGCACCATGGCGCAGGAGTTTGCTTCAATCGCGCTGGTCGGGCCTATCGAAGGCCATGACGAGCGCGCCGAGACCCAAGCTCTCGTCACCCGTCTTTTGGTGGATAACCCTCACCTTGCCGGCATTTACAATCTGGGTGCCGGTAACGCCGGCCTCGTGGCCGCGCTCGAGGCCTCAGGTCGCGCCGGCACCATTCGGGTTATTGCCCATGAACTGACGGGTCCCACGCGCCAGGGCTTGCGCTCCGGGGCTATCGATGTGGTGCTCGATCAAAATCCCGATGCTGAAATCCGCGCCGCCATCGCTGCCGCCCGCTCGCTCGCCTTGGGGGCAAACGGAACGGCACGAACCGACCCCATTGAAATCGGTATTTTCCTGCGCGACAATCTACGCTAAGCAAATTGCCAATCAAAATTGGCGATGACCCGAAACTGGGCAGGGAGGATGTTGCAGTGTTGTTCACGATCATGTCAGAGGTACGTACCTCATGAGTGCCGCTTTTCTCGGCATCGATATCGGGACCTCGGGCGTCAAGGCACTATTGATCGATGGGAAGGGACGGGCTCTGGGCGACGCTACCGCCCCGGCCGTCGAGCCGACCCGCCCGCATCCGGGCTGGTCGGAGCAAAATCCGGCCGATTGGTGGAGCGCCACGCTGGCCGCGATCGACAAGCTCTCCAAGTCAAATCCCCAACAGCTCAGCCAGGTGCGCGGCATCGGCCTCTCCGGTCACATGCACGGCGCCACGCTGTTGGGCAAAAACGACGAAGTGCTCCGCCCCTGCATCCTTTGGAACGATGGCCGCTCTGCTGCCGAATGCGCCGAAATGGAAGCCGCGCTCCCGACCCTGCGCCAGCTTGCCGGCAATATCGCCATGCCGGGGTTCACTGCGCCTAAAATTGCCTGGGTGCGCAAGCACGAGCCGGAGATTTACGCCAGGATCGCCAAGGTCCTGCTGCCCAAGGCCTATATCCGCCTGTTGCTGTCCGGCGAGCATGTCGAGGATCTGTCCGACGCTGCCGGCACGCTCTGGCTCGATGTCGGCAAGCGCGACTGGTCCGATCAATTGCTGGCGGTTACCGGTCTCACCCGGGCCCACATGCCGCGCCTGGTCGACGGCTCCGCGCCTTCGGGTCATCTCAAGCGCGAGTTTGTTGCACGCTGGGGCATGAGCGGCGATGTCGTCATCGCCGGCGGTGCTGGCGACAATGCCGCGGCCGCCTGTGGAATAGGCGCGATCCGGCCCGGCGAAGGCTTCGTGTCGCTGGGCACCTCCGGTGTTATTTTCGTTTCCAACGACACGTTCCGCCCCAATACCGAGGGCGCCGTCCACGCTTTTTGCCATGCCATTCCCGATATTTGGCACCAGATGGGCGTCATCCTGTCGGCCGCCGATAGCCTCAATTGGCTGGCCCGCATGACGGGTCAAAAACCGGCAGATCTCGCCGGTGCTGCTGAAACGCAATTCCAGGGCCCCGGCGCGGAAATCTTCCTGCCCTACCTGTCGGGCGAACGCACCCCCCACAACAATGCCAATGCGCGTGGCGCCTTTGTCGGCCTCTCCCAAAGCACCGACCCGGCACGGCTGGCCCAGGCCGTCATGGAAGGCGTCACGTTTGCCTTCCGCGATTGCCAGCGCGTCCTGAACGATGCCGGCACCAGGATCGACCGCCTGCTGGCCGTCGGCGGCGGCTCCAAGTCGCCGCTGTGGCTCAGGATGATCGCTACCAATCTCGATATGGAGATCGCCCTGCCCGAGGATGGCGACTTTGGGGGCGCATTGGGTGCTGCCCGCCTCGGCCTCTGCGCCGCCACGGGGGCTGCACCCGCCAACATCATGACCATGCCCGCCATCATGACCGTGATCGCCCCGGATCGGGGCCTCGCACAAGCCTATGCCGACCAATATGCGCGTTATCGCGCGCTTTATCCCGCCATCGAGGAGGCACGCACGTGACTGATTTCTTTCAAGGTATTTCGCCGGTGAAGTTCGAGGGGCCGTCAAGCGCCAATGCGCTGGCCTACCATCACTACGATAAGGACGAGATGGTCCTCGGCAAGCGAATGGAAGACCATATCCGTCCGGCAGTCGCCTATTGGCACACCTTTGCCTGGGAGGGCGGCGACCCGTTCGGCGGCCGCACCTTCGATCGTCCTTGGTATGACAAGGGTCTCGACGGCGCCAAGATCAAGGCCGACGTGGCCTTCGAATTGTTCGACCTGCTCGATATTCCCTTTTTCTGCTTCCACGACGCCGATATTGCCCCCGAAGGCGCGACCCTGGCCGAGAGCAACCGCAATGTCCGTTTCATCGGCGATATCTTTGCCAAGAAGATGCAATCGAGCCGGACCAAGCTGCTCTGGGGCACCGCCAACCTCTTTTCCAACCGCCGCTACATGGCGGGCGCTGCCACCAATCCCGATCCTGATGTCTTCGCCTATGCCGCCGGCCAGGTGAAGAACGTCCTTGAACTCACCCACGAACTGGGCGGCGCCAATTACGTGCTCTGGGGCGGCCGCGAGGGTTACGAGACGCTGCTCAATACCAAAATCGGCCATGAACAAGATCAGATGGGCCGGTTCCTGCACCTGGTGATCGAGCATGCCCACAAGATTGGCTTCAAAGGCCAGATCCTGATCGAGCCCAAGCCGCAGGAGCCGTCCAAGCACCAGTATGACTTCGACGTCGCCACGGTCTATGGTTTCCTGCGCAAGTATGGCCTGGAAAAGGATGTGAAGTGCAATATCGAGGTCGGCCACGCGTTCCTTGCCAACCACACCTTCGAGCATGAACTGGCACTGGCCGCCTCACTGGGAATTCTTGGCTCGGTCGACGCCAACCGCAACGATATCCAGTCCGGCTGGGATACCGACCAGTTTCCCAATTCGGTCGCCGACACCACCCTGGCCTTCTACCAGATCCTCAAGGCCGGCGGCCTCAACTCGGGCGGCTGGAATTTCGACGCCAAGGTGCGCCGCCAGTCGATCGACCCCGCCGACCTGTTGCATGGCCATATCGGCGGCCTCGACGTGCTGGCCCGCTCGCTCAAGGCCGCGGCCGCCTTGATCACCGATGGCACCTATGACAATGCCCTGGATGCGCGCTATGCCGGCTGGAACACGCCTGACGGCAAGGCCATTCTTAACGGCAAGGTCTCCCTGGCCGATCTGGCAGCCCGCGTCGAGCAGGACAATATCAATCCCCAGCCCCGGTCCGGCCAACAGGAATATCTGGAAAACTTGATCAACCGCTTCGTTTGAATTCTTGTAACAAATTGCCCGCCGCCGCGCTCGATGCCGCGGCGGTGGGATCGACACCAACGTGTCCGGTTCTTACCAAAGTCATCACGATTGACGGCGCCAAGCGACAAAATGCCGCATTGGGTCTATAAACCGGTCCCTGCAGATCAGCGTTCGCCCGGCCGCCCTGTCAACAACGCGGCCGGTTCGCCCAAGGCTCTCTGCACCCTGTGGTAGCGGAGGACGGAGATGACGGATTTCCACGTGATTGGCGGCGCCACCGAAACGCTGGCGCGCCCGACGATACGCAAGATCGGCATCGTCGACCTGAGCGACAGCTTGCGGCTTGGCATGGCCGATTTCTGGGAAAAACCCTCCCATGTCGTGCTGCTCTGCATCATCTATCCGGCAGTCGCCATCGTTTTGACCATCTGGATGTCCGGCTATTACACCTGGCCGCTGCTCTATTCGCTGCTGGGCGGCTTCGCCCTGGTCGGCCCGTTTGCTGCGATCGGGCTTTACGAAATCAGCCGCCGCCGCGAACAGGGCCTCGATACAGCGTGGCGCCATGCGTTCGACGTGCTTCGCTCCCCGGCCATCGCCTCTATCGGCGCCGTGGCGCTCTTGCTGCTGGCGGTGTTCACCCTGTGGCTCACGGCGGCGCAATTTTTATACGAAAGCCTGTTCGGCTCAGCCCCACCCATGACGTTGAACGGTTTGCTGCGGCAAATCCTGACTACCCCGCAGGGCTGGACCCTGATCATCGTCGGCAATCTCGTTGGCCTGGCTTTTGCGGTGTTTACCTTGTGCACCACCGTCGTGGCGTTTCCGCTGCTGCTCGATCGCGACGTCGGCGCCTACGCGGCAGTCGAGACCTCGTTTCGGGCCGTCCTTAAAAATCCGCTGCCCATGGCGCTTTGGGGACTGATCGTCGCGGTGGGCATCGTCATCGGTTCGCTGCCCTTGTTTGTCGGTCTGGCGGTGGTCATCCCTATTTTCGGCCATTCCACCTGGCACCTGTATCGCAAGGTCGTCGAACCCCAGGCTGCTCCCATGCCAGCCGTGCGCCGCGCGCGGCGATCGGTCCCCATGAAACCGGGCAAACCGGCCTGATCGCTGTTGGATTCTCGGTCCTAACCTCTTAAGTTCTAGGCTTTCCCGCGATTGCCGAGACCTTGATGGACCACTCGCCCTTTGATCCCCCCGCGAGCCCTGTCGAGGCCGCGGTGCTGACGCCGATGATGGCGCAGTATTTCCAAATCAAGGCGATCAATCCGGGCTATCTGCTGTTTTATCGCATGGGCGATTTCTACGAATTGTTCTTCGAGGACGCCGAGATTGCCAGCCAGGCCCTCGGCATCGTTTTGACCAGGCGCGGCAAGCATCTGGGGCAGGACATCCGCATGTGCGGCGTGCCCATCCATGCCGCCAACGATTACCTCAACAAGCTGATCCGGCTGGGCCATCGCGTTGCCATCTGCGAGCAGGTCGAAAATCCGGCCGAAGCCAAGAAGCGGGGCGCCAAGTCGGTGGTCAAGCGCGACGTAGTGCGCCTGATCACCCCCGGCACGCTGACCGAGGATGATCATCTCGAGGCGCGCGCCTCCAATTACCTCGCGGCGCTGGCCATGGTGCGCCATGGCGAAGCCGATTTTGCCCTCGCCTGGGCCGATATCTCGACCGGGGAAACCGCTTGCCTCGATCTGGATGCCGACACCCTTCAGGACGAACTGGCGCGCATCGATCCGGCCGAACTGCTGCTGACCGAGGCGACCCGTGCCGCCTTGCAGGAGCAGCAGCTGTTGGCGCCGGCACTGGCTGCCGTGCTGTCCTTGGTACCGGCCGAAACCTTCGACAGCGAAGCCGCTCTAACCCGGTTGCGGGCGGCCTTTCCTGCGGATGCCTACGATCCGAGCGCCCTTACCCGCGCCGGACGCGCCGCTCTGGGGGCATTGGTCGCCTATGTGGGCGACTCCCAAAAAGGTCTGGCGCCTGTTGCCTTGCGGCCGCCTTCGGCTGCCTATGCCGCCCCCCATATGGCTATAGACCAGGCGACCCGGGCGTCACTTGAACTGTTGGTCACCCAGCGCGGGCAGGTCAAGGGCTCGTTGCGCGAGGCCATTGACTTGACCGTCACCGCGCCCGGCTCGCGCCTGCTGGCGACCCGGCTGGCGGCCCCGCTCTGCGACGCCGAGGCGATCAACCAGCGTCTCGATGCGGTTTCCTGGCTGGTCGACAACCCCGTTTTGCGGGATCGGCTGCGTGCCGAATTGAAGTCCGTGCCCGATCTGGCGCGGGCGCTGACCCGGCTGGCGCTCGAGCGGGGCGGGCCGCGCGACCTTGCCGCAATAGGTCTTGGCGTTAGCGCCGCGTTAGCATTGAGCGCGCATTTCAGTGGCATCCGGGAGCTTTCGCCAACCCTGTCACGCCTCAAGGATTGCCTTGCCGCCGCCCCCCTCGATCTTGCCTCCGAGCTTGCCCTGGCCATCGGCGACGAACCGCCGCTGCTGGCTCGCGATGGCGGCTTCGTGCGCGTGGGCTACGATGCCGGTCTCGACGGCGAACGGGCGCTGGCCAGCCAGACCCGCGACGTGGTCGCCGCCCTCCAGGCGCGCCTGGTCGAACAGACGGACGTCCGCTCGCTCAAGATCCGCCACAACGGGGTACTCGGCTACTTCGTCGAGGTCCCGGCCGGCCATGGCGCGCGCCTGCTGGAAGAACCGTTGCGCGCCAGCTTCATTCATCGCCAGACCCTGGCCAATGCCATGCGCTTCACCACCGTCGAACTGGCCGATCTGGAAGGCCACATCGCCCGCGCCCACGAGGCCGCGCTGGACCTCGAGCTCAAGATCTTCTCCAGCCTGCGCTATGACGTCTTGGCGCGCACCGATGGCTTGCGCGAACTGGCCGATTGCCTGGCTGAACTCGATGTGACCACCGCGCTGGCCCATCTGGCCGCCACCCGCAATTATGCCCGCCCGACGATCGATACGTCCCTGGCCTTTGATATCCGCGCCGGTCGCCACCCGGTGGTCGAAACCATGGTCGCGGCCCAGGCCATGAGCTTTATCGCCAATGATGCCGACCTGTCCGGCTCCGATGCCATCGGCGGTGGCCGGCTCTGGCTGGTGACCGGCCCCAATATGGGGGGCAAGTCGACCTTCTTGCGCCAGAACGCGCTGATCGCCATACTGGCGCAGATGGGCAGCTTCGTGCCGGCCCAAAGCGCCCATATCGGCGTCGTCGACCGCGTCTTTTCGCGCGTCGGCGCCAGTGACGATATCGCCCATGGCCGCTCCACCTTCATGGTGGAAATGGTCGAGACCGCCGCCATCCTCAATCGCGCCACCAGGCGCTCCCTGGTGATCCTGGACGAGATTGGGCGCGGCACCGCCACCTTCGATGGCCTCTCCATCGCCTGGGCCGCCGTCGAGGCGCTGCACGAGACCACCGGCTGCCGCGCGCTGTTTGCCACCCACTTTCACGAACTCACCAGCCTTCAAAACAGCTTGAGCCGGGTATCCAACGTCACCATGAAGGTGCGAGAGTGGGAAGGTGACGTCGTCTTTCTGCACGAAGTGGGCGCCGGCGCCGCCGATCGCTCCTATGGCATCCAGGTCGCGCGGCTGGCCGGATTGCCAGAGCCGGTCCTGGCGCGGGCGCGCCAGGTGCTCGCCGTGCTGGAGCAGCGTTCGGCCGGTGGAGCCTCTTCCGAGGGCAACGCTGCCGTGCTAGACGATCTGCCACTGTTTGCCCATCGGCCCGTGCCGGCCGGACCCGCCGCCGACCCTGTTGCCGAAATGCTCGATGCCGTCCGACCCGACGAAATGACCCCCAAGCAAGCCATCGAGCTGATCTACGAGTTGAAGAAGTTCCGCGATGCCGCTCGCCGAAGCTGAAGCCAAACCGCGAAAACCCCAGTTCGCGCTCAAATCCGCGTCCACCATCCTGGATGAGCTTGATGCCCTGATCGGCGCCGAGCCACCCAAAAGCGTAGCCGCGCGCGCTTCGGTGCTGGCCCATATGCGCCAGACCCTGGCCGATGCGCGCCGCAGTGCCGAAGCCGAATTGCTGGCCCACAACAAGGGCACCCGTTGCGCCGAAAACCTCAGCGCCGCCCAGGACGAGATCATCGCCGCGGTGCACCTGTTCGCCACCCGCCGCGTCTATCCGGTCGACAATCCCTCGGGCGCCGAAGCCATCGCGCTCGCCGCCGTCGGCGGCTATGGCCGCGGCACGCTGGCGCCCGGCTCCGACATCGATCTGCTGTTCATCCTGCCCTACAGGCAGACCCCATGGGGCGAGCAGGTCACCGAATATATCCTTTATATGCTGTGGGACCTGGGCCAGAAGGTCGGCCATGCCGTGCGCTCGGTCGATGAATGCATCCGCATGGCGCGCGCCGACATGACCGTGCGCACCGCCACGCTCGAAGCCCGGTTCCTGACCGGCGAGCACGGTCTGTTCAAGCAGCTGGTGCATCGCTTCGAAACCGAAATCATGCCCCGGACCGGCCCCGAATTCATTGCCGCCAAGATGGCCGAGCGCGACGAGCGCCACAAACTGATGGGCAATACCCGCTATGTCGTCGAGCCCAACATCAAGGACGGCAAGGGGGGCCTGCGCGATCTCAATACCCTGTTCTGGATCGGCAAGTATTTCTACCAGGTCAAGACCAGCCCCGAACTGGTCGGCAAGGGCGTCCTCAGCCAGGCCGAATATCGTCTGTTCTCGCGCGCCGAGGATTTCCTGTGGGCGGTGCGCTGTCACCTGCATTTCCTGACCAATCGCGCCGAGGACAAGCTGACCTTCGACGTGCAGCCCGAACTGGCGCAGCGCATGGGTTATGCCCAGCGCATCGGCATGCTCGGCGTCGAGCGCTTCATGAAGCGCTATTTCCTGGTTGCCAAGGATGTCGGCGATCTGACGCGCATTTTCTGTGCCAGCCTGGAATTCAACCACGCCAAGGACATGGACCTGATCGGCCGCGTCTTTGCCCCGTTCCGCTCCGGCAAGTCGCGCATCAGGAACGAAGCCGATTTCGTGCTCGATACCGGCCGCCTCAACATCGCCCGCCCCGACGTGTTCGAGCGGGACCCCGCCAACCTGATCAAGATGTTCCTTGTCGCCGGGCGCGAGGAATTGCTGTTTCATCCCGATGCGATCAAGGAAATCACCCGGTCGCTGCACCTGATCGACAACGTCTTGCGCCACGATACCAAGGCCAATGGTTATTTCCTGACCATCCTGACCGCCCCTCAATCGGTCGAGCGCATCCTGCGCCAGATGAACGAAAGTGGTGTGCTGGGCAAGTTCGTGCCCGATTTCGGCAAGATCGTCGCCCTGATGCAGTTCAACATGTATCACCACTATACCGTGGACGAGCACCTGATCCGCGCCGTCGGCGTCATGGCCGAGATCGCCAATGGCGGGCTGCGCAACGAATTGCCGCTGACCCATGAATTGCTGCCCCAACTCAACGACACGCGCCTGCTCTATGTCGCCCTGTTCCTCCACGACATCGCCAAAGGCCGGCCCGAGGATCATTCGCTTGCCGGCGCCCGCATCGCCAGAAAGCTCTGTCCCCGCCTTGGCCTCAGCGCCGCCGAAACCGATACCGTGTCCTGGCTGATCCAATATCACCTGCTGATGAGCGAAATCGCCCAGGCCCGCGATATCCAGGATCCCGAAACCGCCAAGGCCTTTGCCGAAATCGTTCAGTCGCCCCAGCGCCTGGCCCTGCTGATGATCCTGACCGCCTGCGATATCCGCGCCGTTGGCCCCGGCGTCTGGACCGGCTGGAAGGGCAGCCTGTTGCGGGCCCTCTATTACGCGACCGAGCCGCTGCTGTCGGGCGGCCATTCCCAGGTGACCCAGTCCGACCGTATCGGCGTTGCCCGCCACGACCTGGCCCTGGCGCTCGAAGGTTGGCCCGCCACCGACATCACCGCCTACGCCGCTCGCCACTACGATCATTACTGGCTGCGCGCCGAACCCGAACTGCAGATCGAACACGCCCGCATGATCCGCCACGCCGACATGGCCGGCGAGCCGTTTGCCGGCTCCATCCGCATCAAGGCCTTCGAGGGCATTACCGAGGTCTCGTTCTATACTCCCGACCATCCGCGGCTGCTCTCGCTGATCGCCGGCGCCTGCACCATGCAGGACGCCTCCATCATCGGCGCGCAGATTTTTTCCACGCGCGACGGCCGCGCCATCGACACCTTCCGCCTGCGCCGCGCCTTTGCCTCCGACGAGGACGAAAAGGTGCGCGCCACCCGCATCATCGACACGGTCAAGCAATTGCTCCAGGGCAAGCGCACCATCCTGATCGATCTGGGCAAGGACTCGCGCCACAATCGCCGCCTCAAGCCGTTCGCCCTGCCGGCCCAGATCAGCGTCTCCAATGCCCTGTCGGAAAAATTCACCGTCATCGAAGTATCGGGACTCGATCGCACCGGCCTGCTGCATGCCCTGACCCGCGAGATTTCCGATCTCAACCTCACCATCGGTTCGGCCCATATCGGCACCTATGGCGAAAAGGCGGTCGACGTCTTTTACGTCACCGATCTGACCGGCCAGAAGGTTGCCAGCAAGCCGCGCCAGCGCAAGATTCACGACGCGCTGCTGGCGGTGTTCCACCCCAGGCCGGTCGAGGACCGGGTCAAGGTTCTCAATGGGTGACATGCCCAAGTGGTGCCACGCCCCCGTGGTTCGAGGGTCGCTACGCTCCCACCTCACCATGAGGGCTACTGGGAACGCCGTGCTGAAAGTAGCCCTCATGGTGAGGTGCGAGCCCTTCGCGAGCCTCGAACCACGAGAGCGTGGCACCGTGCTGGCATGAGCCTCTACCGCAACTTCATTGATGTCGGCGTCCTGACCCTGGGCAGCCGTGTCTTCGGCTTTGCCCGCGACGCGCTGATGGCGGCGGTGCTCGGCACCAGCCCCGCCGCCGATGCGTTCGCGGCCGCCTTTCGCTTCCCCAATCTGTTCCGGCGCCTCTTTGCCGAAGGCGCCTTCAACACCGCCTTCGTGCCGATGTTCTCGACTGCGCTCGAACGTGACGGCACTGAGCAAGCCAGGCTGCTGGCCTCCAAGATCATGAGCTGGCTGGTCACCGCCATCGTCATCGTCACAATCCTGTTCGAAATCTTCATGCCGCAGATCACCGTGTTCTTCGTGCCCGGCTTTGTCGACGACAAGGGAAAGTTCGAGCTGACGGTGTTTCTCACCCGCATCATGTTTCCCTATCTCGCCTGCATGTCGCTGATGGCCGCCTATGGCGCTATCCTCAATACCCTGGGCCGGTTTTTCGCCGCCGCCTTTGCGCCCATCCTCCTCAACATCGTCAATATCGCGGCGCTCGTTCCCCTGGCCATCATCGCCCTGGACAATCCGGCGGACACCGCCTTCTGGGTCGCCATTGCCACCATGCTGGGCGGCATCGCCCAATTGGCGCTGGTCTATTGGGCCATCCGCCGCGCCGGCTTCTTGCCGCGCCTGGCCCTGCCGCGCTTCGATCCCGAGGTGCGCCGCTTCTGGGTCCTGGCCATTCCCGCCATCCTGACCGGCGGCATCACCCAGATCAATATCATCGTCGGCACCACTATCGCCTCGGGTGCCTCGGGCGCCATCGCCATCCTGGGCCTGGCCGACCGGCTCTACCAGCTCCCCCTGGGCATTGTCGGCATCGCCATCGGCACCGTGCTGCTGCCCGAACTCAGCCGCCATATCGGCGCCGGTCGCGCGGGCGAAGCGCGCACCAGCCAGTCGCAGTCGCTGCTGCTGGCCATGCTGCTGTCGATGCCTGCAGCGACCGCTCTCGTCGGCCTCGCCACGCCCATCGTGAGGGTCTTGTATGAACGTGGCCTGTTCACGCCGGCCGATACGGTGGCGGTGTCCCAGGCGCTGATCGCCTTTGCCATCGGCCTGCCCGCCTATGTGCTGATCCGCGTGCTGCAACCGGGCTATTTCTCGCGCAAGGATACCGTCACGCCGACAGTTTTCGCGGCCATTTCCGCGCTCGCCAATATCGGCCTGTCGCTGTGGCTGTTTCCGGTCCTGACCTATGTCGGCATTGCGCTGGCCACCACCATTTCCGCCTGGCTCAATGCCATGCTGCTGGGGCTGTTCCTGGCCCTGCGCGGCCATTTCGCCCTGACTCGAAACGAGTGGCGCAATCACCTCAAGATCGTGCTGATCAGCCTGGCGATGGGCGCGACGCTGTATCTGTTCGGCTTGCGCGGCGCCCATTTGCTGGCGACCGGCAACCCGATCTATGTCCAGGCCCCGGTGCTGGCCGCACTCGTGGCCTTCGGCATGCTGTTCTATTTCACCCTGGTCCACATCTCGGGCGCCCAGCCGCTGGGCCAACTGTTGCGGCGGCTGCGACGGGGCGCTTGATTTGCTGCCGTTCAAGCTTGTAAACAGCCGGACCGCTTTTTCTGAACTGCTAAGCTTTGGTGTACCGCATGACCTTCACCCCGCGCGTGTTTTCGGGCATCAAGCCTTCCGGCGATCTGCACCTGGGCAATTATCTGGGCGCCATCCGCCGCTTCGTGCCGCTGCAGGACACCCATGAGACGCTGTATTGCGTGGTCGACATGCATGCCATCACCGTCTGGCAGGCCCCCGAGGATCTCAAGCGCTGGACCTATGAGATCGCCGCCGCCTATATCGCCTCGGGCCTCGATCCCGGCAAATCGATCATCTTCAATCAGTCCCAGGTCATGGAACATGCCGAGCTGAGCTGGATTTTCAACTGCGTCGCCCGCATGGGCTGGATGGAGCGTATGACCCAGTTCAAGGACAAGGCCGGGGAAAACAGCGAGAACGTCTCGCTCGGCCTGTTCGCCTATCCCTCGCTGATGGCCGCCGACATCCTGCTCTACAAAGCCACCGGCGTGCCCGTGGGGGACGACCAGAAGCAGCATCTGGAGTTGACGCGCGATATCGCCAAGAAGTTCAACCACGATTTCCGCAAGCAGATCAAGGATCTGGGCTTTGAAGAGGAGTTCTTCCCGATTACCGAAACGCTCGCCACCGGCCCGGCCATGCGCGTCAAGAGCCTTAAGGACGGCACGCGCAAGATGAGCAAGTCCGACGCCTCGGACACCTCGACCATCTATATGATGGACGATGCCGGTACGATCGCGCGCAAGATCAAGCGCGCCACCAGCGATGCGGCGCCCCTGCCCGAAACCGCCCAGGGTCTGGCCGGCCGGGCGGAAGCCGAAAACCTCGTGGGCATCTTCGCGGCCCTGTCCAACCGTTCGCTCGATGACGTTCTGGGTGAGTTCGGCGGCAGGGGGTGGGGCGCCTTCAAGCCCGCTCTGGCCGATCTCGCCGTTGCCGTGCTCGCCCCCATTGCCGGCGAAATGGCGCGCCTGGTCGGCGATCGCAGCGAGATGGACACGATCCTGCGCGACGGCGCCGATCGCGCCCGGGCCATCGCCCAGCCGACCATGGACCAGGTGCGCCGCATCGTCGGTTTTATCCGCTGAACCAAGCCCCAGGAGCGCTCATGCTCGAACAATCGGAATACCGGCGCAAATTCCTCGTCGTCATCGACGAGACCCCCGAATGCGACCGGGCCCTGACCTTTGCCGCCTATCGCACCAAGCGCACCGGCGGCACGGTGGTGCTGATGAGCGTCGTCGAACCGCCCGGTTTCGTCGGCTTGGGCGTCGAGGACGTGCTGCGCGCCGAGGCGGTCGAGGAGGCCGAGCGCAATCTCGATATCCGCCTGGCCCGGCTCCGGGACATCGGCGACGTCAGGACCGAGTCGGTCATTCGCGAAGGCGATGCCGCCGAACAGATCGAGCGCGTGATCGGGCAGGATCGCGACATCGCCATCCTGGCGCTGGCCGCCTCCACCTCCCCTGACGGTCCGGGCCCCCTGGTGCTGCATTTCGCCAACCGCGCCAACGACCTGCCCATCCCCCTCACCATCGTTCCCGGTCGCATGACCGATGAGGAGATCATCGCCATCTGCTAGCGGGCTGTCTTGCCTCTTGCGTCGGCGCGTGAAATCACTATTTTAGAAGCATTCTAATTCCGAACGCGCCCTACCGCGAGGACTGTCATGTTCATCCAGACCGAAGCCACGCCCAATCCGGCGACCCTCAAATTCCTGCCAGGTCGCGACGTGCTGGACGGCGAGCCGCGCGATTTCCGCAGCCCCGATGCGGCGGCCATCTCGCCACTGGCGATGGGTCTGTTTGCCATTTCGGGCGTCAACGGGGTGTTCCTGGGGTCCGATTTCATCTCGGTGACCAAGGATGATACCAACTGGGCCCATATCAAGCCCGCCATCCTGGGCGTGATCATGGATCATTTCCTGTCCGGCAAGCCGGTGATCATGCAGTCCACCGATGGCGCGCCCCATGAGCTTGCGGGGGGCGAGGAATTCTTTGAGCCCCAGGACAGCGAAACCGTCGAAGTGATCAAGGAATTGCTGTCCACCCGCGTGCGCCCCGCTGTAGCCATGGATGGCGGCGACATCATCTTCAAGGGTTACAAGGAAGGCACCGTGTTCCTGCACATGCAGGGCGCCTGCTCGGGCTGCCCCTCCTCGACCGCGACGCTCAAGAACGGCATCGAGAACCTGCTCCGCCATTTCGTCCCCGGCGTCGAAGCCGTGCAGCAGGTTTGAGCCAAGGCCCGGATCGGTCCGGGCTTGTTCAGGCCGATCTGGCCGGCAACCACTTCTTGTCCACTCGGCACACCACCGTATAGGCCGGATCGTATACATTGCCGATATCGTAGCGCACCACCTGCCCCAGCAGGTGACTGGCGGCGACCGCGCCCAGCCCATAGTCCGCAGCCAGCCAATCCAGCATCGCGGTTGTCGCATGCTGCAATGCCTGTTCCAGCGGCCGCGCATTGCCCACCGTCAGGATCGCCGTAGCGGTTTCCCCGCGCGGCCAGACCTGGGCCTGCCCTTTGACGACGCTCAGCCGCACCTCGACCTCGAACGCCGTTTCCACCCCGGTGCCGACGATTTCGCCATCGCCTTGCACCGCGTGGCAATCGCCCAAAAACAGTAGCGCCCCCGGCACCACCACGGGAAACCACACTTTCGCCCCCGGACCGAAGCCGCGATAATCCATGTTGCCGCCAGTCTCGGCGCTGGTGGCGGTGGAAAATGCCTGGCCCAGCCCCGGCGCCACCCCGAAACAGCCGATCATCGGCTCCAGCGGCAGCACCAGTTGCTCGAGCCCCGGCACCGTGTGCTCGAGCCGGACCGTATGGTTGGCAAGATCGATGATCCAATCGGCCCGATCGCGCGGCGGCAGGTCGCGTACGCGCTCCGGATCGACCACGTTGGCGGCCAGCGCCGCCCGCGTCCACCCGCGATCCCGGATCGGGGTCATGCGGACGATCTCGACGCATAGCGCATCGCCCGGCTCCGCTCCGGCGACAAAGATCGGCCCGTTCATCGGATTGGGGCCGGAGGCCCGGTTGACGCCGTCCTTGTCGAACCCTGCGGCATCCAGCGTTGGCGTGATGACGGTATCGCCGTCGGCCACGCTCAAGGCCGCTTGCCGCGTCGCCAGCACATTGTGCCACACGCTGGGTTCAAACCGATGTACCGCCATGTCTGCCCCTGTTTGCGCCGCTACTGCGCCGCCGTCTTTTCACTCTCCGGCCGCTGGTCGGTAATCGCCAGCGTTTCGGTCTCCCCCGGCTTGCGCCGGATGCGCAGCCGCTTGATCCTGCGGCTGTCGGCTGCCAGGACCTCGAATTCAAAGCCGGCGAGGCGAGTGACCTTTTCCCCACGCTTGGGCACGTGGCCGGCCAGGTCGAACACCAGCCCGCCAATGGTATCGACATCCTCGCCATATTCGCCGGGGTCGAAATCGGGCCCGATCACCCCGCGAACCTCGCTCAGCTCGGCCCGGGCATCAGCGATATAGGTGTCGCTGCCCACCTTGCGGACCAGCGCCGCTTCCTTTTCGTCGTGCTCGTCCTCGATATCGCCGACCACTGCTTCCAGCAGGTCCTCGATCGTCACCAGCCCGTCGGTGCCGCCATACTCGTCCACCACGATCGCCATATGGACCCGCGAGGCGCGCATGGACTGCAGCAGGTCACCCACCGGCATGGTGGTGGGCACGAACATGGCCGTGCGCATCAGGTCGAGCTTGGCGATCTTCTGCTTGAGCGCCGTCGATACCAGCTTGACCGGAACGTCCTTGCTCGGGTCGACCAGCGGCTCGGTAATGCGCTGCAGCGCATCCTTGACGTGAATGAAGCCGATGATGTTGTCCAGCCCGTCCTCATAGATGGGAAGCCTGGAATGCCGCGCCTGGCGAAACTTGCCCAGCAGCGCGCCCAGGTTGATATCAATACCGGCAGCCTGCATGTCGGATCGCTCGACCATCACGTCGGCGACCGAGACATCGGACAGCTTGAGCACGTTCTGCAGGATCGTGCGCTCGCTTTCGGAAAAGTCGGCGGTCTCGGCGCTGCCCTGTTCGTCCAGCGCCACCTGCAAATCGTCGCGCAACGACACGGTGCGCAAGGCCAGCAGGGACTTGATTCGATTGAGAATCGAAGGCCCCCGCGCCGGCGCGGGGGCGGGACTAGAAGCAGGCTCGGGGTTTTCAGGTGCCCGCGGCACCATGCTGTCGCTATCGTTCATCGGTCCACGCCGCGTTGCGGCTTTCTGATCAAGAGGGCTATTCAGGCATCGCCATAGGGGTCTTGCACCCCCAGGCTCGCCAATATCTGGGTTTCAAGGCTCTCCATTTGAAGGGCCTCCGCGTCAGTGTTGTGATCATAGCCCAGAATATGCAGAAAGCCATGCACCACCAGATGGGTGAAGTGATCGTCAAAGCCTGTTGCCTGATCGAGTGCTTCGCGTTCCACGGTTTCCCGCGCCAGCGTGATATCGCCCAAAATGCCCCGCACCGGTCCGAACGGCTCGATCTGGGGGAAACTGAGCACATTGGTCGAACTGTCCTTGCCCCGCCACTGCCTGTTCAGCCCCTGCTGTTCGGCATCATCGGTCAGAACGATCGACAGTTCCGCCGCGCCCTTGACCTTGGCCTTGGCTTGCTTGAGCGCTTGCTGCACGGCACGCTCGGCGAGGGCGTCGAGGTGCTCCGGCCAGGCATCGTCGTTGCGGATGATGGCGATCTCCAACGGCGAAGCGGTCAGCGCGCAACCCCGTCGGTCAGTTTTTCCTGCACCTTGCGGGCGGTATCGGCCTCATAGGCTCGAACGATCCGCCCCACCAGCGCGTGGCGCACCACGTCCTTGTCGTTGAAGCGGCTGATATGAACCCCTTCGACACCGTCGAGCAAGCCGACCGCCTCGACCAGCCCGGATTTCTCGCCACGCGGCAGATCGACCTGGGTCGGATCCCCGGTGACGATCATCTTGGAATTCTCGCCCAGTCGGGTCAAAAACATCTTCATCTGCATCGATGTGGTATTCTGCGCCTCGTCCAGGATCACCACCGCATTGGCCAGCGTGCGGCCGCGCATGAACGCCAGGGGCGCCACTTCGATGATCCCCGAAGTCAGGCAGCGCTCGACATTTTCGGGCTTCATCATGTCGTAGAGCGCATCGTAAAGCGGGCGCAGATAGGGATCGACCTTTTCCTTCATGTCGCCCGGCAGAAAGCCCAGCCGCTCGCCCGCCTCCACCGCCGGCCGCGACAGGATGATGCGGTTGATGTCGCCGCGCTCCAGAAGGCTCGCCGCATGCGCCACGGCCAGATAGGTCTTGCCCGTACCGGCCGGTCCGACCCCGAACACCAGTTCGGCCCGCTCCATGGCGCGCATATAGGCGTCTTGCGCCGGTGTGCGTGCCACCACGGTGGACTTGCGCGTGGCAATCTGCGCCATGCGCACCTTGCCCTTGCGCTCAAGCGTCGGCAGCACCAATTGGCTGTCTTCGGTTTCAATCATGCGGATGACGCCATCAACATCGGAAATGTCGACCGAGCGGCCTTCTTCGAGCACGCCATAGAGCGATTCCAGCACCCGTCGCGCCTGGTCGACGCTCGATGCCGCGCCCTTGATCAACACATGATTGCCGCGCGGGGTGGCCGAGACCTTCAGCCGCTGTTCGATCAGGGCCAGGTTCTGGTCAAAGTCGCCGTACAATTGGGCGGCGAGCCGATTGTCTTCAAAAGCAAGTTCAAGTTGGGATGCGAGTGCGTTGTCTGCTGTCGGGGACAAATGCCTGCTCAAACTGGAATGGCTCCACGCTTGGGAAGCGCAGGTTGCCCCGCGCCGGGAACACAGTGCGGGCTTGCACCGCGTGAGACTCAAGAGGCTAGGCGGATTTGCGTTCCATGTCTGTAGCAATATTGTGACGGGACGTGGGGAGGGCAAGGGTGTGACCTGCTTTCCCTCGCCCCTTGTGGGAGAGGGACAGGAATTCTGCGTCCAGCAGAATTCCAGGGTGAGGGGTCTGCGTCCGCCCATGCTTTGATATTTCACAAACGGCCCCCTCATCCGCCCTCCGGGCACCTTCTCCCACGAGGGGAGAAGGGAAGACTGCTTGATGAGGGCTTCCCGACGGACTATTTTAGAAGCGGTATTTCCGAGGCGTACATGAGCGTGATCGTAACAAGCAGGGGACGAGTGACAATCCCAAAGCCCTTCCGAGACTTGCTTGGCATTGTGCCCGGTATGAGGGTGGATTTTCGCCGAAACTCAAACGGCGAAGTGGTGCTGGTCATTGCCGGCCAAACGCCGCCGAGTCGATTTGCCCGCTTGCTTGGGCATGCTGGCGAAGGCCTTAGCACCGATGAGGTCATGGCACTGACGCGTGGCGAGTGAACAGATATGTTACGTCTCGCACCCGACCGAAATTAAGCCGCCTGTGCCTGCCTTAATCGCCCCACCAGCGAATTGACACTGGTGCCAACGATTTCGACCTGATGGATGGCGCCGATCAGGTCGGTGCTGCCTTCGAAATGCACCGCTTGCAGATAGGGTGATCGCCCGCCCACCTGCCCCGCCTGCCGGCCGGGCCGTTCGACCAGCACCGGCATGGTCTTGCCGACGCAAGCGGCGTGGAACGCCGTGGTCTGGCTATTGATCAGGTCCTGCAGCCGATGGAGCCGCTCGGTCTTGAGGTCCTCGGCAATCTGGCCGTCCAGATTGGCGCCCGGGGTGCCGGGACGGGTGGAATATTTGAACGAATAGGCCGAGGCGTAGCCCACCTCACGGATGATCGAGAGCGTATCCTCGAAATCCTGATCGGTCTCGCCGGGAAACCCGACGATGAAATCGCCCGATAGCGCCATGTCGGGCCGCGCCGTCCTGATGCGCTCGATGATCCTGAGATACTCCGCCGCCGTGTGCCGCCGGTTCATGGCCTTGAGAATGCTGTCCGACCCCGATTGCACTGGCAGGTGCAGATAGGGCATCAGGATATCGAGGTCGCGATGCGCCGCGATCAGCGCGTCGTCCATGTCGCGCGGATGGCTGGTGGTATAGCGCACCCGTTCCAGCCCGGAAATGTCGGCCAGAAGATAGGCCAGTGCGCCCAGCCCGACGCTACGCCCAGTCGCATCCAGCCCGTGATAGCCATTGACGTTCTGGCCCAGCAGGGTGATTTCCTTGACCCCTGCGGCCACCAGCGCCCGCGCTTCCTCCAGAACCTGCCGCACCGGCCGGCTCACTTCGGCGCCGCGCGTATAGGGCACGACGCAGAATGCGCAGAACTTGTCGCAGCCTTCCTGCACCGTCAGAAACGCGGTCAGCCCGCGCTTGATGGTGACCTCCTTGGTCGCGGCGGGCAGGTGCTCGAACTTGTCTTCGTCGGGATAGTCGGTATCCACCACCGCCCGGTGCTGGCTGGGATGCAGGTCGCGCCGCGCCGCCGCCCCGTCAAGCATCTGGGGCAGGCGATGGTAGGATTGCGGCCCGAACACCATATCGACCACCGGCGCCCGCCGGGCAATTTCCTCGCCCTCGGCCTGCGCCACGCAGCCGGCAACCCCGATCACCAGGTCGGCTCCCGCGGCCCGGCGCAGATCGCGCAATTCCTTCATCCGCCCCAGTTCGGAAAACACCTTCTCGCTGGCCTTCTCGCGGATGTGGCAGGTGTTGAGCAGCACCAGGTCGGCCGCCATGATATCGCCGGTGGGCTCATAGCCGTGCGGCGCCAAGGCATCGGCCATGCGGTCGCTGTCATAGACATTCATCTGACAGCCATAGGTCTTGATGAAGAGCTTTTTGGTATTGGGGCGCATGTCGGTCATGGCCCGCTCTTTACCAGACACTTCGAGCCGACCCAAAGGGACAAATCGCTCCACTAGAGCGATTTGCGGCGAGAAGGCCTGAGGCCTGTGCCCGAATGGCGACCCCGCAACGCCTGGCGCAACCTTGCCCGCCGTCCCACGTTTTACCCTGACCCGCAAAGGAGGCCATCATGGCCGAACACTCCAAGACCACGCCCGGCGCCGCCGCTCTCAAGGACGGCAAAAAGCCCGGCCCCAAGGATGCCACCGTGCAAATCCGTCCGGCCGGCAAGGATTCCCATGCCGACAAACCCGAAAATTGGGACCAGCAGGACGAGGCACTGGACGAAAGCTTTCCCTCCAGCGACCCCGTCGCCAAATACTGAAGTCGCCATTCGACCAGAATTCAGGCCCGCCGGCCGCGATGTCGGCGGGCTTGCCCGTCTGCAATATAGTCTGGCATTGCCAGTCTTTTTGGCCTATATGCACGCCAACTTCGGCTTTCGGGCCCAAGTTTTCATGGCCCCACCTGGACGACATCCCTGCTGGGGCGACCCATCCTCCTTTGAAAGGATATGCCGATGTCGATTACTGCCGAGCGCAAGACCGAACTGATCGAGCAATACGCTACCAAGACCAATGACACGGGTTCGCCCGAAGTTCAGGTGGCGATCCTGTCGGAACGCATTGCCAATCTCACCGAGCACTTCAAGGGCCACTCCAAGGATAACCATTCCCGCCGTGGCCTGCTGCGCCTGGTCTCCACCCGCCGCCGCCTTCTCGACTACGTCAAGAAGGTCGACGATGCGCGCTACAAGACCCTGATCGAAAAGCTCGGCCTGCGCCGCTAAAGCGAGCAGGATTTGAATTGCGGATGCGGGAAGGATTCCGCATTCGCCACCAGCGCCTTGAGATGACGTCAGGGTGCGCCGAAAAGGCCGGTTTTCGAGCACCGGAGCGCAGCGTACATTGGTACGTGAGCACCGGAAGCGCAGAAAATCGGGCTTTGCAGGCCGCCCTCACGTCAAGATCAAGGTGCAGGAAGCGTAGACCGGCGATTGCCGGAGCATGGCAGGATTATTGGCCGCTCCCACGCCTCACGCTCGCAAAATCAGATTGTTTTGGTTTTGAACGCGTGGGGCTTTCGGACCCGAGTGTGGTCAGGAAAAGTTGCAGACTTTTCCTGACCACACGACCACACAAGGTGTTCCGGAGCGTCTTGTTGTCTTGCCCATGTTTCGTCACACCGCCGGGCCGAACCAGTGCCTGATTTTGAGCCGGTCGTCGCACATGGGGTGCGAGCCGGTGCGGGCACACTGATCAGCCACGCGGTCGCTACGCGCCGCGCTCCGGGCCGTTCAGCAGAGATGGAAAGACGTTAAACATGTTTGATCACCACAAAGTCGAGCTCAACTGGGGCGGCCAGCCGCTCACCCTCGAAACCGGCAAGATCGCCCGCCAGGCCGATGGCGCCGTGCTCGCCACCTTGGGCGAAACCGTGCTGCTGGCCACCGTCGTCAGCGCCAAGACCGCCAAGCCCGGCATCGATTTCTTCCCGCTGACCGTCAACTACCAGGAAAAATACTTCGCCGCCGGCAAGATCCCGGGCGGCTATTTCAAGCGCGAAGGCCGCCCGACCGAGAACGAGACCCTGACGTCTCGCCTGATCGACCGCCCGATCCGCCCGCTGTTCCCGGCCGGCTACAAGCACGAGACGCAAGTTGTCGTGACCGTCCTGCAGCATGACATGGAAAACAATCCCGACGTGCTGGCCATCGTCGCCGCCTCCGCGGCGCTGACCATTTCGGGCGTACCCTTCATGGGCCCGATCGGGGCGGCCCGCGTCGGCTATGTCGATGGCAAATATGTGCTGAACCTGGCCGTCGACCGTCGCGCCGACAGCAAGCTCGACCTCGTCATGGCCGGCACCGAAGACGCCGTGCTGATGGTCGAGAGCGAAGCCCAGGAGCTGAGCGAAGAGATCATGCTCGGCGCCGTGATGTTCGGCCATGCCGAATCGCGCAAGGTCATTGCCGGCATCATCAAGCTGGCCGAACTGGCCGCCAAGGATGCCCGCGATTTCGAGGCCGAAGATCACTCCGCCGTCGAAACCGAAATGCTGGGCGTGATCGAAACCCAGCTGCGCGATGCCTACAAGATCACCAAGAAGGAAGATCGCTACGACGCCGTCGATGCCGTCAAGGCCACGGCCAAGAAGCATTTCGCGACCCGCGTCGACGCCGGCGAGCTGACGGCCGAAGATGTTGGTGCCGTATTCAAGGAATTGCAGGCCAAGGTCGTGCGCTGGAACGTGCTCGACACGGGGCTGCGCATCGATGGTCGCGACCTGACCACCGTGCGCCCGATCGTCTCCGAAGTCGGCGTGCTGCCGCGCACCCACGGTTCGGCCATCTTCACCCGTGGCGAAACCCAGGCGCTGGTCGTGGCCACGCTGGGCACCGGCGATGACGAGCAGTACATCGACAGTCTCGAAGGCACCTATAAGCAGAATTTCCTGCTGCACTACAACTTCCCTCCCTATTCGGTGGGTGAAGCCGGGCGCATGGGTTCTCCGGGCCGCCGCGAAATCGGCCACGGCAAGCTGGCCTGGCGCGCCATCAACCCGATCCGGCCCTCGATCGAGGAATTCCCCTATACCATTCGCGTGGTATCGGAGATCACCGAGTCCAACGGCTCCTCCTCGATGGCGACCGTCTGCGGCACCTCGCTGGCTTTGATGGATGCCGGCGTGCCGATGAAGCGTCCGGTGGCGGGTATCGCCATGGGGCTGATTCTCGAAGGCGAGAAGTTCGCCGTCCTCAGCGATATCCTGGGTGACGAAGATCACCTGGGCGACATGGACTTCAAGGTGGCCGGCACCGAAGAAGGCGTCACCTCGCTGCAGATGGACATCAAGATCGCCGGCATCACCGAAGAGATCATGCAGATCGCTTTGGCGCAGGCCAAGGGCGGCCGCATCCACATCCTGGGTGAAATGGCCAAGGCGCTCACCGCCTCGCGCGCGCAGGTCGGCGAGTTCGCCCCCCGCATCGAAACCATGAAGATCCCGACCGACAAGATCCGCGAAGTGATCGGCACCGGCGGCAAGGTGATCCGCGAGATCGTCGAAAAGACCGGCGCCAAGATCAACATCGAGGACGATGGCACGATCAAGATCGCCTCAAGCGACGGCGCGCAGATCGACGCCGCGATCAAGTGGATCCGTTCGATCACCGACGAAGCCGAAGTGGGCGCCATCTATCAGGGCACCGTCGTCAAGACCGCCGATTTCGGCGCCTTCGTCAACTTCTTCGGCGCCAAGGACGGGCTGGTTCATATTTCCCAGCTGGCCGAACAGCGCGTCGCCAAGACCACCGACGTGGTTAAGGAGGGCGACAAGGTCTGGGTCAAGCTTTTGGGTTTTGACGAGCGTGGCAAGGTGCGCCTCTCCATGAAGATAGTGGACCAGGCGACCGGCAAGGAAATTGCCCAGGGCGAAGCCGCCGAATAACGATCCCGCTCAAAAATCGGGCCCGGACAGCGATGTCCGGGCCTTTTTCATGGCAAATCGGCCGGCGATCTGCCCGGCTTATCGCCAGGATGATGAGCCATAGCCGCGATGATCTGCGCCATCGTTACGGCGAGTCAGCGCGTGTCGTTCCTGCAACACCCCTTGGCTGATCAAAAAACCGCGAGCAACCGCACGTCTCGTCGAGCATTGCCCGAGTGATGCTTTCCTGCACTCGACAATCACTGCCGACGCCGCGTACCTCATTGAACAACCACAGCAATACCTGACCCAAGGATCAAACGTGATCAGCCGACGCCTTTTCATGATCGGACTGCCCCTGACGCTTGCCGCATGCGCCACGGGCGGCCGCGGCCGGGTGGCAGAGGGCCCGATGATCAATCCGGAATATGTCGCGATGTATTCCACCCCGCTCAATGAACCGTTCCTGATCGCTCCAGTCGACTTGCGTCGCGTCGATCCGCAATGGTGGCGCCAGCAGGTGGAATATGCCAGCACCGAAAAGCCCGGCACTATCGTGGTCGACACGCCCGCCCATCATCTCTACCTGATCGAGGGCGGCGGCACTGCCATGCGCTATGGCATCGGCGTCGGCCGTGAAGAGGCGCTGCAGTTCAAGGGCCAGGCCTCCATTGGCCGCAAGGCCGAGTGGCCGACCTGGACGCCCACGCAGAACATGATCCGCCGCGATCCCGAGCGCTATGCCGATTATGCTTCCGGCCTGCCCGGCGGCCTGGACAATCCGCTCGGACCGCGCGCGCTCTACCTTTACAAAGGCGGTCGCGATACCTATTTCCGCCTGCATGGCACCACCGAGCCATACACCATCGGCACCAATGTTTCCTCGGGCTGCATTCGCCTGATGAACCAGGATGTCATCGATCTTTATGGCCGCGTTCCCACCGGCGCCCGTGTTGTAGTCTTGAGCTAACCCATATTCGGGTCATTCCCGCGGGAGCGGGAATCCTTGTTTCGGTCTCCGTAGTCACCCGAAACGAAGATCTCCGCTTTCGCGGGAATGACCCGGACAGACCAAAAGCGCAGCCTCCGGGCTGCGCTTTTTTTTGACATGAAAAAAGGGCGCGGGGATAAGCCGCGCCCTGGTTCATACCGGTGCTGGCACGCTAGAGCGTGCGCTGTACCGTTTCGACGCGGAAGCATTCGATGACATCGCCCTCGCGCATGTCTTCGTATTTCTCGAACGCCATGCCGCATTCCTGGCCCGTCTGGACCTCGCGCACTTCGTCCTTGAAGCGCTTGAGCGTCGACAGCTTGCCTTCGTGCACCACCACGTTGTCGCGGATCAGGCGCACGCCGGCGCCGCGTTCCACGATGCCCTCGGTAACCCGGCACCCGGCGACCTTGCCGACCTTGGAGATGTTGAAGACTTCCAATATCGTCGCATTGCCGATGAAGGTCTCGCGGCGCTCGGGCTTGAGCAGGCCGCTCATCGCCGCCTTCACGTCATCCACCAGGTCGTAGATGATGTTGTAGTAGCGGATTTCGATGCCGTCGCGGGTCGCGAGATCGCTCGCCTGCTTGTTGGCACGCACGTTAAAACCGATGACGATGGCGTTGGACGCCGCTGCCAGGGTCACGTCCGACTCGGTGATGCCACCGACTGCCGACATCAGGATCTGCGCCGAAACTTCGTCGGTCGACAGCTTGTTGAGCGAAGCGGTGATCGCCTCGACCGAACCCTGCACGTCCCCCTTAATGATCAGCGGGAACTTGGCGATGCCGGCGACCTTGAGCTGGTTCATCATCTGCTCGAGGCTGGTGGCGCCGCCACCCGCCGTCTTCTCGCGAATGGCCCGCTGGCGGTATTCGGTCACTTCACGGGCGCGTGCTTCGCTTTCGACCACCGAGAACCGGTCGCCCGCATTGGGCACGCCGGTAAAGCCCAGCACTTCCACCGGAACCGACGGCCCGGCATCCTTGACCTGCTCGCCCTGATCGTTGATCAGCGCCCGCACGCGCGCGAACTCGGTGCCGGCCACGACGATATCGCCGATTGCCAGCGTACCGCGCTGCACCAGCACCGTCGCCACCGCTCCGCGACCGCGATCGAGCTTGGCTTCGATGACCAGCCCTTCGGCGCGGCCGTCGCGGGCCACTCGCAATTCGAGCACTTCGGCCTGCAGCAGGATGGTTTCCAAAAGCTTGTCGAGACCCGCCTTGGTCACCGCCGAGACTTCCACGTCCAACACATCACCGCCCATGGATTCCACGAACACTTCGTGCTGCAACAATTCGGTGCGCACCCGCTGCGGATTGGCCGATGGCTTGTCCATCTTGTTGATGGCCACGATGATCGGCACGCCCGCTGCCTTGGCGTGGCGGATCGATTCGATGGTCTGCGGCATGACGCCGTCATCGGCCGCCACCACCAGCACCGCAATATCGGTCGCCTGCGCACCACGCGCACGCATGGCCGTAAACGCCTCATGGCCCGGGGTATCGAGGAAGGTGATCTTGGCGCCGCTCTTGACCACCTGATAGGCGCCGATGTGCTGGGTGATGCCGCCGGCCTCGCCCGAAACTACATTGGCCTCGCGGATCGCGTCAAGCAGGGAGGTCTTGCCGTGATCGACGTGACCCATGATGGTCACCACCGGCGCACGATCGGTCAGATCCTCTGCCAGATCGTCGGCGACGATATCGTAGAGACCTTCCTCGACGTCGGCATCGGACACGCGGCGCACCGTATGGCCCAATTCGATGGCGATCAGTTCGGCCGTATCGCTGTCGATCACGTCGTTGATCGTCGCCATCGTGCCCTGGGCCATCAACATCTTGATGACGACCACGGAACGCTCGGCCATGCGATTGGCCAGTTCCTGCACCGTAATGGCTTCGGGAATGATGACTTCGCGGCTGAGCTTGGGCGCGGACTGCTGGTTGCGGCCCATCTTCTTGTCGCGGCGGCGGCGCATGGCGGCCAGCGACGGCCCCTTGTCGCGATCACCCTCGACGCCGGCATTGGTCACCGTCAGGCGGCCACGCGCATTGGCGTCGTCGCCCCGGCGCACCGGGCGCTCGGGCGCCGCACGCGCGGCGCGGCGGGCATTTTCCAGTTCGGCCTCGGAGGTGGGACGCACCTGCGGCGCGCCGGTCCGCATCTTGCGGCCGTCGGCTTCGCTGGGCGGCGCGGGCGGCACATTGCCGATCGGCGCCATGCCGGCGCCGGCCGGACGCGGCCGTTCATTGGCGGGACGGCCCGCAGTGCCCGATGGCCGCAAGGCGGCACCCGCGCCGCGTTCGCTGGCGGGCCGGGCATTGGGATTGATGCGCTCGCCGGCGGGCGGGCGAGTGGACGCGGGACGCGGCGGCTGGCCGGGACGGCCGGCAACGACACGCACGCTGGACGGACCCGCATTGCGCTGCGACGACGGCACGAACGGCGCCGCCGGACGTTGCGGCGCCGCCGCCGGCTCGGCCGGGCGCGGCTGGGCGATTGCGGCCTCGGGTGCAGTGGTGATTTCGGAAGCGGCACTGGGCGCGCTGACTTCAGGCTGCGCCGCTTCCGGCGCAGGGGCGGCCGTTTCGCTCAGGCGGCGCTCCTCGTCCTGGCGGGCAGCATCCTCGCGCACCTGGCGGCGGCGCGCATCTTCTTCGACGCGGCGCGCTTCCTCGGCGGTAAACCGGGCCTGGTCTTCGGCGGCGCGGGCGCCCGCTTCGCGCAGCACATTGCGCCGCGCTTCGGCTTCGGCTGCCGACAATCCGGCTGCCGGACGCTGCGATTGCACCGGCCGGGTCTGGGGTGGGCGCTGGCTCTGCGATGGCGCGCCGTTGCTGGGCGTGATCACCGGCGCGCGCTGCGGGGCGACGCCACTGGGCGCACCTGGCTTGGGCACCAGCCGCGTGCGCTTTTCGACAACCACCGTGCGCGACTGCGGACGTGCCATGCCGGGGCGATTGCCGAGGCCCGGCCCGCCCTTCAAGGTCAGCGTCTTTTTCGCGCCGGAATTGTCGTCGGTGCGCTTGTCGTCGTTCTCAGCCATACTTCTTGCGTCTCTTACACTATCGCGTCTGGCAAAACGACACCGTCAACCGCGGGGCGGCCGGTGTCATTTTACCGTCTGTTTGGCGCTGTAACGAGCCAGTCGCCTGGCTTTTTCGAGCGCCGCCTGGGCTGCAGCCCCTTTTGTGAGCGCAGCATGTATCACATTTTCGAGCCCGAGTGCCAAACCCAATTGCTCAGAACTGAGCATTTCGAAATGTGGTATCGAAAACCCTGCTCTTTCGTCTTCTTGCGCCGCGTAATGCAGGGCCTTGAGCGGCCCCGTCATCTTGCTGCGACCGTCCGGCGCGGCATCGCTTGCGGTGATCAGGGCCACGAGATCGCCCGTCGCCAGCGCGGCGCGCACCTTGGTCGCCCCGAACGTCAACTGGCCCGCCTTGCGCGCCATGCCCAGCGCCGAAAACAGGCGCTGTTGCAGTCGCAACTGCGTCAGGCCCGGCAAATCCTCGGGCAGCCCGACCTCGCTCTTGAGGCTGCGCCCGAACACCTTGCGCTTGACCGCTTCCGCCACCGCGTCGCGATCCAGCGTGATCCACACGCCCCGTCCCTGCGCCTTCGCCTCGGTATCGGGCACCAGCATCCCGTCGGGGCCGAGCACGAACCGGATCAGCTCCGGGATCGGCAGCTGCGCCCTGGTCAGGGCGCAGAACCGCGTCGTGTCCTCGCGCCGTCCCACCGGGCGGCCCTCATCGATCTCGCCGTCAGGCGGATTCTTCTGTGCCAACCTCGCCAACTTCCTCGACGGGCTCGGCGTCGGCTTCGATCCAGCCGGCCTTGACGCGCGCCTGCATGATCATGTCTTCGGCTTCTTCCCGCGACACCGGGAAATCCTTGAAGGTGCCTTCAAAGCGCTTGGTCTCGCCGTCCTTGCGTTCGCTCCAGCCGACCAGATCGTCGGCGGCGCAACCGGCAAAGTCTTCCACCGTCCTAATCTCTTCCTGGCCCAGCGCCACCAGCATGGCGGCGGTCAGCCCGGCAATCTCGTAAAGCTCGTCCGCAACGCCCAGCTTGACGCGCTCTTCGTCATGGCCGCGATCGATGGCCGCCAGGTATTCGGCGGCGCGGTTCTGGATTTCCCCGGCGGTCTCTTCGTCGAACCCCTCGATGGAGGCGATTTCATTGACGTCGATATAGGCCAGTTCCTCGACCGACGAGAAACCTTCGGAAGCCAGTAATTGGGCAACCATCTCGTCAACGTCAAGGGCCGCGATGAACAAGCTCGAGCGTTCGGTGAATTCTTTTTGCCGGCGTTCGCTTTCTTCCTGCTCGGTCAGGATGTCGATATCCCAGCCGATCAGCTGTGACGCCAGGCGCACGTTCTGCCCGCGCCGGCCGATGGCGAGGCTCAACTGCTCGTCCGGAACCACCACTTCGATGCGCTCGGCCTGCTCGTCCAGCACCACCTTGGCTACGTCGGCCGGCTGCAATGCCGAGACCACGAGATCTGCGATGGTATCGGTCCAGGGAATGATGTCGATCTTTTCGCCCTGCAACTCGGCGACCACCGCCTGCACGCGCGATCCGCGCATGCCCACGCAGGCCCCGACCGGATCGATCGAGCTGTCCGAGGAGGTCACCGCGATCTTGGCGCGCGAGCCCGGATCGCGCGCGATCGAGCGGATGGTGATGACGCCGTCATAGATCTCGGGCACTTCCTGCATGAACAGCTTGGCCATGAACTGCGGATGCGTGCGCGACAGGAAAATCTGCGGGCCCCGCTGTTCGCGGCGCACGTCATAGACATAGGCGCGTACGCGATCGCCATAGCGGAACATTTCGCGCGGGATCAGTTCGTCGCGCCGGATGATGGCTTCGCCCCGGCCCAGATCGACGATCACATTGCCATATTCGACGCGCTTGACCGTGCCGTTGACGATCTCGCCGATGCGGTTGAAATATTCGTCATACATCCGCTCGCGCTCGGCATCGCGCACCTTCTGCACGATCACCTGCTTGGCCGACTGGGCCGCGATGCGCCCGAATTCCATCGGCGGTAGCGGCTCGGTCAGGAAGTCGCCGACCTTGGCGGTCGGGTTCTTGGGCAAGGCATCCTTGAGCGCGACCTGGCGGCTGTTTTCCTCGACGGCCTCCACGATCTCGAGCAGGCGCCACATCCGCGTCTCGCCCGAGCGCGGGTTGATCTCGACCTTGATTTCGGTTTCGGCGCCATAGCGGCCCTTGGCGGCCTTTTCCATCGCGTCCTGCATGGCTTCGATCACCACCATGCGGTCGATCGATTTCTCGCGGGCAACGGCATCTGCGATCTGCAGCAGTTCCAGTCGGTTCGCGCTCACAGCCATCAATGTATCTCCTGAGTCTTTGCTTTGCCTGCGGTATCCGCGGCCGCGTCGGCCTGCGGATCGTCAAGCGCGTCTGCGTCGGCAATTTCGATCGTCTCGGTTTCGTCGTCGTCCAGCGGATGGGCTTCCTGGTCGATCCGCGCCTTTTCCATCAATGCATCGGTCATCACCAGTTTGGCCTCGGCCAGATTGGCGAGGGCAAGTGTGTGATCCGGATCGGTGCCGGCCGGCGCATCGGGGAGGGTGATGGTGAAGCTGTCGGCATCGGCAGCCTTGATGGTGCCGCGAAAGCGCTTGCGCCCGTCGACCATGTCCGCCAGCTCGATCCGGGCCTCATGGCCGATATAGGCGATGAAGTCGCGGGCCCGCACCAGCGGCCGGTCGATGCCCGGGGAGCTCACTTCCAGATGGTACTCGCGCTCGATCGGGTCTTCCACGTCCAGCGCCGGCGACACATCCTTGCTCAGGGTCTCGCAATCCACGATGGTGAACCGCCCGGTCTCGTCCTCGGCCATGATCTGCAGCGTCATGCCGTTTTCCTGCGAGATCCGCACGCGCACCAGCGCATAGCCCAGACCATTGGCCACCGGCTCCACGATGGCGGCGATGCGGGCCTCCAGCCCGGTCTGCTTGATGTAGCGCGGTTCGTCGAGTTGGAAGCTCATCGGCCCTTCGGGTAATAAAAAAGAGCGGGGCCGGGAGGCGCCCACTCTGCAAACTTGCTGAGATGTTGCCTGCTCTATACGCCCGAATGCGCGATGCCGCAAGGGCGCCCTGCGCTCCGGGGCACCTGTACGGCGCGTCGTTGTCGCGGGCCGACAGGCCATGACTGGCGCGTCCAGGGCCGCCAGCCCAAAATAATGTCACTTTTGCCGACATTTTTCCGGCGCCTCACGACGCCGTCCCGACCGGCAAGAACGCTGCGGCCAGAAGCCTGGCGCGCGCCTTGGCAATGCAGGATCGGGGCCCACAGCACGGCGCAAACGCCCGGCCGGCAATTCGTCACCATGGCGAAACCCGGTAGCGCCGGCGATACTGGCGCACTTTTTAATGCCTTGATATCTTTGGTAAAACTCTCGTCACTCGCCGGCCAAGGTCAAGTGCTTATCACCCGTTTCTTTGATCTTGCGCCATGCGGGGCGCACGATCATTTCCGGTGTGTTCAAACGAAAGGAACACCAAAATGATCAAGACCTCAATCATCGCTCTCGTCACTGTTGCTTCGCTGGCCGGCATTGCTGCTCCTGCCTTTGCGGCAACCAGCCTGCTCGAAACCACCATCAACGACCGCACCGAATGGTCGTCCCAGGACGCTCTCGTGCGTCTGCAGCAGCAGGGCGTCCGTGCCACCGCTGCCGAGGACTGGGGCCATCTGGTGCGCGCCGACGTGACCCTCGAGGATGGCACCCAGGTCACGCAGTTCTTCGACCGCGATACCCTCAAGCCCGTTTCGCTCTAAGCTTTGGGCGACAGCGTCAATCCTGGGTTGGAGCGTGCGCGCTCCGGGCTAACTAACCGTCCAGGCGCCGCCGGCAATGTCCGACGGCGCCGGAACGGAACTTCTAATCGCTGCTGGTCAGGCGGATCACCGCCCCTTCGCCCGCATGATCGAACCGCACCCGCGCCGCTTCCACCGAGGCCCGGTGCTGCGCCGCGAACTGGCGCCACGTATCGGCAAGATCCAGAAAATGATGGCCCAGTTCGGTCAGTTCATAATCGACCCGCGGCGGGATCGTGGGAAACAGCGTCCGCGACACGAAGCCGTCGCGCTCCAGTTCGCGCAAGGTCGACGTCAGCGTCTTTTGCGAAATGCCGGTGATATCGCGGCGCAATTCATTGAATCGCCGCTTGTCGCGTCGCAGCCGCGTAATCACGATCAGCGTCCATTTTCCCGGCTTGACCACCAGCAATTCGTCGGGTGCGGCAGGGTCATAAGCGATAGAAGACATGCTGGCCTCGAAGTCGGTTCGACCCGATATGGGTTGCCGTTCGTCCGCTTCCAGACCTTGGCTGGATTAAACTTTGACATGTGGCGGAAACTTTTCGTTCGCCCGGTGCCGCCTCAAGCGCGCCGAAAGCTGAAGTAAAAGCTCACCAGCCGGCCCTCGCGCCGCGCCTTTTGCTCGTAGCGCGTGGCCTGCCAGCCTGGATAGGGCCGATGCCAACTGCCCGCTTCGCCCGGCGCGAAGCTGAACTGGGGCGCCCGCAAGATATGGGCCAGCGTCCAATCGGCATAGTCCTCGATATCGGTGGCGACATGCAATTGCCCGCCCGGACAGATCACCCGTGCCAGCTCGGCAAGCGTCGTCGGCGACACGAACCGCCGCTTGTGGTGGCGCGTCTTGGGCCACGGATCGGGATAGAGCAGATAGACTTCATCGAGACTGGCCTCCGGCAAAGCCATGAGCAGCTTGAGCGCATCGTCGGTATAAAGGCGGATATTGCCCAGGCCCTGCGCATTGATGGCCTGCACCATCTTGCCGATGCCCCCGGTAAACACCTCGCAGCCGATATAGCCGGTTTTGGGGGATCGGCCCGCCTCCAGCGCCAGGTGCTCGCCCCCGCCATAGCCGATCTCGACGATGATCTTGTCGGCTTCGGCAAACAGCGTCCTGGGATCGAGCGGCTCATCGAGCCTGATCTCGAGCGAGGGCAGGCTCGCTTCAAATTCGGCGCGCTGCCCGCCATGCAGCGTCTTGCCCGAACGGCGGCCGAAAAAGGCGCGCGGTTGGCCGGCACGAGTTTTGGGGAGCGCGTGTTCGGTCAAGGTCAGTCCTAACGAATCTCGATGATGCGTGTGCCCGCCATAATCGTGATAATGACAGCAGGCAATACCGTCTCGATCCTCGCCCAGAGCGCTGCCGTGCTTGTGTTCTCGATGCGCAGCCAGATAACGCTATGATCAATTAGGCCGCGTCGGGACAGGTCCGAAAAGTCGGCATCCTTGGTTACGACGCAGGCGGCAAGGGAGTTTGCCAGGAAGGCTATCTCGGGGTCCTTGGCCCCGACCGGCAAATGCTCGTAGACGTGACTGGACGCGTATCCCGCTGCAATAAAGTGCTTCACCAGACGGCTAGAGAGTTGTGCATCCAAAAGGAAATGCATTACTCGGCAGCGATGATAATTGACCGGTCGGCGCTCTGCGCGGCGTAGTAAAGCGCAGCCTGAATATCCTCCAGCACAAGCCAGGGAAGCTCATCTACGATCTGTTCAGGCGTTTCGCCTGTCGCCAAAGCTGCCAGAATGTGCCCAACGCCCACCCTGGTGCCCCGGATATGGGCTTTGCCTCCAAGCATGTCCCGATCAAAGGCGATGCGATCGAGCAACGCATCTTTGTCCGTCATGAAAAACTCCGAAGCCTGTTGATACCTCGCAGACTACACCTCGCAGCAATTCCAGGCAAACCGCGCCTACTTCACCGCCGCCTTCAGCGCGCCGACCAGGTCGGTCTTCTCCCAGGAAAAGCTGCCGTCGCGGCCCGCCTTGCGGCCGAAATGGCCATAGGCGGAGGTCTTGGCATAGATGGGCTTGTTGAGCTCGAGATGGGTACGGATGCCGCGTGGCGTCAGGTCCATGACCTTGCCGAGCACGCCCTCGAGCACGGTCTCGTCCACCTTGCCGGTGCCATGCAGGTCCACGTAGATCGAGAGCGGCTGCGCCACCCCGATGGCATAGCTGAGCTGGATCGTGGCGCGATCGGCAAGGCCTGCGGCCACCACGTTCTTGGCCAGATAGCGCGCGGCATAGGCGGCCGAGCGATCCACCTTTGTCGGGTCCTTGCCCGAAAACGCGCCGCCGCCATGGGGGGCCGCCCCACCATAGGTATCCACGATGATCTTGCGCCCGGTCAGGCCCGCATCCCCGTCGGGGCCGCCCACCACGAACTTGCCGGTGGGATTGACGTGCCAGACGGTGTCGGGGGAAATCCAGCCCTCCGGCAGTGCCTCGCGGATATAGGGCTCGACTATTCTGCGCACGTCGGTCGAAGTCAGCGTTGCGTCCAGATGCTGGGTCGACAGCACGATCTGGGTCACCCCCACCGGCTTGCCGGCTTCGTAGCGCACGGTCACCTGGCTCTTGGCGTCCGGTCCCAGCTTGCCGGCGGGGCCGTTATTGGCCTTGCGGGCAAGGGTCAGCGTTTCGAGGATCTTGTGCGCATAATAGATCGGCGCCGGCAGCAATTCGGGGGTTTCGCGGCTGGCATAGCCGAACATGATGCCCTGGTCGCCCGCGCCGACGTCCTTGTTGCCGCTTTCATCGACCCCCAGGGCGATGTCGGCCGATTGGCCATGCAGCAGCACATCGATCTTGACGGTCTTCCAGTGAAAGCCCGCCTGCTCGTATCCGATGGCGCGGATCGCCTTGCGGGCGGCCGATTTGAACTTGGAGGGATTGACCACCGGATTGCCCGAGCCATCGGTGAGCACCTGCCCGTCGCGGTCCTTTTTCAGCAGCGTCTCGGGCACCCGCACTTCGCCCGCGATGATGACGCGATTGGTGGTCGCCAGCGTTTCGCAGGCAATGCGCACCTTGGACGGGTCCATGCCGGCCTTCTTGGCTTCGCGGAACACCAGATCGACGATCTCGTCGGAAATGCGGTCGCAAACCTTGTCGGGATGCCCCTCGGAAACCGATTCCGAGGTGAAAAGATAGGATGAGCGGACCAAGTTGACGTTCCTCAAACTGCAGAAAATGCTCAAAAACACGCTATTCTGCCGGGTTTGTGACACCCGGCCAGCCTGCGGTCAAGCTGGATATAAAGAAAGCTTGATATGAGCTGGGATGCGATGGGGCAACAAAATGCCCATGCCGAAACGCCGCGCGGTTGTACCGGGGGGTTAGCGCCATTCAAGCGCAGTTCTCATGGTCTTCTCCCGTCAAATCGCTCCCGCGGAGCGATTTCCCGCCATCCTTATCGTTTCCGCCGCCCCCGCGTCGCTAGCAAGGAGATCAACACCCCCAATCCCAGCGCCGCCAGCAGCGGCCAGGAGCGCAGGCGTGAGAATACGGTGCCGTCCAGCCGCTCGTGCGGGCGCACGTCGAGGACGCCCATTTGCATCGGCGCCAGCTGCGCCACGATCCGGCCCCAGGGATCGGTGGCAAACGTCAGCCCGGAATTGGCGGCGCGGATCAGGCTCATGCCTTCCTCGACCGCGCGCAGCCGGGCGTGGTGGGCGTGTTGGGCCGGCCCGATCGAGCCGTCGAACCAGGCATCATTGGTGATGTTGAACAGGTAGGCGGCATTCGCCGTGTCGCCCAAATCGCCCGAAAACAGGATTTCGTAGCAGATCAGCGCCAGGAACGACGGCGCGCCGGCCAGGCTCATCAGCCGGCGCTTGGCGTCGCCATGGCCCCAGCCATTGGCGCCGGGCACGAACTGCTTGATCCCCAGACGCGCAAACCAGTCCTGAAACGGCAGGAATTCGCCAAACGGCACCAGATGCGATTTGTCGTAGCTGCCCACCACCTCGCCATCGCTGTCGATGGCCAGGATGGCGTTGAACGGCGCCCCGTTGGCGCCATTGGGCTCATATTGCTCGCGCGGCGCCCCGGCCAGCAGGATCGCGGTGTCCGGCAGCATGCGCGCGATGCGCGCCAGGGCGTCGGGATATTGGCTGAGGAAGAACGGCAGCGACGATTCGGGCCAGACCACTTGCGTAATATCGGCCAGGCCCTTGTCGTCCGGGCCGGTCTGCAGTTCCGACAGCATCAGCAATTTGTCGATCAGCGCCACCGGATCGACCTTGCCCCAATCGGCATGCTCGTAGATCAGCGGCTGCACCAGCCGCATGGCGACATCGCTGCGCTCTGGAGACGGTGGTTCCCCCAGCCGGTTCAGCCCATAGCCCAACTGCCCGGCCAGCACGGCGATGGCAAGGAAAAACGGCAGGAGCCGGCGGCTGAGCCCGCGTCCATCCGCCGGCCAGATCAGCGCCGGGCTCATCGCCAACAGCGCCGCCAGCAGGGTCAGCCCATAAACCCCGATCACCGAGGCCAGCTGCATCATCTCGTCGGTGCCGGTCAGGCTATAGCCGAGCAGGTCGAACGGAAACCCGGTCAGCACATGGCCCCGCGCCCATTCGGCAATGCTCAGCGTCGTCGCCAGGGTCACGATGCGCCAGGGCCCGTTCGACCACAAGAGATGAGCGGCGGCGCTGGCCACGCCCCAGAACACGGCGATCAGCGCCGCCAGCAGGAGGATGGCGAACGGCATCAGGGCGATCATCACGCCCCCTTCGATAAAGAAGGCGGCGCCCAGCCAGTGGAACGCCACTGTGAAATAGCCCCAGCCAAAGGCAAAGCCGATCCGGAACGCCGGCCCGAACACCTTGCCCAGGCTCCGCCGCCGCTCGGCGCCATCCAGGCACCACACCCAGATCGGCAGGGTCACGAACAGCGCCGGCAGGATGAACCAGGGCGGGATCGACAGCGCCGCAATGGCCCCCGCCAGCACCAGCAGGACGAAGCGCCGCCAGCCGTGGCTGAGCATGGCGGTCTCGGCCAGCCAGGTCATCGGGGAGTGCTCGGCGAATCAGGATGCATGGGGGCAAAGTCGCTGCCGGGGGCAGGGGCGTCAAGGCGGTGGACTTACCGCGGCGGCGGCGCTAGGAGGCACAGGCCCCCTCATCCGCCCTGCGGGCACCTTCTCCCACGAGGCGAGAAGGGGAGCACCGAATGCGGACACCCACGGAGCCACCCCTTGCCCCTTGTGTGGGAGGGTGGATCGCGCAGAGCGCGAGACGGGTGAGGGGTCGGGAGCCCGCGTGTCGCATTTGCCCATCACCCTCGCCATCGATACCGCCGCGCCGCGCCTGCAATTGGCCGTGCTGCGCGCCGATGGCACCGTGGATGTGTCGGTGGACGACATCGCGACCGGCCATGCCGAACTGATCTTTGCGCGCATCGCGACGCTGCTCGCGCGGAACAATCTTGGCTATGCCGACCTCGCCCGCGTCGTGGTCACCACCGGGCCCGGCTCGTTCACCGGGCTGCGCATCGGCCTTTCCGCCGCGCGCGGCATTGCCCTAGCGCGCGATATTGCTGCCATCGGCGTTCCGAGCCTGCTGGCCCTCTCGCTTGCCGCTCCGGCCAACCAGGCTGTGACGGTCCTGCTGGACGCCCGCCGCGAGGAGGCCTATGTCCAAAGCTTTGCCGTGCCTGGCCGGCCTATCGCTCCGGCCCGCATCCTGCCCATGAACGAGGCGCGCGCAGCCATCGTGCCGGGGTCCACCCTGCTCGAAACCCCCTTCGTCGATATTGCCTTGCTCGCCGTCTATGGCGCCGCGGCCGATCCTGCGATGCACCGGCCCGAACCCGATTATGTGCGCGCCGCCGATGCCAAGCCGCAAACAGCGGCGCAGATCGCGAGACGCACCCCATGATGAAACTCTGGATAGCCCCGGCGGGCCTGCATGTGGAACCCGCACAAGGGCGCGATGCCGGTGAGCTGGCGCGCATTCACGCCCAGGGCTTCTATCGGGGCTGGCCGCGCGAGGAATTTAGCGGATTTCTGGGTGAGCCGGACACGCCGGTCTATATCGCCTGCGACGCCCGACGCCGCATTGCCGGTTTCGCCCTGATCCGCCAGGCCGCCGACGAGGCCGAACTGCTCACCATTGCCGTCGATCCCAAATGGCGCGGCAAGCATGTGGGCCGGGCCTTGCTGCGCGCGGCGCTGGATGACTTGCGCATGAGCCCGGCCCGGCGCATGTTTTTGGAAGTGGACGAGCAGAACGCCGCCGCGATCCGGCTCTATAGCGGGCAGGGCTTTACCAGGATCGGCGCGCGCAAGGGCTATTATCCGCGCCCGGACGGCTCCGCCGCGACCGCGCTTGTCATGGCGCGCGATCTTGGATAACCCGGATCAGTGAGACGATCACCAAGGGGGCTGCGGTGAACAAGAGCCAGACCGAGCCGACATTGGAAGAAGCCTGCGTGGCCAAGGGCATGCGCATGACCGACCAGCGCCGCGTCATCGCCCAGGTGATCGAGGCGGCCGCCGACCATCCCGATGTCGAGGAACTCTATCGCCGCGCCGCGGCGCTCGACGATCGCATTTCGCTGTCCACCGTTTACCGCACCGTCAACCTGTTCGAAGAGGCAGGGCTGGTCACCAAGCATGATTTCAAGGACGGCCGCGCCCGCTTCGAGCTCATCCCCGACGAACACCACGACCATTTGATCGATATCCGCTCGGGCAAGGTCATCGAATTCCGCAACGAGGAGATCGAGGCCATCCAGGAGCTGATCGCGCGCAAGCTGGGCTATCGGCTGGTCGATCATCGGCTGGAACTTTACGCCGTGCCGCTGGACCCCAAGGACCAGGGCGGCAAGCCATGACCGTGCTGCGCGCGCTGTTCTTCGTCTTCGTCTTCATTCCCGTGCTCGTCGTGGTCATTCCGGCCCAGGCGCTGATCAACGCGCTGCGCTTGCCGTTCTGGAACGTCTTGCCGCGCGTGTTTCATCGCGTCGGCTGCATCTTTCTCGGCCTGCGCGTCAGGGTGGTGGGCCAGCCGGCGACCGGGCGGGCGACGCTTCTGGTCTCCAACCATATCTCCTGGACCGATATCGTCGCCATCGGCGCGGTCGCCGACGTCACCTTCGTGGCCAAGCGCGAAGTGGGCGACTGGTTCTTCGTGGGCATGATGGCGCGGCTGCAAAAGACCATCTTCGTTGATCGCACCCGGCGCAGCGACGCCGCCCGCACCAGCCGCGAAATGGGCGCGCACATGGCCGGCGGCAATGCCGTGCTGCTGTTTGCCGAGGGACAGTCCGATGTCGGCACCCACGTGCTGCCGTTCCGCTCGGCTCTGGTGGGCGCGGCCCAGCACGCCATGATCGAGGCCGGCGCTACCGACGTTTTGATCCAGCCATTGACTATCGCCTATACCCGCCTGCAGGGCCTGCCTGTCAGCCGGGTCGAGCGCGCTTTGATCTCCTGGGTCAAGTCCAAATCGCTGGGGCAGAACATCCGCGAGATCCTCTCGGGCGGCGTCAAGGACGTCACCATCGCCTTCGGCACCCCCATTCCACTGGGCGAGCAAGCCGATCGCAAGGCGGTCAGCAAGGCCGCCGAGACGCAGGTGCGCCAGATGCTGGTCGCGCTCAATCGCGGCCACGACCTGTCCGTCGCCGGACGCTGACCCCCACGTATTAAGCCTAATGGCGGCCTTCGCTGGCCGGTTAAGCTTTGGTTAGCTATGCTCCAGGCGAAGTTGGGGAGGCGGCAATGATCTGGCAATTGGCGGCCATGTGGCTGATCGTGGGGACGACCATCGTCTGGTTCGTGCGCGACGAACGGCGCCTGCGCCACGCAACGCTCAGCGCCCAGGCCCTCCATTTCAGCAAGGTGCCGCACGACCGCCGTCCCGCCGCCGACGGTGCGCTCCCGCCCGCGGCGCGGGTAAGCGTCATGAGCGGCACCGACCAGGCGATCCGCAGCGAATTCCTGCGCAAGATCGGCGCTCTCTAGACCCCCTCGCCACGGCTGAGATTGGCCTTGAGCCGGGCTACGATGGTGGCCGCCTTGAGCATCAGGGCCATGTCCACGTCGCCCTCCGGCCTGGTTTCGGCAAACTGCGCCCAGACCGGAATGAACAGCTCGTGGGTGGCGTCACGCCCATCCATGGTCTCGCGCAGGATCACCCGCACCTTGCCCGTGACGCGACCCTCGAGGCGCGGATGGGGGTGTTTTTCACTGACGGCAATTTCGATGAGATCATAGGGCACGTCATCCGGCTCCGGTTGGAGCCCCCGCGCATGACGCTAGGCGCGGATGGTTCACAAGAGCTTAACGGCGCTTGCCGGCGCAAGGTTCTCCACAATTGGCGCAGCGCGCCGGCTTGGTACGAAACTACACCTTGACGGCGTGCTCCACCATGCCGGCATCCCCGAACAGGCGTAGATAGCGCGCGATCTCCGCCGGCTTGCCGGTGGCCTTGGCGGGATTGTCGCTGAGCTTGACCGCGGGGCGCCCGTCCGCTTCGCTGACCTTGATGACGATGGAAATCGGATCGAGCTGCGCATTAGGCTCGGGCGAGCAGCCCTCGAAATCATTGGTCAGATTGGTGCCCCAGCCAAAGGCCATGCGCACCTTGCCGTCGAAATGCAGGTACGCTTCCTCGATCATGTCGACATCCAGCCCGTCCGAAAAGATCAACAGCTTGTCGCGCGGATCGCGGCCGCGTTCCGTCCACCAGGCGATGATGCGCTCGCCCCCCTCGATTGCCGGGGCGCTGTCGGGGCGGAACCCGGTCCAGTCCGCCACCCAGTCGGGCGCGTGCTTCAAGAACGAATCGGTGCCGAACGCATCGGGCAAGACGATCTTGAGATTGCCCCCGTAATAGCTCTCCCAATCCTGCAGCACCTGGTAGGGCGAGGCGATCAGCGCCGCATCGGTCTTGGCCAGGGCCGCCAGCACCATGGGCAGTTCATGGGCATTGGTGCCCAGGGCTTCGAGGTCATTGTCCATCGCCAGCTTGACATTGGAGGTACCGGTAAACGCGTCCCCGATGCCTTCCTTGAGCGCCTCGACGCACCAGCGCTGCCACAGGAACGAATGGCGCCGCCGCGTGCCGAAATCGGAAATGCGCAGGTCCGGCAGCTTTTGCAGCCGCTCCACCTTTTCCCACATCTTGGCCTTGGCGCGGGCATAGAGCACATCCAGTGCGAACGGCCCGTAATGCTTCATCGCCGCGCGACTGCGCAGTTCGTTGATGATGGCCAGCGCCGGAATTTCCCACATCGAGGTTTCCAGCCACTTGCCGGCAAATTCCAGCACGAACTGCCCGTCACGCTTTTCCAGCCGGTATTCGGGCAGGCTGAAGCCTTCGAGCCATTTGAGAAAGCCCGGCTCGAAAATCTGCCGCGAGCCGTAAAAGCTGTTGCCCGCCAGCCAGATCATTTCCTTTTTGGAAAACCGCACCGTGCGGGCATGGTCGAGCTGGGCGCGCAACTCACCTTCGTCGATCTCCTCGGCCAGGTACACGCTGGTGGTGCGGTTGATCAATGCAAACGTCGCATCGACCTTGGGGTAGAGACCCCAGATCATCTGCAGCATCAACAGCTTGTAGAAATCGGTATCGAGCAGGCTGCGCACGATGGGATCGAGCTTCCAGGTATGGTCGTAAACCCGCCGGGCCATGTCGGTATAGGTCGCCATCGGATCTCGCTCGCTCGAAAAAATGCGCCCGCTTTTAACGCGACCAAACGCGCATGGCTAGTCGAGTGCGCCGACCTCCCTCGGGGCAACGCCGCAACCGGTGCAGGCCAGACCGGCTCGGCCGCAACCTGCAAGCAATCGAGTAGGCCTGTAAAGATATACAAAATGTATATTCGTGGCGCGAAGCGGTCTTGCCGCCGAAATTTTCAGGGTTTTTTAAGTTAACATACGTAGTTTTCACAAGCTGGTGCAACACCTGCCTAGTGCACTGACCGCCGGGGGGCTAACGTGTTCGCAAACATCTTGTCGGGTGGCGCCGCACGCCGCATTGCCGCTGCCCAGGCCGTTTCGATTATCGACGCCATCTCGCGCTCCCAGGCCAGCATCGAATTTTCGCTCGACGGCACTATCCTCGACGCCAACGAGAATTTCCTCGCCGTGTTCGGCTATGAACGTGCCGACATCATCGGCCAACACCACCGCCTGTTCGTTGACCCCGACACTGCCGCCAGCCCGCATTATGCGCAATTCTGGCAGAGCCTGGCCCGCGGCGAGTTTCAGGCCGCCGAGTACAAGCGGATTGGCAAGGGTGGCAAGCAGGTCTGGATCCAGGCGTCCTACAACCCGGTCCTGGGCCGCGACGGCAAGCCGGCCAAGGTGATCAAGTTCGCCACCGACGTGACCGCCAGCAAACTCGCGGCCGCCGATTGGGCCGGCCAGTTGGCGGCGATCTCCAAGTCCCAGGCGGTGATCGCCTTCAACCTCGCGGGCGAGGTGCTGACGGCCAACGCCAATTTCTGTACCGCGCTCGGCTATCGGCTCGACGAGATCGTGGGGCGTCACCATCGCATGTTCGTGCTGCCCGAACAGATCGAGTCGCCCCAATACAAGGCGTTCTGGGCAGCCCTGGGCCGGGGGGAATATCAATCGGCCGAGTATTTGCGCGTCGGCAAGGGCGGCCGGCATGTCTGGATCCAGGCATCCTACAACCCGATCTTCGATCTTGACGGCAAGGCCTTCAAGATCGTCAAATACGCCACCGACATTACCGCCCGCAAAGCCTCCGTGGATGCCTTGTCCCAAGGCCTGTCGCGGCTGGCAACCGGCGATCTCACCACCACCATCGACACCCCGTTTCTGCCCGACATGGAAGATGTGCGCGCCACGTTCAACCGCACCACAACGACGTTTTCCGACATCATCGGCCAGATCCGGCAAACCTCCGGCGCGCTCAAGTCGGCCACCGGCGAAATCCTGTTGGGCTCCAACAATCTGAGCGAGCGCACCACACGCCAGGCCGCATCCATCGAGGAGACCTCGGCGGCCATGGAGCAATTGGCCGCCACGGTGCTGGACAATACCAGGCGCGCCGAATCCGCGTCCGCCGTGGCCCAGTCGGTCTCCGGCACCACCGAGCAGACCGGCACCGTCATGGCCAGGGCAACCGATGCCATGGAGCGCATCATGCAGTCCTCGGCCAAGATTTCCAACATCATCGGCATGATCGACGACATCGCCTTCCAGACCAATCTCCTGGCGCTGAACGCGTCGGTGGAAGCGGCGCGGGCGGGGGACGCCGGCAAGGGCTTTGCCGTGGTCGCCGTCGAAGTGCGGCGGCTGGCGCAGTCGGCCGCCAGCGCTTCTTCGGACGTCAAGGCGCTGATCGAGCAATCGGCAACCGAAGTCTTGGGGGGCTCCAAACTGGTCTCCGAAGCCAGCCAGAAACTCGAACTCATGCTCGACGGCGTGCGCCAGAACCGCACGCTGATCGAAGCCATCGCCAAGGCGAGCCAGGACCAATCCGCCGCCCTGGTCGAGGTTTCCAATGCCATCTCTGAAATGGACGAGCTGACCCAGCACAATGCCGCCCTGGTGGAACAGACCAACGCGGCCATCGGGCAGACCGAGAGCCAGGCGAGCAAGCTGGACCAGATCGTCGAGGTCTTCACCGTCGGCAGCGGCGTCGTGTCCGCACCGATCCAGAACGGGGCGGCACCAGGACCCGCGTCCGCCAAGCCCGTGGCCCGGTCCTACCGGAACGCGGGCAATGCCGCGCTCAAGACGGATTGGGAAGCCTTCTGAACCACTGAGGGACGGCGCGCCTGCGCCTCAACGCCCGAGCTGGAACGCCTCGAAGCGGCCCAATGCGGTTTCGATTGCCGCTTTGGTCCCGGCGTCTGCATCGACCAGCCATGTCCAGCGCCGGATCAGCAGCTTCCCCGCCGCCCGATCGGTCTTGAGGTCGAGCGCGGCCACCACCCGCTCGCCCACCAGCACCGGCAGGGCGAAATAGCCCAGCCGGCGCTTGGCCGCCGGCACATAGGCCTCGAAAAGGTGCTCATAGCCGAAAAACGCCGCCAGCCGCCTGCGCTGAATGACCAGCGGATCGAACGGGGACAGGATATGCACCAGACCGGCGGGCTCGTATGGCGTCTCCAAGGCCTCTGGCGTCACCCAGTGCTGCGCCTTTGGGGCATAAGCCAGATGCACCGGCACCAGCGCCTTGCGCCGCACCTGGCTCTCGATCAACGCCTTGACCGCGCCCTTGCTGGGCGCATCCAGATGGCAGATTGACTCCAGGCTGACGATCCCCTGCGACCGCAAGGCCCGCTCCAGCAGATATTGGCTGACCTGCCTGTCCGTCGCCGCCCTGGGCGCCCTGTCCCAGCCGAAATGGCGCTCCATGAGATCATAGGTCTTGACCATGCCGGCGCGCCTGCTGATCGCCACCAGCCCCTGGTAGAACATGATCTCGAGCACCCGCTTGCTCGGTTTCTTGCTGGCCCAGGGATGATCCTTGTCCACCAGCACGTCGTCCCCGATATCGCGGATCGACAATGGCCCGTCCCGTTGGATGCGAAGGACCATCTTGCGCACGTCCTGCGGCGCCGCCGCTCCAAACCAGCGACTGGGCGCCGCGCGATAGCTTTTCATCGCCGGCACGAAATAGTGGAAATCGGCCACCGGCACATAGGCCAAGGCATGGGTCCAATATTCGAACACCGACTTGTCCACCGACTGCGCCTGCGCGAGATGGGCGCGCCGGTAGTCCGGAATGCGCGTCTGCAGGATATGATGATGGCAGCGCTCGATGACGTTGATGGTGTCGATCTGCACATAGCCGAGATGCGCGATCGCCAGGCTTGTGGCCGCAGGACCGTCGCCGAACGGGGCAGGGGTGTCGAGCCTTTGCGCATGCAGCCAGATGTGGCGGGCGTGGGCGGGGTCGATGGCGTGAGATTTGGATGTGGCGGTCAAGGATCAGAGCCGCTTTGTCGCAGAAGCTCTGCCGGAAGCCGTTTTTAAACGCCTCGCAAGACGAGCTTTCAAGTCACCGGTCATACTGACAGGGTAACAATTTGGGTCGGACCGACTGCGAAGGATAGAGACGTGCTACATGAGCCCAGACTAGCCGGGCCGAATTGCATGTCAAATCGAGTTCGTGTCGAAAAAATTGTGTCCATCTTCGTTGCCATGCAACTGCGACGCGACAGCCTTCGCATCTACATGTCCGCCAAGCCTCGGCTGAGCCACGAGGGCTTGCCGAGCCGAAGCTGCAACGCAGCGAAGGCTGGTGGAGCCAAGCGGGATCGAACCGCTGACCTCTTGCATGCCATGCAAGCGCTCTCCCAGCTGAGCTATGGCCCCGTTTTGAGCAAGGCAGCGAAAAGGTAGTAACCGGCTTTTCGCGACGAGCCTTGCGGCATTCTGGTGGGTTCCGGCGGGCTTGCCCGGCCGAAGCGTGGCGCAACCTAGTGTAGGCATTGCACCGGCGCAAGTGCCTATTTGACACTTTTTTGTCGCCCTGGTTTGCGCCGCAAACCAGGGAAAATTAACGAGAATCAACGGTCTTCGTCGCCCCCGACATCGAAGGCGAGATCGTCGTCATCGTCCTCTTCCTCAAGGAATACGTCTTCCTCGTCGTCGCTGAGCTCTTCGTCCACTTCGACGTCGACATCCTCGGTATCGGGAATTTCTTCCTCGCCCGACTCTTCGGCATCGGCGTCTTCCAGCGACACGACTTCCACCGTTGCCGCTTCTTCGGTTTCTTCTTCTTCCTCGGTCTCTTCCTCGTCATCCACCTTGCGGGCGGTCACGGGGGCGGCCTTGCTGGCCACCACCGTCTCGAAATAGGAGCGCGGATAGGATTTGCCGGTATAGGGGGAGACGATCGGGTCATTACCCAGATCGTAGAATTTCTTGCCCGTATCGGGATCGGTGCGTTTGGTGCCGCGCTCGGAACTGGCCATCGAGGTTCCTTATCGTGAATTTGTGCGGGCCGGGCCCGCTTCGGTCAGTCCGGTTAGGGGGAAACATTTGCCCTGTCAAACCGAAAATGCCGCACGTACGCCCGGGGGGAGTGGCGCGCCGGCACGCGCTCGTGATAGGTCCGCCCTCAAATAGACGGGAGGCCGCGCCCATGATCATCGCCGTTGACGGCCCCGCTGCGTCGGGCAAGGGCACGCTGGCCGGCGGCCTTGCCCGTCATTACCGTCTCCCGTACCTGGATACCGGCCTGCTCTATCGCGCCGTGGGCCATGCCATTGCCGGCTATGAAGACGGCGCCGATTTCGAGGCCAGGGCGATCGCTGCGGCGCAAGCGCTCGATGCGGACCACCTGCGTGACAAGGAGGCGCTGACCTTGGCCGCCACCGGCGTTCTGGCCTCCAAGGTCGCGGTGATCGGCCCCGTCCGCCGCGCCCTGTTCGACTATCAGCGCAATTTTGCGACCCAGCCCGGCGGCGCAGTGCTGGATGGGCGCGATATCGGCACGCTCATCTGCCCCGAGGCGGACGTCAAGCTGTTCATTCAGGCCGACAGCAAGGCGCGCATGGAGCGCCGGGCCCGCCAGCTTGAGGCGCGGGGCCAGTCCGTTGACAGATATGGCCTCTATCACCAAATAGAAGAACGAGACGCGCGCGACATGGCCAATCCCCATGGCGGGTTTTACCAGGCCGGTGACGCGCACTTGCTCGACACCACGCTTCTCGATATAGAGAACGCACTCCGCGCCGCCGTCGCGATCGTCGATGGGACCATGGCCCGCAAGGCAGAGCTCTAAAGCTCTAATTTCCTCCTTGTGGCTTTCGTCCCCGCCGCTCACTCAGCGACCAGGCCGGGCCGACCAATTCCATTGCCGTTCCGAACGGTTCGCTCGTGCGCCGGCTGCTGATAGGTTCAGCAGGCGGGCGCCGTTTCTGGCAATGGCTCAACCCCTAACACCCGGCGCTCTGGAGAGATGAATTTGGCACAGCAAACTGTGAGCAAGGAAGATTTTGAATCGCTGTTGATGGATAGCTTCATCGACAACGAGCCCCTTGAAGGCGCCGTCGTCAAGGGCACCGTGGTCGCGATCGAAAAGGATCTGGCGATCATCGATGTCGGTCTCAAAACCGAAGGGCGCATCGCGCTCAAGGAATTCGGCCAGGCCGGTCGCGACGGCACCATCAAGGTGGGCTCGGTGGTCGAGGTCTATGTCGACCGCGTCGAGAACTCGCTGGGCGAGGCTGTCCTCAGCCGCGAGAAGGCCCGCCGCGAAGAGAGCTGGGTCAAGCTCGAAGAGATGTACAACGCCAACGAGCGCGTCGAAGGCATCATCTTCAACCAGGTCAAGGGCGGCTTCACCGTCGACCTCGAAGGCGCCATCGCCTTCCTGCCGCGGTCGCAGGTGGATATTCGCCCCATCCGCGATATCGCGCCGCTGATGAACGTGCCGCAGCCGTTCCAGATTTTGAAGATGGACAAGCGCCGCGGCAATATCGTTGTATCGCGTCGTGCCATTCTTGAAGAGTCGCGCGCCGAACAGCGTTCGGAGATCGTCCAGCAGCTCGAAGAGGGCCAGGTTGTCGACGGCGTGGTCAAGAACATCACCGATTACGGTGCGTTCGTGGATCTCGGCGGCATCGACGGCCTGCTGCACGTCACCGATATCGCCTGGCGCCGGGTCAATCACCCCACCGAAGTGCTCACCATCGGCGAGACCATCAAGGTCCAGATCGTGCGCATCAACCACGAGAGCCACCGTATTTCGCTGGGCATGAAGCAGCTTCAGGCCGATCCATGGGATGGCATCGAGGCCAAGTATCCGATCAATGCCAAGTTCACCGGCCGTGTCACCAACATCACCGATTACGGTGCCTTTGTTGAACTCGAGCCCGGCATTGAGGGGCTGATCCACGTCTCGGAAATGAGCTGGACCAAAAAGAACGTCCACCCCGGCAAGATCGTCTCGACCTCCCAGGAAGTCGAAGTCGTCGTGCTCGAGGTCGATCCCGACAAGCGCCGCATTTCGCTCGGTCTCAAGCAGACCCTGGCCAACCCATGGGAAAGCTTCGCCGAGAAGTTCCCCGTCGGCTCCACCATCGAGGGTGAAGTCAAGAACAAGACCGAGTTCGGCCTGTTCATCGGGCTGGACGGCGATGTGGACGGCATGGTGCACCTCTCCGATCTCGATTGGCAGAAGTCAGGTGAAATCGCGCTCGAGGACTACAATCGCGGCGACATGGTCACCGCCAAGGTGCTCGACGTCGATGTCGAAAAGGAACGCATCTCCCTGGGCATCAAGCAGCTGTCGACCGGCGAGAATTCGTCTTCGGCTCCCGCTGCGTCATCGGGCGAGACCGGCGCTGAGGCCGGCGGCATCCGCAAGGGCTCCGTCGTCACCGGCACCGTCACCGAAGTCAACGATGGCGGCATCGAGGTGCGCATCGCCGACTCGGACATGACCGCCTTCATCCGCCGGGCCGACCTGTCGCGCGATCGTAACGATCAGCGTCCGGAACGCTTCTCCAAGGGTGAAAAGGTCGATGCCCGCGTCGTCCAGTACGATCGCAAGACCTCGCGTATTTCCCTCTCCATCAAGGCGCTGGAAATCGCCGAGGAAAAGGAAGCCGTGGCCAATTACGGTTCGTCCGATTCGGGCGCTTCCCTGGGCGATATCCTGGGCGCTGCCCTCAAGGATCGCGACCAGAAGTAAGCCTGGCTGGTGATGCAAATATCGAGCCCGCGCTGTCCAGCGCGGGCTTTTTTGTAGGGTGGCTGGGGCAAATGGATCATCGCGGCATTCACTGGCGGGCTCTGAGCACGTTCGACCTGCCGGTGGTCGAGGCGATCGCCGCCGTAGTGCACCCCGATTTTTTCGAAGACACCGCGATTTTCGCCGAGCGCCAGCGACTTTATCCCGATGGGGCGCGCTTGCTGGAACTGGGCGGCGTCCCGGCCGGCTACAGCATCGGCCATCCCTGGACGTTCAAGGCCCTGCCAGCCCTGAATGCACGCCTCGGCGCCATTCCCCCTGACGCTTCGACGTATTACCTGCACGATCTGGCGCTGCTCAACACAGCCCGCGGCACCGGCGCCGCTGCCATGATCGTCGGCGAGACCATCGGCCATGCCCGCGCCCGAGGCCTCCCCCATGTCAGCCTCGTCGCCGTCAACGGCTCGCAGCCGTTCTGGTACAAGCACGGCTTTCGCGTGCTCGACCTGCCGGACCTGGCAGAGCAGCTGGCGAGCTACGAAGCCGCCGCGCGGCTCATGGTCAAGCCACTTGTGTAGCTACGGATTTGTAGTTACATTCGGGGTCTGGCGCGAAGGGGCAACGCGTGGAATTTGAGTGGGACGAGGACAAGCGACAGATAAATCTGGTCAAGCATGGCGTCTATTTCGAAGACGCGACTCTGGTCTTTAAGGACCCTAACGAACTGACTTTGCCTGCCAAAACAGTGTCGGGCGAAGCGCGGTTCAAGACTATCGGTCGGTTTGGTGCGAAGGCCATATTGCTGGTGATCCATACGCGCCGAGACGTCCACGGCGAAGGGTTCATCATTCGCATGATCTCGGCAAGACCCGCGTCGAGGGCAGAAAGGAAACGCTATGAACGACGAGAGTTCTAAGTTTGTGCGCTATGTGCCCGGCCCGATAACGCCAGAGCAGATCGAACGCATGGGTAAGCTGGCTGATCTGCCTGACAGCGAAATCGACTTCTCCGATATTCCCGAACTGGATGACGCGTTTTTCGAGAATGCCAAGCAAGGCACGATGTATCGGCTAATGAAGCGCCAGACAACGTTGCGCCTCGATGCCGATATCCTCGATTGGTTCAAGCGCCACGCCAAGAACGGCAAGGGCTACCAGACCGATATCAACAAGGCCCTGCGTGCCTATGTGGTGGCGCAGGAGCGCCGGGCGGCCAGGAAGGCGGGGTGAGCTAGCGCAAGCGCTTGCGATAGATCACTTCGGGATCCCCCTCATCCAGACCCTCGATGAGGCCGCTATGGACAAACCCCGTGCGCTCGAACAGGCTTTGCATGCCACGGTTGGAAAGATTGGTTGAACTCCACAGCGTGTCGGTTCGGCATAATGTTTCCAAAAACGCCAGCAGCCCCGTGCCGAGACCGTGCTGCCGGAACGGTTCGGCGATCATCAGCATCTCGATCATGCCGGCGTGAAAGAAAGTGTGGGTGATAACGCCATATCCGGCCACCACCCCGTTTTGGATCGCTACATGGGCGGCGCCCGCCGCGATCCAGGCCGCAATCTGGGGGCCACGCGCGGGATCGGTCGGCGCGCTGGTATCGAGCGCACATAGCCTGGCAAGGTCGGTTTCGCTGGCCGCTCTGAACTGTATGGACATGGCTTTTGCTCGCGCGGGCCCGCGCGGGTGTCAACCCCGCCATGGCCACTTTGGGCGTGCCGATTGCCCCGATGGACAGGCCTGTTCGGCGCTTGGTCCACTCGCGTTATACCCATCACGCTTGACGGGGTGGCCTTGCTTTGGCAGGTTGGCTCGGCATTGGGGGCGAGGGGCTGCGCCAATGCACGTCCGGAGTAGGCGATGATCAAGTCTGAACTCGTCGAAAAACTTGCAGGGGAAAACCCGCATCTGTTTCAGCGCGACATCGAAAACATCGTCAATGCCATCCTTGACGAGATCGGCGATGCCATGGCGCGCGGCGATCGGGTCGAGTTGCGCGGCTTCGGTGCGTTCTCGGTCAAGAACCGCCCGGCACGGGTGGGGCGCAATCCGCGCACTGGCGAGCAGGTCGATGTCGGCGAAAAATATGTTCCCCAGTTCAAGGCCGGCAAGGAAATCCGCGAGCGGCTCAACCGCCAATAGCGGCTCGGCGTTAAGGCACTCAAACGCAATGGTTAAGCGCATAATCGGCTGGTTGGTTTTGGTGCCCTTATGCGCGCTGCTGATCGTGTTTGCCCTGGCCAACCGGCAGGTCGTGGCGCTCAATTTCAATCCCTTCGTGTCCCCCGACCTCCTGCAGACCTCCGGCTACGGCGTGCCGTTGTTTTTGGTACTCTATGTGGTGCTGCTGGTGGGCGTCATGCTGGGCGGCGTTGCGACCTGGTTCGCCCAGAGCCAGCACCGCCAGCGCGAACGGCACTGGCGCCGCGAGGCCCACGCCCTCAATGGCGAAATCGAAGCGCTGCGCAAGAGCCAGCGCCATCCTTCAGGGGCGCCGCTGGGCGAGGTCGATGATCTGCTGGAGTTGCGATGATCGCCTGTTTTCCCCCCAACCGAGCATGACGACCTGATGGCCGAACCTTTGATCATCAAAATCTGCGGCATCAAGACACCCGATATCCTGGAAGCCACGATCGCGGCCGGGGCCGATATGGTGGGGTTCATGCACTTCGTGCGCTCGCCACGCCACGTCAGCATCGAGGAGGTCGCGTCCCTGATTTCCGAGGCGCGCGGTCGCGTCCAGACCTGCGTGGTGCTGGTCAATCCCGACAATTCCTGCGTGGCCGAAGTGGCAGCGCTGGGCCCCGACTGGATCCAGCTGCACGGACCCGAAACCCCGCATAGGGTCGAGGCCATTCGGGCCGAAGCCGGCGTCGAGATCATGAAGGTGCTGCCGATCGGCTCGCCCGAGGACGTCGCCCATGTCGCCGATTTCGTCGATGTCGCCGACCGTATCTTGCTCGATGCCAAGCCGCCCAAGGGCGCCGACCGCCCCGGAGGCCTGGGCGACACCTTTGACTGGACTTTGCTCAAGGCGCTTGACCCGGCCTTGGAGTTCATGCTTTCGGGGGGGCTGACGCCGGACAACGTCGCCGGGGCGATCAAACAGGTCCGCCCCTTCGGTGTCGATGTCTCATCGGGGGTGGAGAGCGCCCCCGGCGTCAAGGATGCCAGGCTCATCGAGGCGTTCATCCGCAACGCCCGGGCAGCCCGGTAGTCCCTACCGCCTTGGCCATTCCTGGCTGCGGGCGGCCCTGACCAAGATAGGCGCAACGATATGGATGGCATCAATTCCCTGCGCAATGGCCCCGACGAGCAAGGGCGCTTCGGCATCTATGGCGGCCGCTTTGTCGCTGAAACGCTGATGCCGCTGATCCTGGACCTGGAGGCCGCCTACCGCGCCGCCAGGCGCGATCCGGCTTTTGCGGCCGAGCTGGGCGATCTGTCGACCAACTATGCCGGCCGACCCAGCCCGCTCTATTTCGCCAGGCGCCTGACCGAGCATCTGGGTGGCGCCAAGGTCTGGTTCAAGCGCGAGGAGCTCAACCACACCGGCTCCCACAAGATCAACAATTGCCTGGGCCAGATCCTTCTGGCCAAGCGCATGGGCAAGACCCGCGTTATCGCCGAAACCGGCGCCGGCCAGCACGGCGTCGCCACCGCCACGGTCTGCGCCAAGTTCGATCTGCCCTGCGTCATCTTCATGGGCGCAACCGACGTCGAGCGGCAAATGCCCAACGTGCTGCGCATGAAGATGCTGGGCGCCGAGGTGCGCCCCGTCACTGCCGGTGCCGGCACGCTCAAGGACGCCATGAACGAGGCGCTGCGCGACTGGGTCACCAATGTGGAGAATACTTATTACCTGATCGGCACCGCCGCGGGCCCCCATCCCTATCCCGAAATGGTGCGCGACTTTCAGTCCGTCATCGGCACCGAGCTCAAGGAGCAGTTCCACAAGGCCGAGGGCATTCTGCCCGCCGCAGTCGTGGCCTGCGTCGGCGGCGGCTCCAACGCCATCGGCACCTTCCACGCCTTTCTCGATGATCCCGAGGTCGCCCTCTACGGCGCCGAAGCGGGCGGCCACGGCATCGACGTCGAAAACGGCCACGCTGCCTCCATGACCGGGGGTCGCCCCGGTGTGCTGCACGGCAACCGCACCTATCTGCTGCAGGACCGGGACGGCCAGATTCTGGAAGGTCATTCGATCTCGGCGGGGCTCGACTATCCCGGCGTCGGCCCCGAACATTCGTTCCTGCACGACACCAGGCGCGTCACTTACGTGCCGATTACCGACAAGGAGGCGCTCGACGCCTTCCAGCTCTGCACCAGGCTCGAGGGCATCATCCCGGCGCTGGAATCCGCCCATGGCCTGGCCGAGGTGATCAAGCTTGCCCCCACCATGGACAAGGACCAGTCGGTGGTCCTCTGCCTGTCGGGCCGCGGCGACAAGGACGTCGAGAGCGTCGGCAAATATCTGGGGCTGCTCTAGCGTGTTGTCGTGCTTCACCAACACCATCCAATTTTTCGCTGGACGGGATGAGGATTTGTTTGGCGGAATGCACACCTCTTGGACAATTCCTCCTTCAGTCGGCAAGCCCGTCGTCGGCCCAATATTTTGAGCGAACCAAAAAGCCCCCAAGCATGACCAACCGCATCGACACCCGCTTCGCCGCGCTCAAGCGTGAAAACCGTCCGGCGCTGGTCACCTTCGTCATGGCCGGCGACCCGGACCTCGCCACCGGCCAGGCGATTCTGGAGGCGCTGCCGCAGGCGGGCGCCGACATCATCGAACTGGGCATGCCCTTTTCCGATCCCATGGCCGATGGCGTCGCCATCCAGCTGGGCGGGCAGCGGGCTTTGGCCTCGGGCCAGACCCTGCGCGGCGTGCTCGCCATGGTCGAGGATTTCCGCCGCAAGGACGAGACCACCCCGGTGGTGCTGATGGGCTATTATAACCCCATCTACGCCATGGGCGTCGATCGCTTCCTTGCCGCCGCCAAAGCCGCCGGCGTCGACGGCCTGATCGTCGTCGACCTGCCGCCCGAGGAAGATGGCGAACTCTGCCTGCCCGCCTTGGCCGCCGGCCTCAACTTCATCCGCCTGACCACCCCGACCACCGATGACCGGCGCCTGCCGGCAGTGCTCAAGAACACTTCGGGTTTTGTTTATTACGTCTCCATGACCGGCATTACCGGCGCCGCCATCACGGCGCGCGGCGCCATCGGGGACGCGGTCGAGCGCATCAAGGGCCATACCGACCTGCCCGTGGCCGTGGGCTTCGGCATCAAGACCGCCGATGACGCCGCCGAATTCGGTCGCCACGCCGATGGCATCGTCGTGGGCACCGTGCTGGTCGATGCCGTCGCCAGATCCCTGCACGAGGGCAAGGCGACGGACCGGACGGTGGGCGCGGTGCGGGCGCTGGTGGCGGACCTGGCAGCCGGTGTGAAGCGGGCGCGCGCATAGGCGCCGACCCCCACCTGACCTTTCCTGGCAGGAGGAGGTCAGGTTGGCGGTACTCCTTCGCGCCGACCTTTGCCCTGCCGTCATCCCCTGATAACATTCGCCACAATTGCCGCTTACCTCAAGCGAGCTGCACCCTGCGAGGCCAAAGACCATGAACTGGATCGATAACTTCGTCCGCCCCAAGATCCGCTCCATTCTCGGCAACAAGCGCGAGATTGCCGAGAACCTGTGGGTCAAGGATCCCGAGTCGGGCGAGATGGTGTTTTATCGCGATCTGGAAGCCAACCAGTGGGTGGTGCCCAATTCGGGCTACCACATGAAGATCAAGCCGGCCGATCGGCTGGAAACCTTTTTCGATGGCGGCAAGTACCATCTCGTGGGCGTTCCTGCCGTGCCGGTCGATCCGCTCAAGTTCCGCGACCAGAAGCGCTATGTCGATCGCCTCAAGGAAGGCCGGGTCAAGACCGGTTTCGACGACAGCGTCATCGTTGCCACCGGCAAGCTCTATGAGCGTGACATGACCGTGGCGGTGCAGGATTTCGATTTCATCGGCGGCTCGCTCGGCATGGCGGCCGGGCAGGGCATCATCACCGGCCTCGAAACTGCGGCCAGCCGGCAGACGCCCTTCGTGTTGTTTGTCGCCTCGGGCGGCGCGCGCATGCAGGAGGGCATTTTTTCGCTGATGCAGATGCCGCGCACCACCGTGGCGGTGCTGCGCCTGCGCGAGGCGGGGCTGCCGTTTTTCGTGGTCTTCACCGATCCGACCACGGGCGGCGTTACCGCCTCCTATGCCATGCTGGGCGACATCCACATCGCCGAGCCGGGCGCGCGCATCGGCTTTGCCGGCGCCCGCATCATCGAGCAGACCATTCGCGAAAAGCTGCCCAAGGGCTTCCAGCGCTCCGAATATCTGTACGAGCACGGCATGGTCGACATGGTCGTGCATCGCCACAAGCTGCGCTCCACCATTGGCTCGCTCGCCGGCATCTTGATGCGCAACGAGCCCGTGGACGAGCTGTCCACCAGCGCCCTAACAATCACCACCCGTGTCAGCCTGCGCGATGCGGCTGTCGCCGCCGAGGGCGACGATGACCTGGCACTGCCGCCCCCGGCCGTCCACGCCGAATAGGGCACGACCGCGCCAATAAAACGCGTGCTGAGCCGCATTTGAGCGCGCCCGCCCTGTTGCCTTTACCGGCACTTAACCCCGTTCCGGCTAGTGTTGCGCGCTGCCAGTGTCGGCGCGTCTGAACGCGCCCGACCTCTGGCCAGACAGGCCAGGGGACGCTCCATGTTCAAATTCCGCTCGATGTCGATTGCCCGCAAGCTGCCTTTGGCCCTGATCGGCTCGGCGCTGCTGGTCAGTATCGGCGTCGGCAGCGCCAGCTATCTGATCGGCTCGCAAGCCCTGCAGAACGCGGCCGAGACCAATCTGCTGACTCTGGCCTCCGAGCGGGCGAGCCAGGTCTCCACCTATCTCAAGGCGGTCGAGGACGACCTGACCGCCACCTCGCGCTCCGAAGCCACGGTGCAGGCGCTGCGTGATTTCGGCGGCGCCTGGTTGAGCTTCAAGGTCAATCCCACCGAGGAAGTGCGTACGCTCTATGTGACCGACAATCCCGATCCGGCCAACCTGGCGGCGCTGGACACCCTGGGCACCACCGGCACCTACGACGTCACCCATACCCGTTTCCATCCCGGCTATCGCACCCAGATCACCCAGCGCGGCTATCGCGATCTGTATCTGTTCGATCTCAAGGGCGCGCTGGTCTATTCGGTCGACAAGGCCGAAGACTTCGGCACCAATTTCGTTGATGGCCCACTGGCCGGCTCGGCGCTGGGCCAGGTGTTTCAAAAAGCGGTCGCCATCGAAAATCCCGACGATCTGGTGTTCGCCGATTTCGCGCCCTATGCCGCTGCGGGTGGGCTGCCTGCCAGCTTTTTTGCCAAGCCGGTGTTCAACGCCACCGGCCGCAAGATCGGCGTCCTGGCGTTCCAGCTTCCCTCCGAACGGCTCGACGCGGTGATCGGCAATCGCACCGGCTTCGGCCAGACCGGCGAGGCGATCGTCGTCGGCCCGGACGGACTGTTGCGTTCGGACTCCACGTTTACCGACGCCAATGACGCGCTGGCCACCAGTTTTGCCGCCCCGGCGCTCGATACGGCACTGGCCGGCACCCCCGGCGAAGGCACCTCCACCGCCTATCGGGCCACCGAAATGCTGGTCGCGGCGGCGCCTGTGGCCACCCGTGCCGGCCCCTGGGCCGTTGTCGCGGTGATGGCCAGCAGCGAAGTTCTGGCCCCCGTCATCAATATGCGCAACATGATGCTCGTGATCGGCGCGGCGCTCCTCGCCGTCGTTGCCTTGGCCGGCTGGCTGTTTTCGCGCAGCATCACCCGCCCCATTACCCTGCTCACCGGGGCAATGCAGGATCTGGCCGAGGGCAATCTGGACATTGCCGTCAAGGGCGCCGGCCGCACCGACGAGCTGGGCGCCATGTCCCGCGCTGTCGAGGTGTTCCGCGAAAACGGCCAGAAGGTCGCCCGCATGACCGAGGCCGAGGCCGCGCAGATCATTGCCACCCAGGCCGATCGGGCCGCCATGATGCAGTCCCTGCAATCGGCCTTCGGCGCCGTGGTCGATGCTGCGATTGCCGGCGATTTTTCCAAGCGCGTCGATGCCCAATTTCCCGATACCGAGCTCAATAGCCTGGCCAAGAGCGTCAACGATCTGGTCGAAACCGTCGATCGCGGCCTGGGCGAAACCGGGCAGGTCCTGTCGGCCTTGGCCGATACCGACCTCACCCTGCGCGTGCGCGGGGACTATGAGGGCGCTTTCGCCCGGTTGAAGGACGACACCAATGCGGTGGCCGAAAAACTCGGCGAAATCGTGGGCCAGCTGCGCATCACCTCGGGCGCGCTCAAGACCGCGACCGGGGAAATCCTGGCGGGCGCCAACGATCTGAGCGAGCGCACCACGCGGCAGGCCGCCACCATCGAGCAGACCTCGGCCGCCATCGAACAACTCTCCGCCACCGTCCTCGACAATGCCAAGAAAGCCGAGGCCGCCAGCCAGCAGGCCGAAAACGTCACCCGCGTCGCCGAGGGCGGGGGCGCCGTGATGGCGCAGGCGAACGATGCCATGGAACGCATCACCCAATCCTCGGGCAAGATCTCCAACATCATCGGGCTGATCGACGACATCGCGTTCCAGACCAACCTCTTGGCGCTCAACGCCTCGGTCGAGGCAGCCCGCGCCGGCGACGCCGGCAAGGGCTTTGCCGTAGTGGCCGTCGAAGTGCGCCGCCTGGCGCAATCGGCGGCGAGTGCGTCCTCGGACGTCAAGGCGCTGATCGAGCAATCCGCCAACGAAGTGCGCGGCGGCTCGCGCTTGGTCTCCGATGCCGCCGGCAAGATTTCCAGCATGCTGGATGCCATCCGCGAAAATACCGCGGCGCTGCAGGCCATCTCCCACGACAGCCGCAAGCAGGCCGTGTCCATCGGCGAGGTCAGCACCGCCGTGCAGGTGCTCGATGAAATGACCCAGCACAACGCGGCCCTGGTGGAGGAAACCAACGCCGCTATCGAGCAGACCGAGGCCCAGGCCAGCGAACTCGACCGCATCGTCGATATTTTTACCCTCGCCGAAGCCCCGCCCCGCGCCCCAGCCCGCCCGGCGGCCGTCACCCCACCCGCCGGCATCCGCGGCATGCAGGAAAAACTCAAGGCCGTAGCCGGCACCTATCTGCGCCGCGGCAATACGGCAACTGCGGTGGACAAGGACTGGAGCGAGTTCTGAGACGAGGGTTCTCGGCTGCCGTCCCCCAAACGGGATTGGTGGAGTTTGCGTCTCCCATCGGGGGCAAGGCTATTGCCTATGATCAAGCCCCTGACGACAATGCCGCAGTCGACGCCTCCCCCTGCCAGGGGGAGGATCAAGGTGGGGGTTGACTAACACCAGTATCGCGGCTCCCGCACCCCACCCAACCTCCCCATCGAAGGGGAGGAGCGGTTCTGTGGGACTAGCACGATCGTGCCAAGCCCATGCGCCAGAGCTGCCCCGGAGGGGGCGAGGCGATAAAGACTGCAGCGGCACACGTCCATCCCCATTGAGCCCGCCGCGATTGCGCGCTAACCCATCGGTCCAACCACCCGGACCGCTTTCATGTCGCGCACCGACGCTATCCTCAAGCGCCTTTCAAGGCTGCACCCCAAGCTGATCGACATGGGTCTCGAGCGCCTCAACCGGCTGCTGGAGGATCTGGGCAACCCGCAGGATCACATTCCCCCCGTCATCCATGTCGCCGGCACCAATGGCAAGGGCTCGACCGTCGCTTTCCTGCGCGCCATGCTCGAGGCGTCGGGTAAATCGGTGCATGTCTATACCTCCCCCCATCTGGTGCGGTTCAACGAACGCATCCGCCTGGCCGGCAAGCTGGTCACCAGCCGCCGCCTCAATGGGGTGCTGGAACGGCTTGAAACGGTCAATGCCGGCCAGAACATCACTTATTTCGAAATCACCACTGCCGCCGCCTTCGTGCTATTCGCCGAAACGCGCGCCGACTACGTGCTGCTCGAAGTGGGCATGGGCGGCACGCATGACACCACCAACGTGGTCAAGCATCCCCTGGGCACCATCATCACCCCGGTCGACCTCGACCACATGGCCTTCCTGGGCAATACCATCGGGGTCATCGCGGTGGAAAAAGCCGGCATCCTCAAGCGCGGCGCCCCGGCAGTGATTGCCCGTCAGGCCGACGAGGGCCTTGCCAGCATCGACAGGGTCGCCCGCCGTCTCGGCGTTGTCCCCTTCGTCGCGGGGCAGGATTTCGACGCCTATGAGCAGGATGGCCGCATGGTCTATACCGATGAGACGGGCCTGCTCGATCTGCCGCGGCCGCGCCTCGTTGGTGCGCATCAATTCGAAAATGCCGGCACCGCCATCGCCGCCATTCGCCATTTTGCCTTGCCGGTGGATCAGCACGCCATGGCCACGGGCCTGCAAACGGTGACCTGGCCCGCGCGGCTATCGCCGATGCAGGGCCCGCTGCGCGACCTGCTCGGTGCCGGCGCCGAACTTTGGCTCGATGGCGGCCATAACGCGCATGGCACGCGCGCGCTGGCGCGCGCCTTGGCCGACATGAACGCCGTTCGCCCGGCGCCGCTGGTCCTGATCATGGGCATGATGAACACCCGCAAGCCCGCCGATGTACTGGCCCCATTCGCCGGCATGGCGCAGCGCATTCTGACGCTGACCATTCCCGGCGAACCCAATGCCCACAAGGCTCAGCTCATCGCCGCGCAGGCGCAAGAGGCCGGTTTCGACGCCGCGCCCGTCCGCTCGATCGCGGCTGCACTGCGCGCGGCGGGGGCGGTGCCCAATGCCCGCGTGGTGATCTCCGGCTCGCTCTACCTTGCCGGCCAGGTGCTGCACCGCAACGGCACGGTGCCGGACTGACCTTCAATATTTCCCCTGCTCGCTTCCCGTGAACGGATCGACGGGGTTGGTGCCCGCAAAGGTCGTGCGCCCCACGAGCGCTTCCAGCACCGCGGCCTGGATCGGCTCGCTGGTGCCGTAGGCGTTGATATAGGTCTTCACCCGCGGCGCATCGTACAGATAATAGGGATAACCGAACGAGATCATCAGTGTGGGCACCTCGTGCCAATAGCGGTGCATGGCGCCAAAGAGACTGCCGGTCAGTTTCATCCAATCGAGGAAAATACTGCCCCGCGTCAGCAGCGTTTCCTCCCCGAACAGATACAGCACCAGATCGAACGCCTTGGGATTGACCGCCATGCCGGGGCTGAACCGCGTGACCTCGAAGCCTTCGCGCACCAGCAGGTCCGGCAGGCTCAGCGCCACTGGCCCGGGCGCCAGCGGCAGGACGACATCGCCCGAAAACACCAATATCCGCCTATGCTTGTGCGGGTTGAGCGGCAACAGGTTCTGCTTGTCCTTGACCAGTGTCGGCACGCGGCTGGTGACCGAGTGTGCGGTGATCTGGCTCGCCGGATCGTCGAGCACCGCCCGCGCTGCCGTCACGCTCAACGGCGCTTGGCGCTTGTGCAGGCCAAGCGCAGCCTTCAGCGCCAGGATGCGGGTCACCGCCGCGTCCACCCGCTCCTGGGTCAGCCGGCCATCGGCGATCGCCGAAACCAGCCGCCGCAGATCGGCTTCCGGCTCGTCCGAGAACAGGATCACGTCGCAGCCATTGGCGACCACTTCGGGCAAGGTGATGTCGCGCGGACCCCAATCGCCCAGCCCGGCCATGGCCGTGGCATCCGAGACGATCAATCCGTTAAAGCCCAGCCGCTCGCGCAGCAGTCCTTGATTCAACGCCCCGCTGATCGATGCCGGCCGGAACGCCTCCTCGCCCGCCTGGGGATCAAGCGCGCGCACGAAAGCGGGAAAAGCGATATGGCCCGCCATCACCGCCATCACCCCGGCCTCGATCGCCGCACGGTACAGCCGCCCGAAATTTGCCTCCCAATGGGCGATGTCCAGAGGATTGACCGTCGTGACCAGATGCTGGTCGCGCGCGTCGAACCCTTCGCCCGGCCAGTGCTTGACGGTCGCCGCGACCCCTTCGCCCTGGAAAGCTGCGATCTGGGCTAGGGCATGACGCTCGATCCGGTCCACCTCGCTGCCATAGGAACGCGTGCCGACAATGGCGCTTTTGAACGCCGCATTGATATCGATGACCGGGGTAAAGCTCCAGTTCAGCCCCACCGCGCGGGCTTCGCGCGCCATGATCCCGGCAATCGCCTCGGTGGCGCTCACATCGTCGACCGCCGCAAGGCCCAGCGGATTGGGCACGGACGTGCCGAACGGCAGGCTCATCCGGCTGCCCTCGAGATCGGCGCTGATCAGCGGCGCAATCGCGCTGCCGGCGATGAAGTCGCGGGCCAGCCCCAGTTCGTCCTCGAGATCGGGTGTATACAGCCGGGTGATGCCGCCCGGCTTGAACCGCAGCAATCCCTCCAGCACGGCGTTCGGTTCGCCGCGCACCATCAACACGAACAATTGTGCCAGCTTGTCGCGCGGCGTGAGGCTCGCCAGCGTCGTCGCTACCCAGGCCTGTCCATCCTCGTCCAGGTTGAACGGGGCTGCCGCCAGATCGATCGCTGCCATCGCGGCACCTCCAGGTCCTGGTTTTTTGCAAAACTAGCAGAGCCTGACCGCGTCGGCACAAACAAAAACACCGCCGGACTGCTCCAGCGGTGTTTTGCAGGCGATCAAGTCAGCCTCAAGCTGCGTGTCCGGTCAGCCACTTGGTCAGGCCTGCCTTGGGCGTGCCCGCGCCGATTTTCATGTCGGCGGCTTCCCCGCCCTTGAACAGGATCATGGTGGGGATCGAGCGCACGCCATACTTGGCGGTGGTCGAGGGGTTTTCGTCCACATTGAGCTTGACGATCTTGACCTTGCCGGTCAGCTCGGTTGACAACTCGTCGAGCACCGGGGCGATCGCCAGGCAAGGCCCGCACCACTCTGCCCAGAAATCCACGAGGACGGGCTCTTTGGAGTTAAGGACTTCCTCGCCGAAATCGGCGTCGGAAACATGTTGAGTCATGAAGTTTGCCTTTGGGGTTGAAAGCGACGGTTTGTGTGATCCAAAAGCTGGTGCGAGTCCAGCCTGTCTTCAAGTTAGCTCACCCAAGGGTGAACTCGGCGCGCGCTGCCGCCAGCAAGTCTGGCGGCAGATACATCAGTGATTCCAATGCTGTCCACAGAATAGCTGCATGCACGGTCCGTCCGAGGAACAGCTGACCTGCAACCAACGCATAAAGTCCCAGCTGCGTTCGATAATTTTGTGCCACCTGCTCCGGGCTATCCGGCACGTTCGCGTCGGACTTGTAGTCCACCACTATTACACTGGAGTCGTCAACGACCAGCCGATCAATCCTGCCGGCCAGCTGCACCGGTTCTCCCCGGCGCCGGGCCTTGATCAAGAACGGCACTTCGGCCCGGCTGTTGATGCCGAACAGCTGCGCAAGTTCAGGCCGCTGCAGGATCGACATCGCCCGCTCGCCGATGGCCTGGTGCCGCACCGGCGCGCCCGGCAGCAGGACCGGCATGGCCCGGGGCACCACCAGGGGCCAGAGCGCGCGATCGATCTTGCCCAGATGCTGCAGCAAGGCATGCAGCGCCAGGCCCTCCTGGCGCGCCATATCCGCATCCACGAGCCGCTCGGCGGCGCTGTCCAGCACACCGATGCCGGCATGTTGCTGGGCTGAGGAAGGGCTGACCACGGGCGTGGCGACATAGGTGGGCAGGGGCGCCAGAACGGTGGCAGGTGCGGGCGCGACAGTGGCGGGCGTGGTGGAAACGACCGGCTTGGGCCGCGGCCGGACCTTGGGATAGATCAGCGCCGTTTCGCGGCCCTGCTCATCCACCTGGCTCTCCCCAAGCGGGCGCAGCGCCTCTTCGATTGCGGCATACCAGGTGCCTTCCAGTTGCTTGCCGGCGTCCTTGCCCGGCGTCAGCGCGCCGGTAATGTAAAGCTCGTCCTCCGCCCGCGTCATGCCCACGTAAAGTTTGCGCCAATATTCCTGGTCCAGCCTGGCGCGGATGCTGTCGCGCTGCTCCAGGGTCTGCGGCACATGGGTTTTTTCGCTGGCGGCGTGGATCAGGAGCGGGCCGGGCGCTTCGGCGATCACATGCAGGGGCGTGCTCAACTGCTTGCCGCTGGGCCGGCTGGCCGCATCGGCCAGGATGACGATCGGCGCCTCCAGCCCCTTGGCCCCATGCACCGTCATCACTCGCACGCCCGATCCGGTTTCCGCCAGTTCGCGCTTGATCGACACGTCGCGTGCGCGCATCGCCGCAACGAACCCTTGCAGGCTCGGCTGGCTGGTCTGCTCGTGGTCCAGCGCCAGTTTCAGCAGTTCGGCGAACACGTCGTCGACCTCATGGCCCAGCCGCGCGTGAAAGCGTTGCAACCCACCCTCGGCATAAAGCACAGCCGCAAGAAACTCGAAGGGCCGCTCGAAATCGAGCTGGCCGCGCCAGCGCGCGAGCTTGTCCAGCGCTGCCACGCAAGGGGGCAGGGGGCAGGCCTGCAACGCCTGCCACAGCGTCTCGCCCCGGGCGCGGGGCTGCGCCAACCCGAACAGCGTGTCCTCGGAAACATCGAACAGGGGCGAGCGCAGCAACGCCGCCAGTTGTAGATCGTCCGCCGGGTTGAGCACGACATCGCACAGCGCCAGCAGGTCCAACACCGCAATATGCCCGCTCACCTTGAGCCGGTCCGCCCCCGGCGTCGGGATCCCAGCATTGCGCAACGCCCGGATGATCTCGGCGAACAGCGCATTGCGCGATTGCACCAGGATCAACACATCGTCCGCCCGCACCGCCCGCTCGCGATTGGCCAGCGGCCGTTCAGCAGCGATCCAGCCTGAAATCGCGCCGGCGATGCGCTCGGCCACCTGGCGCGGGGCCGTGCGCTCCGCCTCGACCGGCTCGATGGGCCATTCCCCGGGTTGAATCACGCCGTCGGCCTGTTGCAACGGCGACCACAGCGTCACCGTGCCGCCGGGCTCGGCGCGCGCGGTGTCGTGATGCACTTTTTCGCTCGACAGCAGCGCTTGCTGGATATCGCTGCGGTCCGACACCATGTCCACCGCCTCCAATATGCCGCGCAGGGTGCGAAAGCTGGTATGGAGCGGCAGCCATTCGAAACGCCGTTCGGCATTGGCGGCCAATTGCCGGAACGCCTTGCCGGTCTCCCCGAACAAGGCCGGCTCGGCCCCCTGGAAGGAATAGATCGACTGCTTCTGGTCACCCACCGCAAACAGCGAGCGGGGCCTCGTAACGGCGCTGTCGCCACGAAAGAATTCGTCGGCAATGGCCCGCACCACCCGCCATTGCTCGAGATTGGTATCCTGGGATTCGTCGACCAGGATGTGATCGATCCCGGCATCGAGCTTGTATTGCACCCAGGGTCCCAGCTGGGGGTTCTCGAACAGATCCCCCAGCTTTTCCACCAGGTCGTCGAAATCCAGCAGGGCCCGCGCCCGCTTGCGCGCCTCGTAGCTGTCCGAAATGGCGCCCACCACGTCCAGCACCGCTTCGCTGCGCCCGATCAACTGTGCCTGCCGGCGCAAACCCGCCAGGTCCGCCAGGCGCTCCGCCTCGGCCAGCAGCAGGGCCGCCAGGGCCGGATCGGCTGAACTGACCGCCTTGGCGGGAAACCGGGCCGGAACGGCGTCGTCCTTGGTCAGGAACGCGCCTTGCCAATGCTGCGGCGTCGGCTGGCGCACATCGAGCCGGGCCAGCTTGTCCTCGAGGCTGCGATGGCCGCCCTTGGGCGGACAGATCTCGAGCAGTCGCGCCACCTCGACCGGTCCGACCAGCCGCCGGCTGACGATCAGTGCGTCGATCTCGGCGCTGTCCGGACCATCGCCAAACCCGGTCAATGCCCGTAACCGCGCCTTGGCCGCCGGCCGGTCGGCCAAGACTTTTTTCAGCTTGCGCCCATCCGCCAGCGCCGCCGCGATCGCTTCGGCGATGGAATGATCGCTGAGCAGGCCGAAGAGAGTTTCCACGGCCTGGGCATGCGCCCCCGCCTTGATCCCGTCCGCCAAAACCGTTTCACGCGCGGAAAGGATCATCGCCGCCCGCTCGTCATCCTCGATCACGCTGAAATCGAACGGCACGCCCGCTTCCAGCGGAAACCGGTGCAGCACCGATTCGCAAAACGCGTGGATGGTGACGATCTTGAGCCCGCCGGGCGTTTCCAGCGCCTTGGCAAACAGGGTCCGCGCCCGGGCCCGCAGATCGTCCTCGATCGGCCCGGACACCACTTTGGCCAGTTCGGTCTCGAGAGCGGCCGGGCTGGCGATGGCCCAGTCGGCCAGGAGCTTGGACACCCGCCGCCGCATCTCGGCCGCCGCCGCCTTGGTATAGGTCAGGCACAGGATCGATTGCGGCGCCACATTGGCCAGCAACAGTCGTAGCACGCGCTGGGTCAGCACATGGGTCTTGCCCGAGCCGGCATTGGCCTCCACCCAGATCGACCAGAGCGGGTCCGCCGCCTTGGCCTGATTGGCAAAGGTTTGCGCCGGTATGGCGAGCTTGCCCCTCATGGCTCCTCCTCGCCGTCCACCGCGGTCCATTCGGCGGTGCGCGCCAGATGCTCATAGGCCCCGGCAAAGCGCTGCCCGAACACGGGCAGGATGCGCGCCGCCATCGGCATGTCGCCAAACAGGAACACCGCGACATGCCGCTGCATGCGCCGGCCCGCTTCGTCCGCCGCGTCCATCAGCCCCCATTCGTCGCCCAGCACGAACTCCTTGGGCACAAAGGCTTCGGGCCCCAGCCCCACCTTCACATAGGTCAAGGCGCCGGTCTCGGCCGCGCCGATTCCCGCCATGGCGCCAGCCGCCCCCATTGCGGCTTCGAGCAGCAATTGCGGCGCTTCGAAGCTCTTCATCGCCCGATTGTCGGGCGGCGAGCCGGTCTTGAAATCGACGATTTCGAGCGTGCCGTCGGCCATTTCATCGACCCGGTCGGCCCGCCCCGTCAGGGTGAATCCGCTCGGCAAGCGCCATTCGCCCGCGATCTCGGCGTGCCGCTGTTTGACCCGCGCATTGCGTTCGCGCTCGAAGTCGAGGAAACGGCGCGCCGCCGTATCGAAGCGCCGCAGCCAGATATCGCGCCGCTCCCCGATCGCCTCGAGCCCGGCAAACCCCTCGATCGCCATGGCGTTGAGCGTTGCGAGGGCGTTCTCTGCCATCACGTCGCAGCCCTCGGTGACGAAGCGCGCGAAAATGTCATGGATGATATTGCCGCGTTCGCGCGCATCGGGATTTTCCCCCAGCCCATCCAGCGGCCGCAGCCGCAATATGTGCCTGGCATAGATGTCGTAGGGCGAGCGCATCAGCGTCTCGATCTCGGTCACCGACAATTTGCGCGGTCGCAGCGCCACTGCCGGATTGGGCTGTGGCCGCCTGGCGCGCACTTCCATCGCCACGGCATCCAGCTGCCGCGCGGCATCCAGCCAAAGCTGGCCCCTTGCCCGCATGGCGCGCGCGCATGCGTCGCCCGCAAACGCCTCCAGCCGCTGCACCAGCCGCGAAGCGATGGCTGGACTGGTGCCCAGCCGTTCGGAAAATGCCAGGATCACGCGCTCATTGCCCAGTGCCTGGGCAAAATCATGGGCTGCCAGCCCCGCCTGCCGCTCGGGCGGCTCCAGCCCGGCGGCCAGCCGCATGCCGCGGCTTAGCCAGGGTCCGGGGTCGGCCGGCTCGGGCCAGATGTCTTCGTTGAGCCCCGCCACGATCAACAGGTCCGGGTTCTGCAGCCGCGCTTCGAGCTGCCCCCAGATGAAGATGTCCTGCCGCCGGATTTCGAGTGTGCGCACCTGGAACCCCAGCATCAGGGCCGCCAGCACGCTGTCGAGCCCGCGTGGCGCGAACCGCAGGCCCTGTCCCTTCTGGTTTTCGAGCTCGCTTGCCCAATCGTTCAGCTCGCCTCGTCCCGGAATGTGCGCGCCATCGGCGACCGCCTCGAAAGCCGCCATCAGGCAGGCGCAAAACTGCCCCGCATCGGTATCGCGCGCCTCGAGCAACTCCAGCAGCGGCGCCAGCGCCGCTTCGATGCGAGCGAACAGGGCCTCGATCTGCGCGCCATCGTCCGGGTTTAGCCGTTTGGCCGGATAAGGCGTGCGCTGTCCGATATTGTCGTCGAGCAGCGCACGCAGCCCGGCCAGCCCCGGATTGGCGCGCTGCCCGCGCAACAGCCCCAATTCGATCTTGTCCGCCAGCGCGCTCGTCTGAAACCGGTCCATCCCGAACAGTGCCGCACGATTGCGCAACAGTGCCATCAGGTCGACCGCGCCGCAGCCATTGACCGCCAGCGCCAGGATTTCGCGCGCCAGCCGCCCCGCCGCCGACTGGAACAGCGGCGCGCCTGCCGCATCGTCGACAAGGACCCCGAACCGGCCCAGCTCCGCCGCGATCCGCCGCGCCAGATTGCGATCCGGGGTGACAATGCCCACGGTGCGGCCATCTGCCAGCCCGTCGCGCGCCGCCAGTGCCACGGCGCGAGCCTCCTCGTCCTCGGTGCGTGCGCTGATCAGCACTATGCCTTCGCTCGCCCGCACCAGTGCCGCTTCCGACAGTTTCTGGTCCGCCCAATGGGCGGTATCGTCGGTCAGCGCCAGGGCCCGCCGCACCAGCACTGTGCGCTCGGCTTCGGTTGGCGCTAGCTCCACCACATCGCCGACGCCGGCCCCCAGGGCGCGCAGCAGTTTGGCCAGCCCATATTGCGGATGCCCATGGGGGTTCTTGGCGTCGTTCAGCAAGTCCCCATGCCCGCCCGGCGTCATGCCGGTATCGAACCCCGGCAAGACGATTGCCCCGCGCGGCAGCTTGGCGATTGCCGCCAGCAGCCGCGCCGTGGCCGGGATCGAGCCGGTCGACCCCGCCGCGATCACCGGCCGCCCGCCGTAAACGAGCGGGGCCGCAGCCGCCTGCCGGTCCAGCCGCGCATTGCGCAGGAATACCGCATCGGCCGTCTTGGCGGTCTTGAGGCGCTCGGGCCAATAGCTCAGAACGATCTTGAGGAAGTCCAGCGTCTGTTGCCAGTTTTGCGCCAGATCGTCGGGCACGATGTCCTGCAATTGCCGCGCGCCCACATCCTGGGAGGTCAGCTCGTCGACAAGCCCGCCCAGCGATTCCGCCATTGCCAGGATTTCGGCGGCATTGGGCGGATTGGCAAAGGCCTGCTGTCCCCGCGCCGTCCGCGCCCAGGCCGCCACCAGCCAGGACAGCACCAGCCGCCGCTCCAGGCTCGATACCGCGCCCGGCAGCACCGGCAAATCGAATGGCGGCAGGAACGGCTCCTCGTCCTCCACCTGCCCGCCAAAGGTACGGATATCGGGCAACAGCCCAGCCCCGCGCCGGGCAAATTCTTCCGCCAGCGCCAGCTTGGCGCGCCGTGTCGGCACGACGATGGTCACATCGCTCAGCCAGAACGGTCCGGTCCGCGCCCAATCGCCCAACAGGGTTCCGTCCAGCACGCGGTCGGCCAGCGTCGCGAGGAACTTGGCATGGGGGGCAATGGAAAAAATGCTCATGCCAGCGCCGCCTCGGCCGCCGCCAGGCCGGCCGCATCGCCGACATGGTGCCACGGGGCCTGGAGCGCGACGCCCACCACGGTTTCGCGCTCCAAGGCGGTCTCGATCAGCCGGTAAAACGAAAATGGTCCCTCGGGCGTATCGGCGAACATGGCTTTGCTCACGAGGGCAACACCGCCATAAATCACCGGCGCGCCATAGTCGCGCGTCACTCGTCCCATGGGGTCGAGACAAAAATCATGGCTGCGGCCAAAACCGGTTGCCCGGCTGGGGTGCACGCAGAGCAGCGCCATCTCGGCGGCACCAGCCGTGAGTTTTTCCAGCATCCGCCCCAGCGGCCGATCGCTTCCCGCAGGCCAGAATGCGTCGGTGTTCATGACGAAAAACGGATCCGCATGCAGCATCGGCAGCGCCCGCTTGACCCCGCCGCCCGTGCCGAGCAGCGTCTCCTCATGGGAAATCCTCAGCCCGCCCGCGAAGTGCGCCAGCACCTGCTCGGCCCGGTAATGCGCATTGGCGACAAAGCGTTTCGCGCCCTCCGCCCGCGCATTGCCCATCACCCGCTCGATCAGGGACATGCCGGCAACCGGCACCAGCGGCTTGGGCATGGTCTCGGTCAATGGCCGCAACCGCATGCCGAGACCCGCCGCCAGCAGCATCACATCGGGGAATCGGGTGGTGGAATCCATGGGCGGATATGAGCTTGTAGCGCCGACCTTGTCCAGCAGACACCCTCGCGACAAACGCCACCTTCTCCCCGATGGGGAAAAGAACAAGGAAGCGGCTTATGCCCGCAATACCCCGCCCGTCGACTTCGTCACCGCCCCCACGATCGCGGCACTCACCGTCTCGATCTCCTCCTCGGTCAGCGTCTTGTCGCGGGGCTGCAGCGTCACCGCGATAGCCACGGACTTCTTGCCGTCCCCGACATGGCTGCCCTCGAACACGTCGAACACGCCGACATCGGTGATCAATCCCTTGTCCGCGCCCCGCGCCGCGCGCAGGATCGCTGCCGCCGTGACGCTTTTGTCGACCACGAAAGCAAAGTCCCGGCTGAGCGGCATCAGCGTCGACAAGTCCAGCGCCGGCTTGGTGCGGCTGGCTTTCTTTCTGGGTTCAGGCAGCGCGTCGAGATCGATTTCGAACGCCGCGACCGGCCCGTCCAAATCCAGCGCCTGGCTCCAGGCGGGGTGCAATTCGCCAAACCAGCCCAGCGTTACCTTGGGCCCCAGCGCCACGCGGCCGCCGCGCCCCGGATGGCTCCAGGGCGCGGGTTCTGCAAGCACTTGCACCTTGTCGATATCAACGCCAAGCGCATCCAGCGCCGCGGCCAGGTCGGCCCTGGCATCGAACACGCCGACATCCTTGGCCTTGCCGTCCCAGTGCCGCCCGGAACCGACGAGCCTGGCTGTTCCGGTGCGAATACCGCTGGCATGGCTGTGCTGTCCCTCGGGCGCATCGGACAAGAACACCTGCCCCACCTCGAACAGTCCCAGATCGGCAAAGCCGCGATTGGCGTTCCGCCGCGCCGCGGCCAATAGCCCCGGCAGCAGCGAGGGCCGCATGTCGGTCATGTCCGAGGCAATGGCATTGGCCAGCTGCAACGTCTCGCTTCCCCCGCCGAACCGCACGGCTTCCGCGTGGGAGATGAACGACCAGGTCACCGCCTCGTCCAGGCCGCGCGCCGCCAGCGCCCGCCGCGCGATGCGACGGCGGTTCTGGATCGGGCTCAGCACGCGTTGCGCCACATGGTTCAGCCGCGCCAATGGCTCGACGGGGATATTGTCCACGCCCACCATGCGCATCACCTCTTCGGCCAGATCCGCTTTTAGCGTCACGTCCGGCCGCCAGCTTGGCACGCTGACGTTGACCACGTCGCCGCGCCCCTCGATCGCAAAGCCCAGCTTGGACAGGATCGCCGTGGCGACGAACGGCTCGACCGCCAGCCCCGTCAGCCGCTGCACTTCGCTGAACGGAAACGCGATCACCGTATCGGCAAATACATCCTCGCCCGAAATCGCCGGCTCCAGCGGCTCGCCACCGCACAGCTCTAGCACCAGGCGCGTCGCCAGTTCCAGCCCCGGCTCGGTCAGCGCCGGATCGACCCCGCGCTCCAGCCGATAGCGCGCATCCGACACGATCCCGGTCTTGCGCCCGGTGCGCGCGATCAGCTCGGGGTCCCAGCTGGCGCATTCCAAGAACAGGTTGACTGTGGCGTCCGTCGTCCCGGATCGAACCCCTCCCATCACGCCGCCCAGGCACAGCGGGCCCTCCTCGTCGGCAATCACCGTCATGGTCTCGTCGAGCGTGTAAACCTTGTTGTCGAGCGCATCGAACGGCTCGCCTGCTTTGGCATTGCGCAGCACCGGCGCGCCGACGATCTTGTCGGCATCATAGGCATGCAGCGGCCTGCCCCATCCCAGCGAAACCAGATTGGTGATATCGACAATGGCGTTGATCGGTCGCAAGCCGACCGCCCGCAGCCGCTGCTGCAGCCAAGCCGGCGATGGCCCGTTTTTGATGTTGCGGAAGTACCGCCCGGCGAACTTGCGGATCGCCTTGGGCTCCCCCGCTGCGAACTGGTGCGGCAGCGGCGCGATCGGGCTTGGCCCCACGGACGCCACCGCGGACATGTCCGTGCTCTTGAGCGTGCCGATGCCGAATGCCGCCAGATCGCGCGCTACGCCGTGAACCCCGGCCGCATCGCCCCGATTGGGCGTGATCGCGATATCGAACACCACGCCATTGATGCCGGCATAGTCGACATATTTCACCCCGATCGGTGCATCGTCGGGCAGGGCGATGATGCCGTCGTGATCATTGCTCAATTCCAGCTCGGCGGCCGAGCACAGCATGCCGTTGGACGCCGCACCCCGGATCACCACGCCGGCCTTGAGCTCGAAATCCTTGCCCGGAATATAGGTGCCGGGGAACGCGAACACCGATTTCATGCCGGTTTTGACGTTGGGCGCGCCGCACACCACATCGATCAATGTGCCGGTTCCGGCATCGACCTTGCAGATATTGAGATGATCCGAATTGGGGTGCGGCTGGGCCTGGACCACCTGCGCGATGACGAATTTTTCCAGCGCCTTGCCCTGGTTTTCCACGCCCTCCACCTCCAGCCCGACCATGGTCAGCGTGGTGGAAATCTCCTCGACGCCCGCCGCGGTATCCAGATGTTCCTTGAGCCAGTCGAGGGTGAATTTCATCGGTACATGCTTTCATTGGCGTCGATCCGCGGCAGCGCCGCCGACAATTCGAACAGTTTGACCAGGACATTGGCAAAGCCGCGTGCGTCATCTATGGCCTTGTGGGAATGCACGATATGGCCGTACCACTCGGCCGGAACGCGCTGCATGCCCCAGTTCAGATAGGGTGCGCCGCGCAGGGTCCCGGCCATGGTATAAAGGCAAACCCCGCCGCCCCGGAAAATCTGCCGCGTCTTGAACGGCCCGCCCAACACCCGTGTACCGACGAATTCGTCCAGGTAATGGTCCATCCACAACCCGTCGAACATCATCGGCGCCGCCGCGAACACGCGGGGGGCAGGAAAACTCTCCACCCAGTCGGCAAAGCGCGGCATGACGATCTCGGCCGGCTCGGCCTTGTCGGTGGCATGCGCCCAGGCTTCGGGCTGGGTCTGCCACCAGGCCATGGTAGTCTCGTCGCTCTTGCGGTCGGCGCGCGGCAAGAGGTTGGCCTCGAACTCGCCATAGTGCCGGCCCGCCGCATCCACCGCGACCGCGGCAAAGCTCAGCATGGAGGAATGCAAGGGCGTCGGCCCATCCGCCTCGATATCGGTAACGATGAAGATGGGATTGAGGGTTGTCTCTGGCGAGGTGGCGGCGGTCATTTTCGTTTACCGCTGAAATGCAGCGTTGTGGCCAAAGTGCGAACTTCCGGGCTACCGATTTGCAAAGCTTGAATTTGTTCAACGGTCTTGCGAGCCAGTGCCACCAATTGCTGCGCTTCAGGCAAACTAAAAACTCCCAGAACCGGGGGCGCATAATCCGCCTTGTGGCGCTCCGCTTGCAAGCGAACGACACTACCGCCAATCTCTGCGAGCGTGGCATTGTTCGTCAGCGTTGTTTGCCCGAAAGCCTGTTTTAGCGGTCCGTGATCGAGCGCTCTATAGACCCTGTTGTATTCTTCCGTGTCGCGCGGCGCGAAATGAGTAAGGTAGTCGGCGCACTTTCGCGTTAGCGCGTGAAAGACCCCATAATATGCGGTGCTCACCGCTCTGCGCCTGAACGCTGAGCTTCTCTGACCACTATTAAGCAATGTTTCGGCTGCATCGATCAGCTTGGCAGCCATTGTTGCGGTCGCCATCTACCTTATTCTTCCGCGTCTTCGAGATCGTCCGTAGCGGGAACGGCCGTCAGATACACAAAACGATCATCGCCCTGCTTGCGAAGTGCATTCATCGTTTCGCTCGTTGCCTCAATGAGATCGCTAGCCGGCACGATTTGTTTGACGTCTGCAATCAAGCGCAAGATATTCTCGTCATCAAAGTCTTTCTCTGCCGTTACGGTCAACCCACTAAAGCCAAAGGGTTTCAAGCGTTTACGCAGTAGGTCCAGTGCAATGGTCTGGATCTTCTGTGAGTCGAGAACTGCGTGTCCGATATAGCTCATGTCGTCTCCTCCAAATTTCAGTTAGCTGCTCAGCCCCCCGAACAGCGTCGGCAAATCCAGCGGGCGGAATCCGTAGTGATCCAGCCAGCGCTTATCGGCATCAAAGAACGCGCGCAGGTCGGGCATGCCGTATTTCAGCATGGCGAGGCGATCGATGCCGACGCCGAAGGCGAAGCCCTGGTACACGTCCGGGTCGAGCCCGGCATTGCCGATGACATTGGGATGCACCATGCCGCAGCCCAGGATTTCCAGCCAGTCCCGACCTTCACCGATCCGCACCTCGCTTCCGGAGCGGTCGCATTGCACATCCACTTCCATCGAAGGTTCGGTAAACGGAAAAAAGCTCGGGCGGAACCGCAGGACGACGTTGGGAACCTCGAAAAACGCCTTGAGAAACTCCTCCAGCACCCAGCGTAACTGGCCGATATGGCTGGTCTTGTCGATCACCAGCCCCTCTACCTGGTGGAACATCGGGGTATGGGTCTGGTCAGAATCGTTGCGATAGGTCCGGCCGGGGACGACCACACGGATCGGCGGATCCATGCGCGGGGTGATGTAGCTTGCGGCCGGCTGTTCGTTGCCGCGTTGCATGACCCGCATCTGCACCGGCGAGGTATGGGTGCGCAGCACCTTCTTGACCCCGTCCGGGCCCGGTTTCATGAAAAACGTGTCATGCATTTCCCGCGCCGGATGGCCTTCGGGGAAATTGAGCGCAGTGAAGTTGAAATAATCGGTCTCGATATCGGGGCCCTCGGCGATGGAAAATCCCATATCCGAAAAGATTGCGGTGATCTCGTCGATGGTCTGCGAGATCGGATGAATGCGCCCGGCCGCGGTGGGTGACGGGGGCAGAGGCAGGGTGATGTCCACGGTCTCGGCCTTGAGCCTGGCCTCCAGCGCCCCGGCCCTCAGCGCTGTACTGCGCGCCTCGATGGCGGTGGCAATCTCGTTTTTCAGCCCGTTGATCGCCGGCCCGGCGCTCTTGCGCTCTTCCGGCGCCATGCTCCCCAGCGACGCCAGTAGCGCCGAAACGCTACCTTTCTTGCCCAGGGCGTTGACGCGCACCACCTCGAGCGCGGCATCGTCGGCGGCCGCAGCGATTGCCGTGGACAGCTCGGCGCGAAGAGTATCGATCTGCGTATCGAGGGACATGGTATTTCTCAACTCAACGATTGCGGCGGTTAGAGCATTTTGGGCAAGTGGAGTCAGGTCCAAATATGATTTGGCTGGATGGTGTTTTCTTCCCCAAGGGGAGGGTGTCGCTTGAGGCAATCACACGGCCATGAACGAAAACGCCTCGCGCCAACCCTCTCAGGCGGCACAAGGCGCAATTTCAGGCCTCAGCAGAGGACAGGCTTAGGCGGCGGTGACCCGGGCATGGGTCGTAGCATCGACCCCTTCCAGATAGGCCAGCGCGGCCTTGGCCTTTTCGACCAGCACGCCGAACGCTGCAGGCTCGGTGATCGCGAGATCGGAGAGCACCTTGCGATCGACCGCAATCTCGGCCTTGCTGAGGCCGTCGATAAATCGGCCATAGGTCAAACCATAGTCGCGCACCGCGGCGTTGATGCGCTGGATCCACAGTGCGCGGAAATTGCGCTTCTTGACCCGGCGATCGCGATACGCGTACTGGCCGGCCTTTTCGACGGCCTGCTTGGCGATGCGGATGGTGGACTTGCGGCGGCCATAATAGCCCTCCGCGGCTTTCAGAACTTTCTTGTGACGGGCGTGATTGGTAACGCCTCTTTTAACGCGTGACATGTGTCAGCTTCCTCTCAGCGTTAGCGGTTGTAAGGCATGTACCACTTGACCAGGCCTTCATCGCCCTTTTGCAGGATCTTGGTCCCGCGATTGGTGCGAATATACTTGGCAGTATGGTTGATCAGGCGGTGACGCTTGCCGGCGACGCCTGCTTTGACACGACCGGTCGCTGTGAAACTGAAACGCTTTTTAGCGCCAGATTTCGTCTTCATCTTGGGCATTTTGCGGGTCCTTGGTGTTCTGGATCGGCCTGTGGGGCCTATCGCTTTCAAAGACCGCCACGGCATGCCTTTTGGCCGGGCGGTCCGGAGAAGTGGCGTCTATAGGGGCAAAGCCCGCCCAAGGCAAGGCCCAAGGCGCAGCCAGTGCGCACTGGAGTTTCAGCGTGAACTGTCACAAATCAGTGTTCAACCAGCCACGACAGTCCTGAAACCATTCCCGGCAGCCCTGCGTACTTACCTGCAAGTTCGACATTTGCCGAGCGTCACCTAAACCAAGGAAATCATTATGAAAATGTTAAAGATCATCGTCCTGGCCGCAACTCTTGCCGCCGGCACCACCGCGACCTTCGCCAGCCCCTTCACTGCCATGGGCGGCATCGACTCGCTCAATGACGTGCGCGATGCGAGCATTGCCACGGTCGAGACCGTCAACGACGCCGAAGCCCGTTCGCTGCGCATCGACACCGACAATGCCGCCCTGCACGCCCGCATTGCCGGCAACAAGGCACTCAGCCAGTCCCTGACCGCGCAGGGCTATAACATTGGCGACGTCGTGGGCGTCGATGGCACGGGTGCCAGCATCACGCTTTACGTGCTCTAAACCAACCTCGATTGCATGGTTTGTCCGGGCGGCTCCTCATCGGGCCGCCCGTTCGTTTTTAAGCCTTGGTTCCCAACCCGCGAGCCTTGGCTTCGCCGTAACCGCTCCGTTCCCCTTATCCGGCCCGTCGCAACGACACACCGCGTTCGGCGCGCAGGGGAGGTTGGGCCTGTGTGCGCGCAAACGCTGCCACGATGCCGTCCAATTCGCTTGCCTGCGCCTCAGTCTGCTCGATGGCGGCATTGGTTTGTTCCACCAGCGCCGCATTGCTTTGCGTCATTTCATCCATCTGCGCCATCGAACGGGTGACCAGCTGGATCGCGGCGGCCTGCGTGCGGCACGCACCGGCAATAGCGTGCATCAGCGTGCTGTTCTGGTCCACGGACGAAAGCACCGCTGCCAGCGTATCAGCCGCTTCCCCCACCAGCCGTGAACCACCGCTGACTTCGCTTGCCGACTGGTCGATCAAAACCTTGACGTCCGCCGAAGCGCTGGCAGCCGATTGCGCCAGCCGGCGAACCTCGACCGCGACCACTGCAAAGCCCTTGCCGGCGTCTCCGGCCCGCGCTGCCTCCACCGACGCGTTGAGCGCCAGGAGATTGGTCTGGAACGCAATATCGTCGATCAGCCCGATGATGCTGGAGATTTTGCCGGCCGATTGGGTGATCCGGGCCATGGCCGGCTCTGCCCGATCGCCGCCTGTCGCATTTGGGCGTCCTGCTGCTGCTGGTTGTTGCGCACGGCGCGGCCATTGGCGCCGAACACTTCCAGCGCCCGGGCGATCTGTCCCAATTCGTTGTGCTGGTCGGCGCCCGCCAGCGTCACGTCGAAATCGCCCTGCGCCATCTTGTCCATGGCCACCGACATCACCCGGATCGAGCCCGAGATCCAGCGTGCTATGGTGATCGCCAGCACCAGCCCGACCACCAGCGCCACCAACCCCGCTCCCAGCGCAATCAGGCGGGTCTGCCCGACTGCGCCTCGCCCGCTGCGCCCAGGGTCTGTTGCGCCTGCCTTGCGTCGGCGAGCTGGCCGTCATAGGCGGCTGCCAGTTCGGCATCGATCGCGGCCACCGTCTGCCCCAGGGACTGGCGCTGCGTGAGGCTCTGGTGTACCCCCACCATCGTCTGCGCGAATGGCGCCACCTGCGCGGCTACCCCGTCAACCTGTGCCACGTCCTCGGTCTTGAAGAAGATCGAGCGCAATTCGGTCAACGTCGCCAGCGTTTGCTGCGCCAGGTCCTGCGCCGCCGCAAATTGTCCGGCGTCCGTGGCGGCCAGTTGGCCGGCTGCGAGCCGCGTCTGCAGCAATTGCTGCATCGCCAGCCCCGAAATCGCGGCGGCCTTGGCATTGAGATTGGCAGATTGCGAGGCGTTGGCGATCATGCTCGCCAGTTGGGCAGTTGCCGCGTCGCCGGACTGCTGCATTTGCGTGGTCTGGGTCAGCACATCCTGGTCCAATGCGATCATCTGCCCCACCTGCGCGCTGTAGTCGGCCAGTTGCTCACCCAGCGGGGTCAGCCCGCTCACCGCCGCATTGGCGGTGCTGAGATCCGCCAACCGCGCTACGACCCCGGCGCCTGCTTCGGCGGTCGGGGTCACCTGGTAGCGCGAAAAGGCGAGCCTGGTGCGGCCCAGCTGGTCCACCAGCACGCCGATCTCGTCGGCTTGCGCCGCGACCCCGCGATAAAAGCTGAATGTGCCCGAAAGCGTTTGCACCCCCAGCCAGGCCACCACAACCAGCATGGCCAGAAGCGCGATCAACGCCGCAAAGGCACAATAAATACGTCCCGCAATGGACAGATGTGAAAGCGACATGGCCGGCCCTGGTGTTTGGAAATTGCGACGCAACTTCCCGACTAGGGCAGAAATGTTAACGAGCTTGGAACGCTTTAGTCATTGATCTGTATTATAATTTTGCGTTGTGCCCGATTTTCCAAGGCGAGCCGGGGCTCCAGATGATCCTCGAACAGCGCACGAGAATTTTGCCGTAAGGCGGCGAAAAAATCGCGCTCCGCCTGCAATGATACGCGCAGGAACCCCGCCATGCCCTCGACGCCGCCCGGCGCCAGCCGGTAATGCCCGCGCTCCAGCCGTTCCAGCAACGTGGTCTTGCTCGCAATCATGCCGGCAGTGGTCTTGGCGCCATTGCTCATCGACCCCGCCCGCTTGACGTAGTCATGCAGCGGCGTTCCGAGGTGAAACGATGCCGGCACGGTCCGATACAGCTGCAACAGGAATTCCAGGTCCGTCATGTTGCTCATGGTCAGATCATAGCGACCATCGGCCTTGGCGCGGTCCCAGGCAATCATGGAGTCCATCGATAGATTGACCCATTTATGCTCGCCGGGCCCCAGCGCCCGGTCCGGTCCGGCCGCAATGTCGCGCAAATGGGCAAAGCCTTCGTCCATCACGTCCAGCGCCGTGCTGACGATGCCATATTGCGCCAGGGCGGCTGCAACGCGCTCCAGCTTTTGTGGCTTCAGCCGGTCATCGGCATCCAGGATCGCAGCATAAGCGCTATCCAGCTGCTCCAGCGCCACATTGCGCGCCGCCGAGGCGCCCCCGCCGATCCGGCCGCTGCTCAATTGCCCGATGCGCCCGTCGACAATGCCGTGCCCTGCCAGGAACGCCGCGTAATCCGTTCCATCGTCGGAAACGATCACCAATTGCCAATGCGGATAGGTCTGCGCCAAGACGCTGCGCACCGTCGCAATGATCGTGTCCTCTGCCTTGTAGGCCGGGGTGATGACGGCGATGGTTTCGCTCATGCGTGTGCCCGTGCGCTGCGCAGATGGACTTGAACCGTCCCATCTCTTCCCCATATCCTGCCTGGGCGCCGGATGCCACTCCATAGGGTCCGGCCCAGACGTTGCTTGCTGATCAAGGACGCCCCGATGTCGCGTATTTCTGTGTTTTCCGCCCCGTTCCTGTTGGGCTTTGATGCGTTCGAAGAGCGGGTCGACCGGCTGGCCAAGTCCGCCGATGGTTACCCGCCCTACAATATCGAGCGCACAGTGCTGCCCGACGGCACCGAGAAATTCCTGGTTTCCATCGCGGTTGCGGGCTTTGCCGCCGCCGAGCTTGAAGTCATGGCCGAGGATAACCAGATCGTCGTGCGCGGCCGCCAGAAGGATGATCAAGCCAGGGAATATCTGCATCGTGGCATCGCCGCGCGGCAATTCCAGCGCTCGTTCCTCCTGGCCGACGGCATGATCGTGACAGATGCAACTTTAGGGCATGGTATGCTCGTTGTTGCTCTGGAGCGTCCGCAAGCGCCCAAGGTCGCCCGCCGTGTCGAAATTCGCTCAATATGAGGAAAGGGCCTGAAAATGTACGAAAAACGCCATGACGAGGCCACGAGCGGCGACGCTGTGCACCCGCTCAAGGATTTGACCAGCGCCCAGTTCGCCGCCCTTGGCGGCAATGCCGTCGCCTATCTGCGGCCGGTCAGCGGAGACGTGCTTTCCGCAATGATCACCGATGCCGAATTCGAGAACGACGCGGTCTATCAATTGCTGATGTCCGCCGATGGCACCCCGCTGCTCGTCACCGACACCGAAGCCGCGGTGACCGACTGGCTGGGTGACAAGAACCTTGGCCTCGCAACGCTGCACTAAGCCATACCTCGCACGCAAGCCGCCGTCTTCTCCGCGCTTACCGACTTGGTCACAGCCATGGCTTGGCCTTCCCCTCGCGGGGAGCGCCAGACCTGCACATTACGCCGCGCGGTGCGCCGCTACCGGGGCGGTCAGGGCTTGGTAGATCGCCGCGCTTGATTGCAACCCGCGCAATTGGTCCATCAGGTCTTCATTGCGCAGCACACGCGCCACGCGTGAGAGCGCCTTGAGGTGATCGGCGCCCGAGCCGGTCGGGGCCAGCAGCAGCATCACGATGTCCACCGGCAGATCGTCCAGCGCGTCGAATTCGATTGGCTCGTCGAGCCGGGCGAACACGGCGCAGACCTGCTTGAGGCCGGCAACCTTGCCATGGGGAATGGCAATGCCGTTGCCCAGCCCGGTCGAGCCCAGCTCTTCGCGGTTCTCGATTGCCGCCAAGAGCTCGCCGGCCGGCCGGCCGGTCAAGCCGGCGGCCGTGCTGGCGAGCTGTTCGAACAGTTGGTGTTTGGTTTTAACGCCGGTGCAAGTCAAAACGGCTTGCTCGGCCAGAATATCGGCCAATTCCATCAGTTTAGTCCTGCAATGACGCTGCTGGTTTACAACAATAGGGGTCTAATTGGCCCCAAGCGCCGGATCAATCCAGCCTATATTGCCATCGGAGCGGCGGTAGACCACATTGAGGCCGCCATGTCCAGCATGCCGGAACATGACCACGCCCGATTGCGTCAGGTCCAGTTCCATCACCGCCTCCCCGACACTGAGCGAACGCAAATTCTTGGTGGTCTCGGCAATCACCGGGGGCGCGTAATCCTCATCGAGTTCTTCCAGCTCGTCCGCGGCGCCCAGCACCGTATAGGCGGCCGTCGTGCCATCGCCATTGGCCGCCGCGCCCCGGCCGTGTGACTTGAGCTTGCGATTGTACCGTCGCATCCGTTTTTCGATATTGAGCGCCATGATCTCATAGGCCGAAATCGCGTCCCCGCCCTGCGCGCTCGATTGCAGAATGGCGCCGGAATCCAGATGCACGACGCAGTCCGCGCGAAAGCCGATGCCATCGGGCGTCAAGGTCAGATGTCCGTCATAGCCACCATCGAAATATTTGGCGACCACAGTTTTGAAATGATCCTCCGCCTTGCTGCGCAGGGCGTCGCCGACGTCCATGTTCTTGCCGGAAATGCGTAAGGTCATGGCTTCCTCTTTCGCTCTTTGGCGTCGAAAAACGACGCCTGGTTCGCCGAAAGCGGTGTTCCCGTCTTTCGGGATGACATGTGCATCCACATCGATGTGGGTGACACGCAAGCCCGATGCTAGACCCGCTCGGCCAAAGGAGGCAATGCGCAACACCGCCCAAGAGTTCGATTCAAGCGGTGACTTTGCCTGTTAGCCGCCTTAGCGTTCACGCGGGGCTTTGGCGCTGCCCTCATGATCGCCGGACACAGGCGTCCTTACGTCGCCCCTCAGCCTACGGCTTCCAGGTTTTTCTTTTGTCGCCGCCGGATCACCGAGGAGGGAATGTTCATGCCTTCGCGATACTTGGCCACCGTGCGCCGCGCGACATCGATGCCCTGTTCACGCTTGAGCAGGTCCGCAATGGTATCGTCCGACAGCACGTCGCTGAGCGGTTCGCCATCGATCAATTGGCGAATGCGGTGCCGCACCGCTTCGGCCGAATGCTCCAATCCGCCATCGCTGGACGATATCGCGGTGGTAAAGAAGTATTTCATCTCGAACAGCCCGCGCGGCGTCGCCAGATATTTGTTGGACGTCACCCGGCTGACGGTGGATTCGTGCATGTCGATGGTTTCGGCCACCATCTTGAGCGTCATCGGCCGCAAATGGGCGATGCCGTGCAGCAAGAAACCGTCCTGCTGGCGCACGATCTCCGCCGCCACCTTCAATATGGTCTGTGCCCGCTGGTCCAGGCTCTTGGTCAGCCAGTTCGCCGTTTGCAAGCAATCGCTCAAAAACGACTTCTCGGCGCTGTCGCGCGTCTTCTTGCTGACCCTGGCGTAGTAGACCCGGTTGACCAGCACCTTGGGCAGTACTTCGGTATTGAGCTCGATCTGCCAATCCCCGGTCGGCCCGGGCCTGACGAATACGTCGGGCACTACCGCTTCCACCGGCCCGATATCGAACGCCCGCCCCGGCTTGGGATCGAGCTGGCGCAACTCGGCCAGCATCTCGCCGATATCCTCGCGATCGCACCCCACGGCCCGCATCAGGGCCGGCATGTCGTGATCGGCCAGCAATTCGAGATTGTCCAGTAGCCGCATCATGATCGGGTCGAGCCGGTCCTTTTCGCGCAGCTGGATGGCCAGGCATTCCTTGACCGAGCGGGCAAACACCCCCAGCGGATCGCAGCCCTGCACCGCCTCGAGCACGGCCTCGACATCGGCAAGCTCCGCCCCCAATTGCTCGGCGATCGCCTGTGGCTCGACGGCGAGATACCCCGCTTCGTTCAGGTTATCGATCAAATAGCGGGCGATCAGCCGGTCGGCCGGTACGCGCAGGATCAGGTTGGTCTGGTTTTCCAGATGCTCGCTCAGCCGCGGTCGCGCCGCCACGAACTGGTCGATATCGGGCGCTTCGCCTCCCTCGGCCGCGCCATTGCGGTCGAGCCGGCCGGCGGGGTTGAGCTGGTCCTGTCCCGGCTGGTCGGGAAATACGTTCTCCACCGCCGTGTCATAGCCATCGGCAATCGCGTCGGCGCTCTGGATGCGCTCGCCATGATCCACCGTGTCTTCGAACGATTGCCCCTCGACGGCGCGCTCGGCCTCGGGCGCCTCGCCATCGCCGGCTTCGGCGCCATCTTCGCGCTCCAGGAGCGGATTGCGCAACAGCTCGGTATCGACGAAATCATTGAGTTCGAGATGGCTCAGCTGCAGCAGCCGGATCGACTGCATCAGCTGCGGCGTCAGCGTCAGGCTTTGGGCCTGGCGAAACTCCAGCCGCGGCGAAAGCGCCATATGAACTCGTCCCCTGGCCAAATACCGGCTGTTTCCAGCCGCTTCCCAGCCGGACCATGCCGCATTTTTTGGCAACTCGCAAGCTGGCGGCAAATTCCATGCCAACCGCGGTTAAGCCGCTAGATCTCGAAATTCTCGCCCAGGTAGACCCGGCGCGCATCCGGGTCGGCACTGATGGTTTCGGGCTTGCCCTGGATCATCACCTTGCCGCCATGGATCAGATAGGCCCGGTCCACCAGCCCCAGCGTTTCGCGCACCGCATGGTCGGTGACCAGAACGCCGATGCCGCGCCGCGTCAACTGCTTGACCAGTCCTTTGACCTCGGCCACCGCGATCGGATCGACCCCGGCAAACGGCTCGTCCAGCAGCATGAAAATAGGATCGGCCGCCAGTGCCCGCGCGATTTCCACCCGCCGCCGCTCGCCGCCCGACAGCGACAGCGCATTGGAGCGCGCCAGATGGCCGATGGAAAATTCCTCCAACAGCGCCTCGAGGCGCAGCTTGCGCTGGCCGCGGTCGCGCACATGGCTTTCCAGCACCGCCATGATATTGCCGCGCACGCTCATGCCGCGAAAGATCGAGGGCTCCTGCGGCAGGTAGCCGATGCCCAGCCGCCCGCGCTGGAACAGCGGCAGGTGCGTGATGCCCCGCCCATCAAGGTTGATGGTGCCGCTATCGGGCTTTACCAGCCCCATGATCATGGTGAAGACAGTGGTCTTGCCCGCCCCATTTGGGCCTAGAAGACCAACAGCCTCCCCGCGCCGCACCGCGATCGAGACGTCGCGCACCACATGGCGCTTGCCAAAGCTCTTGGCCAGGCTATGGGCAACCAGCCAGCCGGTCTGGTCGATCCGGGGCGCGCCCGTCGCATCCGTCATTGCGAGGTGAACACCCCGGTCACCCGCCCGCCGGTGCTGCCGCCGGTAAATGTCGACACATTGGTGGCAAGATTGACCACCAACTCGCCCGAGCCCACCGTGCTGCCCGCATTGGTTACTACCACATTGCCGCTTAGTCGCAGCAGTTGATCGGCCGGGGTGAATACGGCCCGTTCACCGGTCGCTTCCTGCTCGCTGGTGGTCAACTTCACGTTGCCGGTAGCGACAAAGGTCTGGATATCGCTGGTCCCGCCGCTGCCATAGGTCGCCACCACGCGGTCGGCATTGACCACCACCGTGGGGTGGTTGACCACTACATGGCCGCTGAACACCGCTTCGCTATTGGCTTCGGTCACCGTAAAGGTATCGGCGCTGATCTCCACCTTCTGCTGCGCCAAGGCTTGCGCGCTCATCACTATCGCCAGCCCCGCACCCAAAACGCTCGATGATAACTTCATGGCTTTTGCGCTCCCGGCGTCGCAGGCAGGGTGACCGCGGCGTCGCTGAAAGTCCAGAGCCTGGATTTGGCTTCGTAGACCATCCCCTTAGCCACCAATTGCGTGCCATCGGCATAGGTCACGTTCACCTCCCCCTTGCCGGTGAGCACCTGGCTTGCCCAGTCGAACACCGAATTCTCCAGCACGCTGTGGGTTCCCGTGCTCTCCACCACCTCGGCTGCGCCCGGAATAGACACCACTTCCCTGGTCGTGTCCAATTGTGCCAGCGGCGCGCTGATCCGGGTGGTGACGCCGTTGGTGCGGGTGATCAACAGCGCCGCGTCTGCCAGGTTGATGATGTCGCGCGCCTCGATTCCCGCCAGGGCCGTCGACGCCGACACATGATAGAGCGAACCGTCGTCGAGGACGCCGGTATATTCGGGCGCATCGATCTTGACGCTGTCTCCCGAAACCGAAATCTGCCCGATGCCGAACCGTCCCGCCAGGCTTGACAGGTAAATCTGCCCCACCAGCCTCACCAGCACCAGGGCGCCGATCACCGGAACCGCGATGCGCAGGATATCGACCACCCGGTTGCGCACCGCCAGGCGTCGATAGGTTCGCAGGCGTTCGCTAGCGTCGCCGTGTGCGCTCATCTGGCCTCAGCTATGGGCGAAAATGTCGGTTTCTTCCCAGCCCAGCAGGTCAAGCTCGCATCGGGTCTTGAGAAACTCAAAGCATTCCAGCGCCAGCTCCATGCGGTTTTCCCGCTTGAGCATGCGGTCCAGGTGCCGCTTGAGATCGTGCAGATACAACACGTCCGATGCGGCATAATCGAGTTGCGCATCGCTGATCTTGTCGGCGCCCCAGTCCGAACTCTGCTGTTGCTTGCTCAAATCGATGTTGAGCAATTCGCGCACCAGATCCTTGAGCCCGTGCCGGTCGGTATAGGTGCGCACCAGCTTGGAGGCGATCTTGGTGCAATAGACCGGGCCGGTCATCACCCCGAAGCGCTTCTTGAGCACCGCCACGTCGAACCGCGCATAGTGGAAAATCTTGGTCACGCCCGGATCGGCCAACAGCTTTTCCAGGTTCGGGGCCGAGCTGACATCGGCCGGTAACTGCACCACATCGGCGCTGCCATCGCCGGGCGAGAGCTGGATCACGCAGAGTCGGTCCCGATGGGGCTGCAGGCCCATGGTCTCGGTATCGATTGCTACCTCGCGGCCGCCATAATTGGAAAGGTCGGGCAAATCCCCGCGATGCAGTCTGGTGGCCATGTCGCTCTCATGTGTGCTTTGTGCCGTGATGACACGCCAACAAGGCATTGGAAAGGCGGATATGACGCCCCGATGACGCCGACTGGTTGCCAATGCCGAAAAACCAGAACGCCGACCCCGCCATTTGCGGGATCGGCGTACACGCAGCAGTGATGCTGGAAAACTGGTGCCCAGAAGAAGACTCGAACTTCCACACCTTGCGGTACACGGACCTGAACCGTGCGCGTCTACCAATTCCGCCATCTGGGCAGGCGCGGTGTAACTAGGGGCAGCGCCGGCCGATGTCAATCGGGTTTGTTGCGGCTGCTCTCCAGGCAAAACATTGAGTCCCGCGGCTTTACCGATCGTGAACCAGCTTTGCAGCATCGACGCGCGCACTCGACAGTCCGCCGCGCCTTGGGCTAGAAGCGGGATGACACGCGCGCCGGCCGGGAGCTTCGCCATGGATCGCTTCGAACCTCAAATCGTAACCATTTTTGGTGGAGCCGGCTTTGTCGGCACGCAAGTGGTGCAGGCGCTGGCGCGCCAGGGTCACCGTATCCGCGTCGCCACCCGCCGCCCGGGCCTGGCGGGCCACACCAAGATGCTGGGCTCGGTCGGCCAGATCCTTCCCATCCAGGCCAATGTGCGCGATTCTGCCTCGGTGGAACACGCCGTCAGGGGCGCCGATATCGTCATCAACCTCGTCGCCGTGGGTTTTGAGCGCGGCGCGCAGTCCTTTGCCGCCATCAACGAGCAGGGCGGTGCCAACGTCGCCGCGGCCGCCAAGGCCGCTGGCGCCAAGGCGCTGGTGCATATGTCGGCCCTGGGGGTCGATACCGCGACCGAAAGCCTTTACGCCCGCTCCAAGCTGGCGGCGGAAACCGCCGTGCTCGCCGCCTTCCCCCAGGCGGTGATCATGCGCCCCTCGCTGATGTTCGGCCGCGACGATGGCTTTTTCAACCTGATGGGCGGGTTGGCGCGCATGTTTCCGGTCATGCCGCTGATCTCGGGCACCACGCGCTTTCAGCCGGTCTATGTCGGTGATGTCGCCGAAGCCATCGCCATGGCCGCCCATGGCCAGGTCAAGACCGGCCGGGTTTATGAACTCGGTGGCCCCCAGGTCGAGACCCACAAGGCCCTGTTGCAACGCGTGCTGCGCGAAGCTGCCCGGACCAGGCCCTTGCTGCCCATCCCCCCCGCAATTGCCAAATTGCTGGCCTTGCCCTTTGCGATACTGCCGTTTCCGCCCTTGTTGACCGCCGACCAGGTCGAACTGCTGGGCACCGACAACGTCGTCTCCGACGCCGCCATACGCGATAAGCGCACCCTGGCCGGCTTCGGCATCGTTCCCACCGGCATGGACACCATCCTGCCCACCTATATGTGGCGTTTCCGCAAGCATGGCCAGTTCGACCGCGCCGAGACTCATCCGAGAGCCTGAAGCGTTCCAATAGCAGTTCCGGTTGTCATACAGGCTCAAGCCTATGCTCCCCTCTGCGCTTGAGGGAAGGGCTGTCCTGCTCGGCTTGCGGCACAATCCCGCCAGCACCACCGCGCGGCTCCTCCCCCTGCCAGGGGGAGGTTGGGTGGGGGTCCTGGAGACCCGATATCGAGACCAGCCCACCCCCATCTTGATCCTCCCCCGGTCAGGGGGAGGTGTCGACTGTGCGAATTGGCCGTAGGCGATAGTCCATGCTTCGTTTCGTTTCCACTGTCGCATTCGGTGGGGTGACGCGGTCGGTATCGTCCACAAAAACAATCTCAAGATATATCTTGAATACGCATATGACCGCTCATATCTTGCTTGTCACCGCAACCAAGATATATCGGAGACTGATCATGAGACAATATTGGCGAGAGGGCGAGCCCAATTGGCGCCGGCTGGAAGCCATGGCGCGGCGCGGCTGGGGCCGCTTTGCCCAGGGCGGCGAAGGCGAAGGCTTTGGCAATATGGGCGGCAATTTCCGCATCGGCCGCATGCTGGCCTCAGGCGATCTGCGCCTTGTCGCACTCTACCTGATCGAGCAGCAGCCGCGTCACGGCTATGATTTGATCAAGGCCGTCGAGGACCAATCGCATGGCTTTTATTCGCCTAGCCCAGGCATCGTCTATCCGGCCCTGACCTTTCTTGAGGAAGCCGGCTATGTGACCTCCGAGGTCGATGGCAACAAGAAGCTTTATACCATTACCGAGGAAGGCCGCGGCCATCTGGCCGACAATCGCGAGGCCATCCAGTCCACGCTGAACGTGCTGGCCAAGGCCGGCGAGCAGATGCAGCGCTTCCGCGAATTCGCCAAGAGCGACTGGCCCTTTAATCGCGAAGGCGGCGAGCATCCGCATAGGCATGGCCCCGGCTTTGCCGGCGGGCCCGATCGCGACATGGCCGAGGTCCTGCCCGAGGTCAACGACGCCCGCCGCGATCTCAAGGCGGCGATCAGGACTGCCAGTGCCAAGAGCGAAGACGTGCAGCGCCGCCTGGCGGAAGTCCTGCGTCGCGCGGCCGCCGACATCAACGGCCTCAACGACGCCCAGCACGACGAGGACGTGGACATCTGAGACTCGCTCGTTGCCACCAATCGGTGCCCTCGACCTGAGCCGGGGGCACAAGCGTTTTGGCGTGTGGCGCAGTGTAATCGGCTTGGCGGTGGCACAACTAACATGTTAGTCTCCGCGCCATGCACGATCTCATCGAAACCCCGCCACTCCAGCTTCTCGATCGCCAGGCCGCCGGCGAACGCTTGGTCGCTCGGCTCAAGGGCACTATTGCCGTCGATAAGATGATGACCGACCCGCTGATGACCTATGCCTGGTCCGGCGACGCGTCATCCTATCGGCTGATCCCCGCTGCGGTAGTGTTCATCAATTCCGAGGATGACGTGCGCGCCGTCATGGCCGCCGCCCGCGCCGAACACCTGTCCATCACTTTCCGTGCAGCCGGTACGTCACTGTCCGGCCAGGCCGTGACCGACGGAGTCCTGGCCGTCCTCGGCGATGGCTGGCGCACCATGCGTATCCATCCCGGCGCCGACCAGATCACGCTTGGCCCGGCCATCATCGTGGCCCACGCCAATGCCGCGCTGAAACAATTCGATCGCAAGATCGGTCCCGATCCTGCCTCTCAAGCTACCTGCAAGATCGGCGGCGTGGTCAACAACAATTCCTCGGGCATGTGTTGCGGCGTTGCCCAGAACACCTATCACACCATGGCCCGGCTGCGCATCGTTCTGACCGACGGCACCGTGCTGGATTCTGGCGACGAAGCCTCATGTGCCGCGTTCCGCACCAGCCACGCCGCCATGCTGGTGGGGCTGCAGGCCCTGCACCACGACGTAATGGCCGATCCCGATCTGGTCGCCCTGATCCGCCGCAAATACAAGATCAAGAACACCGTGGGCTATTCCCTCAACGCGCTGGTCGACTACCATGACCCGCTCGATATCCTGATCCGTCTGATGGTGGGCTCCGAAGGCACGCTCGGCTTCGTGTCGGAAGTCACCTACAACACCGTCCCCGAACACCCCTTCAAGTCGACAGCCCTGGTGCCCTTTCCCGATCCGCGATCGGCTGGCCGCGCCATTATCAAGCTCGCCAACAATGGCGTTCAGGTCACCACCGGCGTCACCGCCGCCGAATATATCGAGCGCCGCGCCCTGGCCACCGTCGAGCATCTCGCACCCATGGCGCCCCTTCTGCCCTATCTGACGGATACCTCGCCTGCGGTGCTCATCGACGTGACCGCCCCCGATGCCGCAACGCTGGCGCAGGAAGTCCGGCGTGCGGGTGAAATTCTCGCCTCCGAAGGCGCCACCCACATGGATTTTTCCACTGATGAGCATCGCTCCCATGCTCTCTGGGATATCCGCAAAGGCTTCTTCGCCTCGGGCGGTGCCGCCCGCCCCAAGGGCACCTCGATGCTGACCGAAGACGTGGCCGCCCCGATCGAGCGGCTGGCCGAGTTCGTCCTCGACATGCGCGCGCTGCTTGATGAGCATGGCTATGATGATGCGATCATCTTCGGCCACGCCCTGGCTGGCAACCTGCACTTCCAGATGAGCGACAACTTCGCACTGCCCGGTGCTGCCGAAAAATTCGATGCGTTTTCCGAAGCCTTGTCTGACCTGGTCTCATTGCGCTATGGCGGCTCCCTCAAGGCCGAACACGGCACGGGCCGCGCCATCGCGCCCTTCGTCGAGGCCGAATGGGGCGCCAAGGCCTATGGCCTGATGCACCGGATCAAGGCGCTGTTTGATCCGGAAAACCTGCTCAATCCCGGCGTTCTGCTCAATGCCGATCCCAAGGTGCATATCCAGAACCTCAAGGTCATGCCGCTGGCCGACGACATCGTCGACCTCTGCATCGAATGCGGTTTTTGCGAGCCGGCCTGTCCCAGCCATCAGATGACGCTGTCGCCGCGCCAGCGCATCGCCGTCACCCGCGAACGGGCCCGTCTGCGCCGCAGCGGCGAAGACCCGATCCGCCTCAAGCGGCTCGACGATGACTTTCAGTATGCGGGGCTGGATACCTGCGCCGCCTGCAACTTGTGCTCGCTGCGCTGCCCCGTCGGCATCCAAACCGGCACCATGGTCATCGGCGAGCGCGCCGAACGCCGGGGGGGTGTGTCCCGTTCTGTGGCGGCCTTTGCGGCGAAACATACAGGCGGCATCGAAAATGCGATGCGCGCCGGTGTTGGCTTGGCCGATGCCGCCAAGGCAATGGTTTCAGCACACGCCATTGCTGCCATGACCGAAACCGCCCGCCGCCTCAGCGGTAATCGCATTCCTCGTATCTACAAGGCCCTCAAGCCCGGTCCCGGCGCCCCTGCCGTGCCCGTTTCGCGCCATGGCCCGCTTGTTAGCGGCTTTCCGCTGCCGATCGCGCAGTCGGCGTGCCCGCGCGTGGTTTATTTCCCCAGTTGCGCCACTCGCATGTTCGGCGCGCCGGAAACGCCTTATAATTTGCTGTCTGCTCCCGATGCCATGCTGGCCCTGCTGCTGCGCGCCGGATTTGACGCGGTCATGCCGTCAGACCTGACCGGCCAATGCTGCGGCCAGCCTTTTTCATCCAAGGGATTTCCCGCCCAGGCCGAGACGTTGGGCAACGCGCTCCACGCCCAATTTAATGCACTGTCCGGCGACGGCACTATCCCCGTGGTCACCGATGCCTCCACTTGCGCCAAGCATCTGCGTGAATTTCCCGGCACCGCGCCGGTGTTGGATTCGGCCGAATTCATACTCAGCGACCTCCTACCGCGTCTGACCATAACCCAGCCCTTGCCGGTGCTTGCCGTGCACCACAATTGCTCCGCCCAGCGGCTGGGTGAACAGCCCGCTATCGAAACCGTTGCCAGCGCCTGCGCCACGCAGATTGCAGTACTGTCCTCCGTGACCTGCTGTGGCTATGCCGGCGACAAGGGCCTGTTCCTGCCCGAACTCAACCAACATGCCACCCGCTTCGTGCGCAACGACATACCGGCAGGCTGCACACTTGGCGTTTCGACGGTGTCCACCTGTGCTTCCGGTCTGAGCGAACAGGCCGGCATTCCCTTTGTCGGGCTCGCCAGCCTCCTGGAATATGCTACGCGTCCATCAGCCTGAGGCAGTCCGTTACTGGGCAAGCCCTTGCGATGCCGCCTTGGGGCGCCGTATTGAACCGCTTCAGCAAGCCCCGGATCGCCATGACCCTGACCGCCACCATCACCAGCCTTGGCCAGAAAGGCGAAGGCGTTGTCGAAATTGATGGCCGCAAGGTTTTCGTGCCGCTGGCATTGCCGGGTGAAACCATTGCCTTCGTGGCAGAGGGAGATCGTGGCACTTTAGTCGATATCCTGGCAGCCGCACCGGCCCGTATCGTGCCGTTTTGTCCCCATTTCGGCGCTTGCGGCGGTTGCCAGCTTCAGCATCTGGATCGGCCGAGCTACGAGGCTTTCAAGACCGCGCTGATCGAAACCCCGCTGCGTTTTGCCGGCATCGAGACCGGCGTTTCGCGCTTCATCGATGCTTCGGGCAATGGCCGCCGCCGCGCCACCATGCATGCCCGCCAGGAAGGGTCGGGCTATATGCGCCTGCGCAGCCATCAGGTGCACGACCTCGACGCCTGCCCGATTCTGGTGCCTGCCCTGGCTCGCGCGCCAGACATCGCCCGCGCGGCGATGCTGGCCATCGGGGAGGCCGATATTGCGTTCACCGCCACTTTGAGCGGCCTTGACGTTGCCGTGCGCACGCCGAAAAAGCAGGCACGGGCCGAGCGGCTGATGCCGTTGGTCGCCCGCTTCCGGCTGGCGCGCCTGGCACTCAATGGCGACATGGTGCTGCAAACCCAGCCACCGATCGTCGAAATGGGCCGCGCGCGCGTCGAGGTGCCGGTCGGCAGCTTTCTGCAGGCAACGGCCGCCGCCGAGACCATCCTGGCCGACTACGTTGCCGAAGCCGTCGGCAAGGCCGAGAGCGTGGCCGATCTGTTCTGCGGGGTCGGCCCCTTTGCACTGCGCCTGGCCGAAACCCGCCCGGTGCTGGCTCTCGATAACGACAAGCCCGGCATTCTGGCTTTGGACAAGGCCCGCCGCTTCACCAAGAACCTGCGCGAAATCACCGCAAAAGCCCGCGACCTGTTCCGCGAGCCCCTCACCCGCTACGAACTCGATACTTTCGATGCCGTGGTGCTTGATCCGCCGCGGGCCGGCGCCCAGGCCCAGGCCGAACAGCTCTCGATGTCCAAGGTCAAGACCATCGTCATGGCCGCCTGCGACCCCAAAACATTTGCCCGGGACGCGGCGATCCTCGTGGGCGGCGGCTATACGATGGAAAATCTTGTGGCCGTCGACCAGTTTGTCCATTCCACCCATATCGAGCTGGCAGCAATTTTCAGGCGCTGATGACAGTTTGTCGCAGGCAGGCAACCGCTGCGGGCCGGGGCACGTTGGCTTCTCATCGACAATCAACAGCGACTGCGTGGGGCGGGCGTTGGTCGCATGGAGCATCCCATGCATATTCTCAAAACGACTTTCGCGATCGGTATCCTGTGTGCCGCAACAGCCATCCCGACCTTTGCCCAGGACGCCGCAGCGACCGCCGATCCGAGCGGCTCTTTCGTCGACGAGTTCGGCACGTCCTTCGAGTTTTCGCTGTGCGGCGACTCGGGAACCGACCTTTGTGGCGTGCTGACCAATCTGGAAGGTGAATCGGCCACCGAGGAAAACCTGGCCTTTGTCGGCAAGCAGGTGATGCAGGCCCAGCAGACCGGCGCCAATGAGTGGAAGGGTTCGCTGACTGCAGGCGGCATCAGCGCCGACGCAACCGTCACCCAGACCAGCGCCAACACCATCGAAATCCAGGGTTGCCGCGCCGCTATCTTGTGCCAGACGCTGGCGTATAGCCGCTCGTAAAGCTTTGATGGCAATGCAGCTTCCGCCCTCGTGTAGGACGGAAGCTGACTTGTCAGCAGACAGTCGCTACGCGCTCCTTAATGACCGCGAGGACTTCGTCCCCATCGCGTTTCCACCAGTTTTCCCGCGAGAAAATCTCGACTTCCTGCGGGCCAAAAAACCCGGCATCCTCGATCATCTTGCGGATGCAGGGCAAGTCGATCACCCCGTCTCCCATCATGCCGCGGTCCAGCAGCATGTCGGTGGTCGGCACCAGCCAATCGCAGATATGGTGGGCGAAAATTCGCTTGAGCCGGCCGGCCCGTGCGATCGCCTGGGCAAGCCTGGGGTCCCACCAGACGTGGTAGACGTCGATGGCGACGCCGACCTCGGGACCGAGCATTTCGCAGATATCGAGCGCCTGATCGAGCGTGTTGACGCAGGCGCGATCGGCCGCATACATGGGGTGCAAGGGCTCGATGGCGAGCTTGATGCCGCAGGCCTTGGCATGCGGCAGCATGGCGGCGATGCCCTCGCTTACCATGCCGCGAGCCCCCGCCAAGTCCTTGGAAGCGCCGGGTAATCCGCCAACCACCAGCACCAGGCAATCGGCGCGTAGCGCAGCCGCTTCATCGATGGCGCGTCGGTTATCCTCGATCTGCCGTTGGCGGCCTTGGGCGGTTTCGGCGGGAAACATGCCGCCCCGGCAAAGGCCGGTAACACGCAGGTCATTGGCGCCGACGATGCGGGCGGCTTCCTCCAATCCGATGGCGGCGACCTGGTCGCGCCAGGGGGAAATCGCGGTAATGCCGGCGCGCAGGCACCCCTCCACCGCGTCCTTGAAGCCCCAGACCTGCCGCGTTGTCGCAAGGTTGAGCGAGATCGCATTGGTGGTCATTCCGCTACCATCCCGTTAACGTTGAGCATCGCCTTCATGCGTGCAACGGCCAGGTCGGGATCGGCCAGAACCCGCGCCCGGTCGGCCAGCCGAAACAGCTCGGCCAGATGCTGCAGCGAGCGGGTCGATTGCTGGCCGCCGATCATGGTGAAATGGTCCTGCAGCCCGTTGAGATAGGCCAGGAACACCACGCCGGTCTTGTAGAACCTCGTGGGCGCGGCAAAGATATGCCGGCTCAGTGGCACGGTGGGTTCGAGCAGCTCGAAGAACGCGGTGGTGTCGGCCTTGCCCAAAGCCGCGAGGCCCGCCGAGGCTGCCGGCGCGATGGCGTCGAAGATGCCGAGCAACGCATGCGAGGCCCCGGCTTCGTCGCCGGCGATCAGTTCGGCATAATTGAAATCGTCCCCGGTATACATCTTGACCGAGGCCGGGAGCCGCCGGCGCATGGCGATCTCCTTGTCCTTGGACAGCAGCGAAATCTTGATGCCGTCGACCTTGTCGGCATTGGCCGCGATGACGTCGAGGCAGATATCCATCGCCGCGTCATGGTCGGCTTGGCCCCAATAGCCGGCCAGGGCCGGATCGAACATCTCGCCCAGCCAATGCAGGATCACCGGCTGCTTAACCTGGGTTAGGATGCGCTGATAGACCTGAGCATAATCGTCGGGGCCCTTGGCCGCCGCCGCCAGGGCCCGGCTGGCCATCAGGATGACCCGACCGCGTTCGCCTTCGACGAACCCCACCTGCTCTTCATAGGCGCGCACGATATCCTCGATCCGCACATCGGGCCCCGGCGCCAAATGGTCGGTTCCGGCCCCATAAGCGATCAGGGCGTCGTCGCGCGTCCGCGCCTCCCGCTGGGCGCGCCGGATCAGCTCCTGCGCCTCCATCCAGCCCAGGCCCATGCCGCGCTGCGCGGTGTCCATGGCTTCGGCCACGCCAAGGCCGAGGTCCCAGAGGCGATGGCGAAATTTCAGCGTCGTGTCCCAGTCGATGGCGGGGGTCAGCCACGGATCGTTGTTCGCCAGCGGATCGGCCACGACATGGGCGGCCGCATAAGCGATGCGGTTGAAGTCGGATGCCTTGTGCTTGATGAAGGGGATGGGTTTGCCGGTCAGCGTATAGGGGGAGATCGTGCGGTCGGCGTTTGGCAGGTTGATGCTGGTCATAGGGAAGTCCCCCTCATCCGGCGCTGCGCCCCACCTTCTCCCACAAGGGAAGAAGGGGAGGCCTGCGCATGGTTACACTCGATGTCCCCCTCTCCCCTCGTGGGAGAGGGTGCCCGCAGGGCGGGTGAGGGGGCCTATGCCTCAAAACTCCAGCTTGGGCACGTCCAGCCAGCGGCGTTCGGCCCAGCTTTGGAGCCCCAGTTCGGCCAGTTGCACGCCCTTGGCGCCGGCTTCCAACCCATAGGGCCAGGGCGCGTCTTCGGCGACGTGGCGCAGGAACATTTCCCATTGTGCCCGAAAGCCGTTCTGCGCCGGCCAGTTGTCGGGCACGTCTTCCCAATCGGCAAAGAAATTCATGGTCTGGGGCTGGTCCGGGTTCCAGACCGGCTTGGGGGTATTGACCCGGTGCTGGGTCCAGCATCTGTGCAGCCCTGCCACGGCCGAGCCGTGCGTGCCATCGACATGAAAGGTGACGAGGTCGTCGCGTCGCACGCGGGTGACCCAACTCGAATTGATCTGCGCAATGACGCCACCCTCGAGCTCGAAGGTGGCATAGGCCGCATCATCGGTATCGGCCGTGAAACGCTGGCCGTGTTCATCGACCCGCTCGGGGATGTGCGTGGTGCCCAGGCACGAGACCGCCTTGACCTCGCCGAACAGGTTGTCGAGGACATAGCGCCAGTGGCAGAGCATATCGAGGATGATGCCGCCGCCATCGCCCTTGCGATAGTTCCAGCTCGGGCGCTGCGATGCCTGCCAGTCGCCCTCGAACACCCAATAGCCGAACTCGCCGCGCACCGACAAAATCTTGCCGAAGAACCCGGAATCGCGCAGCATCTTAAGCTTGAGCAGGCCGGGCAGAAACAGCTTGTCCTGCACCACGCCATGCTTGAGGCCCGAATTGCGGGCCTTTTTCGCCAGCGCGACGGCAACGCCGAGATCGTCCGAAATGGGCTTTTCGCAATAGACGTGCTTGCCCGCGTCGAGCGCTTTTTCCAGCAGCGAGGCGCGCATCAGCGTCGTGCCGGCATCGAAGAACACCGTGTCGTCGCGATTGGCGAGAGCCGCGTCGATGTCGGTGCTCCAGCGGGCGATATTGTGTTTGTTGGCCAGACGCTCGATCTTGTCGCGGTCGCGGCCCACGATGATCGGATCCACCACCAACCGATCGCCATTGGCTAGCGCAATGCCGCCCTGCTCGCGAATCGCCAGGATCGAGCGCACCAGGTGCTGGTTGTAGCCCATGCGTCCGGTCACGCCATGCATGATCAGGCCCAGCCGGTGTTCGGCCATCTATTGTCTCCCCACAGCGGTCTTGTAACCAACTGGTTACTTGGATACACTCGGGTAAGGGAGAGCGTCAAGGCCCGCACTTGACCCGTTATCCGGCATTGCCGCCGGCACGGCAGGCCCGTCAGAGAACGCGGATCGGCGGCGAAGGGGGGGCGGCGGATTGCCATGGACAAGAGCGAGGACCTGATCCTGCCATTGCCGAAGCCGGCTGGACTGACTGGACCGCGACGCCCGCTGGCCGTCGCGCGCCCGCGCGATCCCGAACGCACCAAGGCGGCAATTTTGCGGGCCGCGCGGGACGAATTCTGCCAGGAAGGCTTCAACGGGGCCCGGGTCGATGCCATCGCCGCGCGCGCCAAGGCCAATAAGCGCCTGCTCTACCATTACTGGGGCAACAAGGAGGCGCTGTATGCCGCCGTGCTGTTCGACGCCTATAGTGAAATCCGGCGCGGCGAGCGCGAACTCTCCCTGACGCAGTTCGATCCGGTCGAAGCCGTCGGCCGCATGGTGCGCTTCACCTTCCGCCACTATCTGGCAAACCCCTGGTTTCCTCGGCTATTGGCGGTGGAAAACCTGCAGAATGCGCGGTTTTTAAAGCAACTGAAGGACATCCCGCAGCTCCACTCCCCTTTGGTGGCCGAACTGCGCAGCATCGTCGAGCGGGGTGCGGCAACAGGGGTGTTCCGCAGCGATGTCGATCCGGTCCAGCTTTATATCTCCATAGCGGGCCTGGGATATTTCTATGTGTCCAACATGAAGACCCTGTCGGTGATCTTCGATCGTGACCTGGCCGGCTTCGCCATGGTGCAGGAGCGCGAAGCGCAGGCGGTGCAGATGGTGCTCGATTACCTGCGCACCAAGCCGGCCTGATCTGGAACGCGCAGCCGGCTTGCCGGAAAGCGGGCTCGGCTGCTCCGCACCTGGCTGGTGCCCTTTACCTTGCACCCCGAACGGCGTTACACTTCCATACAAGATTGTGCCAGACGGGTTGACACGCGGCCTGCACTGACCCAAAATTGTAACCAGTTGGTTATTTAGCGACGGGGAGGTCGCTGGCCATCGCCGCTCCGGTTCCGGAGCGCTGTTTTCGGGAGGACATTTCATGACCATCGCTATCGACCGCCGCCAGTTCATGCTGGGCAGCGCTGCATTTCTGGCCGCCGCGTCCGCCGGTATCGGCCCGGCCCTATCGCAGGAAGCCCGCATGCGGCTGATCTTCTGGGGCGGCCAGGCCCGTGCCGACCGCACCTATGGGGTGACCGATCTTTACACCAAGGCCAATCCGGGAACGACCTTCGATGGCGAATTCCTGGCCTTTGCCGATTACTGGCCCAAGCTGGCCACCCAGACCGCCGGCGGCAATTCCCCCGACATCATCCAGATGGACTATCGCTACATCGTCGAATATGCCAACCGCAACGCCATCGCTCCGCTCGATGAATTCGTCGGCAACGGCCTCGACCTGGCCGATTTCGACCCCGACCAGCTCGAAGGCGGCAAGGTCAATGGCAAGCTCTACGGCATCAGCCTGGGCGCCAATTCAGTGGCGCTCATCGTCAACCAGGCCGCGTTCGACGAGGCCGGCATCGAAGTGCCGAACCGCGATTTCTCCTATGCCGACCTGCCGGCTCTGGCCGAACAGTGGAATTCCAAGAACAAGCGCTCCGGCATGAAGCTGTGGCAGGACGCCAGCGGCAACGAGCCGGCACTGGACAACTGGCTGCGTGGACGCGGAACCGCGCTCTATACTGCCGACGGCAAGGCCGGCTTTACCGCCGAGGACATCACCGAATGGCTCCAGATGTGGGCCGACCTGCGTGCCGCCGACGTCCTCGTGACCCCCGACGATCAGGCGCTGGACGCCACCGACGCCATTGAAAACACCATGGTCACGCTTGGCAAGGCACCCGTGACCTATGCCAATTCCAACCAGCTCATCGCCTTCCAGGCCGTTAACCAGGACCCCTTGACCATGATCAATTACCCGCGCGCCAAGCCGGGTGCGGGGGGCGGGCACTATCGCAAGCCCTCGATGTTCTTTTCGCTGGGCGCCGCATCCCAGCAATTGCCGGCGGGCGCCAAGTTCGTCGACTTCTTCATCCACGATGCCGAAGCCGGCAAGATCCTGGGGGTCGAGCGCGGCATTCCATGCTCCAAGGCCTTGCGTGAAGCCATTGCGCCAACGCTTGATCCGCAGAGCCAGATCGCGCTGAATTTCGTGTCCAATCTGGGCGACCTGCTGGGCGCCTTGCCGCCGTCCCCGCCCGCCGCTGCCGGCGAAGTGGGCGTGGCGTTCAAGACCAAGAGCCAGGAAGTGGCGTTCGAGCAGCAATCCCCGCAGGATGCCGGCCCGGCCTTTTTTCAGCAGGCCACCGAAATCCTCGCCCGCGCGGCGGGCTGAACCTTATGACCGCGCGCTCTCTGCAAGACGTGAACAGCGCTCCGGCCATGGGGCGCGCGGTCTCTCCTTCGCTTTGGTCCCAGCTGTGGAGCCGCAACGCTCCGGGCTATCTGTTTTTGCTGCCCTGGTTCCTGGGGTTCTTCGGGCTCACCCTGGGCCCGATGCTGTCCTCGCTCTATCTCAGCTTCACCAATTTCGACCTGCTGACGGCACCCGACTGGGTGGGGCCCGCCAACTACATGCGCATCGTCACCGCCGATCCGAAATTTTCCGCCTCGATGCGGGTCACCCTGTTTTTCGTGGTGTTTTCGGTGCCGCTCAAGCTGGCCTTCGCGCTGGGCGTGGCGCTGCTGCTCAATCGCGGCATGAAGGGGCTGCCGCTCTATCGCGCCGTGTTCTACCTGCCCTCCCTGCTGGGCGCTTCGGTGGCCATTGCCGTGCTGTGGCGGCAATTGTTTGCCGGCGACGGCGTCGTCAACGACGCGCTGGCGCTGGTCGGCATCCAGGGCCCGGCCTGGATTTCCAATCCCCGCTTTTCGCTCTGGACGCTGGTGGTGCTGTCGATCTGGCAGTTCGGCTCGCCCATGATCATTTTCCTTGCCGGCCTGCGCCAGATCCCGGCGGACATGTATGAGGCGGCTTCGCTCGACGGCGCCAGCAAATGGCGCCAGTTCTGGAAGATCACCCTGCCGCTGCTGACCCCGGTCGTGTTCTTCAACTTCATCATCCAGACCATCGAGGGCTTCAAGAGCTTCACCCCCGCCTTCATCATTTCGGGCGGCACCGGCAATCCGATCAACTCGACGCTGTTCTACACCCTCTATCTTTATCAGGAGGCGTTCAGCTTTTTCCGCATGGGCTATGCCTCGGCCTTGGCGTGGATCCTTCTGGCCATCGTGGGGTGCTTTACCGCCTTCTCTTTCCTCACCTCCAAATACTGGGTGCATTATGACGACTGATGTCGCGCGCCTGACCGTCGTGAGCGAAGCCGACACTGCCAGCGCGCGGACCCGCAAGCGCGTCCTGTCGATACTCGCCCATGTGCTGCTGATCGGCGCCTCGGTGCTGATGCTCTATCCGCTGCTCTGGATGCTGTCGGCCTCGTTCCGGCCGGAAAACGAAATCTTCACCGCCAATTCGCTGTGGCCGAGCGCGTGGAGTCTGGACTCCTATTTCCGCGGCTGGGTCGGCTTGCGGGTGTCGTTCGGCACCTTTTTCATCAATTCCTTCACCATCGCGATCCTCGCCATCATCGGTAATCTCGCGACCTGCTCGCTGGCCGCCTTTGCCTTCGCGCGGCTGGAATTCTGGGGCCGCCCGTTCTGGTTCGCCATGATGCTGGGCACCCTGATGCTGCCCTATCAGGTGACGCTGATCCCCCAATATGTGCTGTTTCACAACCTGGGTTGGGTCAATACCTTCCTGCCTCTGGTCGTGCCCAAGTTCCTCGCCGCCGACGGGTTTTTCATCTTCCTCATGGTGCAGTTCTTTCGCGGCCTGCCCAAGGAGCTGGACGAAGCCGCGATGATGGACGGCTGCTCCCCCTGGCGCATCTACTGGAAAATCCTGTTGCCGCTGTCGACGCCGGTACTGGCGACCGCGGCGATCTTCACTTTCATCTGGACCTGGGACGATTTCTTCGGGCCGCTGATCTATCTCAGCGATATCCGCACCTATACCGTGATGCTGGGGCTGCGCACCTTCGTGGACAGCTCCGCCCAATCCGACTGGGGCGGGCTGTTCGCCATGTCCATCCTGTCGCTGCTGCCGATTTTCCTGTTCTTCCTCTTCTTCCAGCGCCTGCTCATCGAGGGCATCGCCACGACCGGTATGAAACGCTAGACCCATGTCAGATTTGAAATTCGCTGCCATCGGCATCAACCACGCCCATATCTATGGCCAGGTCGATTGCCTCAAGACCGCCGGGGCGCAGTTCGTTGCGTTCCACGCCGTCGAGGACGACCTCGCCACCGCCTTTGGGGCAAAGTTCCCCGAGGCCAGGCGGGTGGCCGATCCGAAGGAAATTCTGGAGGATGCCGGGATCGCGGTTATCGTCACCGCGGCGATCCCCGCCGATCGCGCCGCCATCTCCATCGCCGCCATGCGGCATGGCAAGGACGTGCTATCGGACAAGCCGGGCATGACCACGTTTGCCCAGCTCGACGAAATCAAGCGGGTGCAAAAAGAGACCGGCCGCATCTATGGGGTGATGTATTCCGAGCACTTCGAAGTGCGCGCCACCGTCGAGGCGGGCAATCGCATCGCCCAGGGCGCCATCGGCAAAGTCATCAATACCGTGGGCCTCGGGCCGCACGCCATCCGCAATAACCAGCGGCCGGACTGGTTCTTCGAGCGCGCCCGCTATGGCGGCATCCTGACCGATATCGCCAGCCACCAGTTCGAGCAGTTCCTGTTCTTTTCGGGCGCCATGGATGCGCAGGTCGTTTCCGCCAGCGTCGCCAACCGCGCCCATCCCGACCGGCCCGGCCTGCAGGATGTCGGCGATGTACATCTCAAGACCGACACCACCTCGGGCTATATCCGCGTCGACTGGTTCACCCCCGCCGGCCTGCCCACCTGGGGCGATGGGCGCCTGACCATCCTGGGCACCGAGGGCTATATCGAATTGCGCAAATATATCGATATCGCCGGCCATCCCGGCGGCGATCACCTGTTCATCGTCAACGCCGAGGGCCCGCGCCATATCGATTGCAGCACGACCGAGCTGCCGTTCGGGCCGCAATTCCTCGATGACGTGCGCAATCGCACCGAGACGGCCATGCCGCAGGAGCGGTGTTTCAACGCCATGAAGCTGGCCCTGACGGCCCAGCAACTGGCCGAACGCGGCACGGAGTGGGCGCCATGAGCGAGATCAAGACGGTCGCCATCATCGGCGTCGGCATCGGCAGGAGCCATATCACCGAGGGCTACATCACCAATCCCGACAAGTTCAAGGTCGTCGCGCTCTGCGATCTCAATGTCGAGCGCATGACCCCGATCGCCGATGAATTCGGTATCGAGCGGCGTCTCACCAGTTTCGACGACGTGCTGGCAATGGACGATATCGACATCATCGATATCTGCACCCCGCCCATGCTGCATTATCCCATGGTGATGGCGGCGCTCAAGGCCGGCAAGCACGTGATCTGCGAAAAGCCGCTGGTCGGCTCGCTGGAGCAGGTCGACGCGGTGATCGCCCAGGAGCAGCTGTCCAGGGGCAAGCTGATGCCGGTGTTCCAGTACCGCTTCGGCGACGGCATCGAGCAGGCCAAGGCCATCATCGATGCGGGTCTCGCCGGCAAGCCCTATGTCGGCACGGTCGAAACGCTGTGGACCCGCGGCGCGGACTATTACGCCGTGCCCTGGCGCGGCAAATGGGCCACCGAACTGGGCGGCGTCTTGATGACCCATGCCATCCACCAGCATGACCTGTTCACCTATCTGATGGGCGATATCAAGTGCCTGTTCGGCCGCGTCGCGACCCGCGTCAACGATATTGAGGTCGAGGATTGCGTCACCGCCTCGCTGGAACTGCAAAGCGGCGCGCTGGGCAGCTTCACCGCCACGCTCGGCTCGGCCGACGAAATCACGAGGCTGCGCTTCGCCTTCGAGAACGTGACGTTCGAAAGCGATCACCAGGCCTATAATCCGGGCGACAAGCCCTGGAAAATCCTGCCGCGCAATCCCGAGACGGCCGACAAGATCGCCGCCCTGCTCAAGGACTGGGTGCATGTGCCCAGCCGGTTCCAGACGCAGATGGCGCGTTTCCATGATGCCTTGACCGGCAAGGCCGCCTTGCCGGTGACCAGCGCCGACTCGCGCCGCGCGCTGGAACTGGTCACCGCATTCTACCAGTCCTCGACCAACCACCAGGATGTCGAATTGCCGCTCGCTGCCGATCATCCCAAGTACAAGTCGTGGGTGCCGGCGCAATTTTCGGCCGGAGCCTGAAGGAGACCGCCATGGCGACCAGTGTCACGCTCAGCAAAATCGTCAAGGCCTATGGCGACGTCGAGGTCGTGCACGGCATCGACCTGACCATCGAGCCTGGTGAATTCACCGTGTTCGTGGGGCCCTCGGGCTGCGGCAAGTCCACCCTGCTGCGCATGATCGCCGGGCTGGAGCCGATCACCGGCGGCGACCTGGTGATCGACAACCAGCGCATGAACGACGTCCCGGCAGCCAAGCGCGGCATCGCCATGGTGTTCCAGTCCTATGCGCTCTATCCGCACATGAATGTCTATCAGAACCTGGCCTTCGGGCTCGAAACCGCCCGCGTCCCCAAGCCCGAGATCGAAAGCCGGGTCAACCGGGCCGCCGAAATCCTGCAGATCGTGCCGCTGCTCAAGCGCAAGCCCAAGCAATTGTCGGGCGGCCAGCGCCAGCGCGTTGCCATCGGCCGCGCCATTGTGCGCGAGCCCAGGATTTTCCTCTTCGACGAGCCCCTGTCCAATCTCGATGCCGAACTGCGGGTGCAGATGCGCGTCGAGATCGCCAAGCTGCACAACGATCTGGGCAACACCATGATCTATGTGACCCACGATCAGGTCGAAGCCATGACCATGGCCGACAAGATCGTGGTGCTGCGCGCAGGCGTGATCGAGCAGGCCGGCCCCCCGCTCGAACTTTACAACAATCCGCGCAATCTGTTCGTCGCCGGCTTTATCGGCTCGCCCAAGATGAACTTCCTGTCCGCCAGCATCGAGGGCGTCGACGGCACCTCGAGCCGGCTCAAGACCGCCGGCGACGCCCTGACCCTGCCGCGCGCGGTCAATGGCAAGGCCGGCGAGAGCGTCACCTTCGGCGTTCGCCCCGAGCACATCACCCTGACCGCCGGCAGTGGCATCAGGCTGGCCGATGTAAAGGTCGATCTGGTCGAGAACCTGGGCGGGCAGACCCTGCTGTACACGACCACCACGGATGGGCAGGCCATGACCATCGTGCTCGAAGGCCAGCGCGACGTGGCGTTGGGCGCCGCGGTGACCGCCCATATCGATCCGGCCCGCATTCACCTGTTTGCGGCCAATGGCGCAGCGCTCTAGGGCATGTCTTGCGAAAGAGGTGCCCGATTTTGCGAGCACTAGAGGCGTCAAAACCAGGAGCACAAGCGCGGCAACCGATCGGCAAGAGGACAACGCGCTTGCGTCCGGCGGCCCGCAGGACTAGTGCGAATAGTCCGGCCGTTCGATATCGGCGATGATGCGCAACTCACGGGGCTCCCAGCCCAAGACGGCCCTGGTCTGGGTATTGGATGCCGGGCCATTGCCTGCAACCCACATGGCCAGGCCGCCGAAATGGGCTTCTGCCTCCTCGGTGGTCAGCGACCGTGCAGGCAGGCCGAGCTGCCGTCCGATCGCTTCGGCAATCGCGCGATAGGGCACGCCCTCCTCGGCGATGGCATGATAGGCCTCTCCAGCCGCGCCGCGTTCCAGCGCCAGTCGGTACACGCGGGCAGAATCGCTGCGATGCACCGAAGGCCACAGGTTTTGCCCGTCGCCGACATAGCCTGAAACCCCCTTGGCCCTGGCAACGGCCGCCAGCATGGGCACAAAGCCATGGCGTTCACCCTGTCCATGCACCGAGCGCGGATTGCGCACGACGCTGGCGCGAAGGCCGCGTTCCGCCAGCGCGAAAGCGATTTGCTCGGAGGCGCGCGGGAAAGCGGGCATGACGGGGGGTCGAGCGTTTTCCATGAAGGTTTCGCCCGGCGGCGTCAGCGGCACGCCGCCGGTAACGATGATCGGCCGATCCGATCCGGCAAACACCGTTTCGAAGGTTTCGAGCGCCAGGCGCTCCTCTGCGGCGAGCGCGACGATCTGGGACAGATCGAGCCCGAACGCGGTATGGATGATGCCGTCGGCGTCGCTGGCGCCAGCCCGCAGCGTATCAACATCGCCTAGTCCGCCGATCAGCGGCGTGATACCGGCCGCCGCCAGCGCCGCGCCCTTTTCGCGCGTGCGCACCAGCCCCGTCACGGAATGGCCCGCCGCCAGCAGGTCGCGGCCAATGGCCGATCCGATCCAGCCATTGGCTCCAGTTAGAAAGACGTGCATATCGATCTCCTGTTCGCTGTGGCAGCGGCATGCTATCGTCGCTGCGTCAGTGACTGACATATGAGCTTCATGTCAGTGACTGTCAATGGGGGTGCTATGGCTTTAGGCGACAAGGATGTGCGGGTGCGATTGCAACAATCGGCACTCAACCTGTTTGCAGAGCGTGGTTATGAGCGAACCACGGCAGCCGAAATCGCGGCCCGGGCCGGGGTCACGGAGCGCACCTTCTTTCGGCATTTTCCCGACAAGCGGGAGGTGCTGTTCGATGGCGCCGCTGTATTGCTTTCGGCGCTGACCGGCTTCATCGAAACGGCGCCGGACGGTCTGGCACCGCTCGACGTGCTGTTTTTTGCCTTCAATGCGGTCGTGCCGCTGCTCGAGGCGAACCGGCATATCTCCCATCCGCGCCAAGAGATCATTGCCGCCACCCCGGCACTGGCCGAACGAGAACTGACCAAGCACGCCGCGATGGCCCATGCCCTGGCAAAATTGCTGCAGTTGCGTGGCGTCAGCCATTTGCCGGCCGAACTGGCGGGACACACCGGCATGGCAGCGTTTGCGCAGGCGACCACGGCCTGGCTGGATGACCCTGCAATTGCTCTGAGCGAGCGGCTTGACCTGGCCTATGTCGGTTTGAAGGCGCTATGGAGCGCACCGACCAGAGCCGCCGACGCGCAAACCAGCCCCGAAGCGGGCTAGGACCTTTTGTCACTGACCACGCCGTTTTCCTGCCGCATATCCCTGTCAAAAGCTGAATCACGAGCACGTGAAGAGCGTTGCCGATCCATTTGCGGGCCGGATTTTGTCCGGTCCGAGACAATTGAAGCGCTGGCCTGCCCGTCACAATTTGCATGGCTGTCATGCAACAACTTTTACCCCATTGCCGCGTTGCCGTTTTGCCGAAAAAGGTAAGCCCGCGTCAGGTCTTGAGTATGTAGTTTGACCCACCCCGTTTCGTCCCAGCGTCCGAGCCGCCGCCTGGTCTTGCAAGGCATCGGTGCCAGTTTCGTTTTGCTGTCGACAACCGCCCTGACGGGGCCGGGATTTGCCCAGGCGCAATCTGCAACCAGCTTTGCCTTCAGCTTCGAAGACCTGACCGCGCGCATGCGCGAAATGGCGGCGGGACCTTACCAGGCGCCCAGTTTCAAGCTGCCGGACCTGTTCGCCGGGCTCGATTACGATGCCTATCGCAAGATCCAGTATCGCGGCGATCACGGCAAGTGGGCCGATCTGGATGCCGGCTATCAGGTGCATGGATTTCACCTGGGCTGGCTGTTCCCCGAACCGGTCAAGCTTTATGAACTCGATGGCGGCATGGCCACCCCGTTCAGCTTTGCCGCCGCCGATTTCGAGTATCATGACGTCACGCTGGGCGCGCAGGCGGCCAAGGTCGACTTCCCCGGCGTCGCCGGTTTTCGCCTGAACTACCCGCTCAACGCGCCCGACAAGGTGGACGAACTGGTCTCCTTCCTCGGCGCCAGCTATTTTCGCGCCCTGGGCCGCGACAATGTCTATGGCCAGAGCGCGCGCGGCCTGCTGCTCAATTCCTGGCTTGAAGGGCCCGAGGAGTTTCCCCGCTTTTCCGAGTTTTATCTGGAGCGCCCCACCATTGGCGCCCCGCTGGTGCTGTATGCCGCGCTCGACAGCCAGAGCGTCACCGGCGCCTATCGGTTCGAGATCACGCCGGCCAGCGATGCCGCCCAGGGCACCATCATGGCGGTGACGGCGCGCCTGTTCTTTCGTGCCGACGTGGCCGAACTGGGCGTCGCGCCGCTGACCTCGATGTTCTTGTATGGCGAAACCAATCGCGCCAGCTTCGACGACTATCGGCCCCAGGTGCACGACACCAATGGCCTCTCGATCACCCGCGAGACCGGGGAAGTCATGTGGCGCCCGCTCAACAATGCGCCCGCCATCGGCAATTCCTACCTCTGGGAAAACAATCCCCGCTCGTTCGGTCTGAACCAGCGCGGCCGCGATTTCGAGACCTACCAGGATGCCGGCGCCCACTACGAGCGCCGCCCTTCGGTTCATGTCGAGCCGATCGGCGACTGGGGGCAGGGCCATATCCGGCTCATCGAAATTCCCTCCAAGCTGGAGGTCGACGACAATATCGTTGCCTTCTGGATTCCGGTCGATCCCGTCAAGGCGGGCCAGGAGCGGGAGTTCCGCTATCGCCTGCTCTGGGGTGACCTGGCGCCCGACGGCACGGCGCTCGGCTATGTGGTGGAAACAAGGGCCGGGGCCGGTGGCGTGTCCGGCGTTGAAAACGCGCAGAACCTGCGCAAGTTCGTCGTCGATTTCGCCGGCGGCGAACTCGAGGAATGGGAACCCGAGACGCCGCCGGACGTTCTCGCCAACGTGTCGAGCGGCACCATCATGACATCGACTGTGTCCAAGGTCGAAGCAAATGGCGTCTGGCGTCTTGTGCTGGATGTCGAGGCTGCCGAAGACGGCATGCCTATGGAACTCAAAGCGTATCTTGTCGGGGGCGGCAAGCAATTAACAGAAACCTGGCTCTACCAGTGGAGAGCAGCCGCATGAAATACGATAGCGATCTGATAATCGCCACCGCCCTCCCCAATGCTCCCATGATCATGCCCAAGCAGCGGCTTGAGCGCGGTGGTTCCCTCATGGCCACGCTGCGCAACGTGCTGGCCGTGCTGCCCTGGCTGTGACGCGGAACCGATGGTGCAAGCTCTATCGGTGGATCGCGCCATGACGCGGGCCGCCCTGATCCGAACCGCCGCGCTCGGCGCGGCAGCGCTGCTGAGCGTAGTTGGCGGCTGGATTTTCCTCGGCTTCTCCGCCAAGGGCGGCGTGTCGCCGATCGACGTGCTGCGCACCGTCCTGGTGGGCCTGTCCGGCTTCTGGCTGGTCTGGGGCGGCGCGGCCGGCATTATCGGGCTCTTCGTGCCCCACCGCCCGCCCGCCTTCGACGAGCGCCAGGTGCCGCGCGGCCTGACCGCGGTTCTCGTGCCCATCTATAACGAAGACCCGCTGGTGACCTTTGCGCGCGTCGCGGCGATGAACCGCAGCCTGCGGGCCCTGGGCATCCACCAGCGCTTTCACTTCGCCATCCTCAGCGACACCACGGCGCTCGACGTGGCGGCCATGGAAGCGGTGTGGTTCCAGCACCTGGTGAGCGAGCCCGACAGCGACGGCCGGATCTTTTATCGCCGCCGCGAGCACAATACCGGCAAGAAGGCCGGCAATGTCGAGGATTTCGTCGTCAGCTCCGGCGGCGCCTACGACTATATGCTGATCCTGGACGCCGATAGCCTGATGGAAGGCGCGACCATGGGCGCCATGGCGCGCCGCATGGACGCCGAGCCGCGGCTGGGCCTCTTGCAGACCCTGCCCAGGATCATCAATGCGCGCTCCTTCTTCGGCCGCGCCATGCAGTTTTCCGCCGCCTATCTGTCGCCCGCCTTTTCGCGCGGCGCGGCAGTCCTGCAAGGCAATGAGGGCCCCTATTGGGGTCACAACGCCATCGTGCGCGTTGCCGCTTTCGCTGCCAATTGCGGCCTGCCGGTGCTCTCGGGCAAGCCACCCTATGGCGGCCATATCCTGAGCCACGACTATGTCGAGGCGGCGCTCCTGGCGCGTGGCGGCTGGCATGTGCATCTCGACCCGTTTCTGGGCGGCTCGTTCGAGGAAGGTCCCGAAAACCTCGTCGAATATGCCAAGCGCGATCGGCGCTGGTGCCAGGGCAATCTGCAGCACCGGCGGCTGATGTTTGCCCCCAAGCTGCGGCTGTGGAGCCGCTTCGTGTTCCTCCAGGGCATCATGGCCTATCTTGCCTCCCCGCTCTGGCTGGTGCTGATGGGGGCCAGCATCCTGTCCGCCATGCTGCCCGAACGCAGTTTCCCGCGCGTCCCCGCCCTGTTCAGGGAGGGCGTGCTGAGCCTGGCCGTGGGCGTGGCGCTGCTGTTGGTGCTGCCTAAGGTGCTGATCCTGCTGCGCGGCATGTTCGACGGGCAGAACCGCCAATTCGGCGGTACGCTGCGCGCCGCCGGCTCGGTGCTGCTGGAAATCGTGTTCTCGACCCTGCTCGCGCCCATCCTCCTGATGCTGCAGAGCCGGGCCGTGATGCAGGTGCTGCTCGGCCTCGATGGCGGCTGGCCCGCCACGCGGCGCGCGGAAAACCGGCTCGACCTGCGCGACGCCTTCGCCAATAGCTGGTGGATCGTCGTGATCGGCGCGGTGACCCTGGCCGCCACGATCCTGCTGGCTCCGGGCATCGCGGTCTGGGTCGCCCCTGCCATGCTGCCCGCGATTTTCGCGCCGCTGCTGATTTCGCTCAGTTCGCGCGTTGCACCGGCCGGCCGCACGCCGTGGTACTTCCGGACCCCGCCCGAACAGGCCCCCTCCGCGGTGATCCTGGAACATCGGCGCGTCATCACGGCCTGGACCACCCAGGGCCCGCTCGAGCCCATCATCGTCCTGGAGCCGGCGCAGCGCGCTGCCATCCATGCTTGAAACCTTCCCCCGCACCTGGGAGCGCGTGGGCGCCAGCTGGTCACGCCTGACCACCGACACGCCCAGCATCGATATCGACGGCGTGCCCGCCCAGCGCGATGCGCGCCTGGACATGTTTCGCGGCCTGGCTCTGGTGATGATCTTCGTCAACCACGTGCCGGGCACCATCTACGAGAATTTCACCAGCCGCAATTTCGGCTTTTCCGACGCCGCCGAGGCCTTCGTCTTCATGTCGGGCCTCGCGGCGGGGCTCGCCTATTCCCCCCGCTTCCGCACTGGCTCGCTCTGGCTGGCCACCACCAGGGTGTGGGCGCGGGCACGCCAGCTTTATTTCGTGCACCTGGCCATCACCTTCCTGTCGCTTGCCATTTTCGCGACCGCCGCCCTGTGGTTCGGCCAGCATGAGGTCTTGACCAGGAACAATATCCCGCGCCTGTTCGTCGAGCCGCTGGCCACCCTGATCGGCCTGCCGCTGATGACCCATCAACTGGGCTATCTCAATATCCTGCCGCTCTACATCATCCTGCTGCTGGCAACGCCGCTATTGCTCTATGTCGGGCTCAAGCGGCCGGTGCCGGTGCTGGGCGCCTCGGTTGCGCTCTGGGCGGTGGCGGGGCAGTTCCGCCTCAACCTGCCCAACTATCCCAATGCCGGGGGCTGGTTCTTCAATCCGCTATCGTGGCAATTGCTGTTCATCACCGGCCTGCTCTGCGGGGCGGCGATGAAACAGGGGCGGCGCTTTATTCCGCGCACCAGCCTGTTGTTCGCGCTGTCGCTGGCCTGGCTGGTGCTGGCCCTGTTCTGGGTCAAGCTGCCCGTCATCGCCAGCGCCGGCATGGCCATGCTCGGCGCCCTGAACAAGGCCGGCCTGCCGTTCTACATCACCTGGTTCGACAAGACCTTTCTGGCCTTGCCCCGCCTGTCGCACGCCCTGGCGCTGTTTTACGTCATGGCCTCGATCGGCGCGATCCGCCATTTCGCCCAGACCGCCTGGGCGGCACCCCTGCGCCTTCTGGGACGGCATGGTCTGGCCGTATTCGGCTTCGGCACGGTGGTCTCGATGATTTTACAGGCGCTCAAGTCCGCGCTGCTGCCCGACCCGCTGATCGATGGCATCCTGCTCGCGACGGGTCTGGCGCTGCAACTGGGGCTGGCCTGGCTGCTGACGCGCGGCGCCGAACTGGCCAAGGCCCGCACCGCGCCCGCGCTCTGAACGGGGCCCCGCGGCATGGCTGCTTCGTCCATCCCCGGATTATGCGATGATGGTTGTGGGGGGCGCTGTGAGCTTACTTGAATATGCCCTTGAGCAATTGCCGTTCGATGTCGGCCAGATCGGCGGCGCCGCGGCTGCGCGGGCGGGGCTGGCTGATAGTGAGGTCCAGCGCGATACGGCCCTCGTCGAGCACGATCACGCGGTCTGCCAGCGCCACCGCCTCCCCGACGTCATGGGTGACGAACAGGGCGGTAAAGCCCTGCTCCTGCCAGACCCGCTCCACCAGTGCCTGCATGGTGATGCGGGTCAGCGCGTCGAGCGCCCCCAACGGTTCGTCGAGGGCAAGAACGCGCGGTCGGCTGACCAGCGCCCGGGCGAGGGCGGCGCGCTGGCGTTGCCCGCCCGAAAGCCGCGATGGCCATTCACCCGCTTTTTCCCCCAGCTGCACCTCGGCCAAGGCGGCCTCGGCCAGCCGGTTGGCATCGCGCTTGTTGATGCCTTCGCCCAGGCCGACGATGACATTGTCGGCCACGCTGGCCCAGGGCAGCAGCCGAGGCTCCTGAAAGACGATGCGGGCGCTGGGTTCTGCCGCGCCGCCGTCCGGACCGCTGAAGCCGATGCTGCCTGACGACGGGGTGTCCAGGCCCACCAGCAAACGCAGCAACGTGCTCTTGCCGCAGCCGCTCTTGCCCACGATAGCCAGGAACTGGCCCGCCGGCACCTCGAGATCGAGCCCGTGCAGCACCGGCACGTCGCCAAAGCTCTTGGATAGGCCCTTGATGCGAATGCCGGCGCCGCGTGCGTCGGGCCGCTGGCGAGGCGCCAGAGCCGGATATTCGGGCTCGATATCGCGGCCCCAGACGTTCTTGGTGCGCATCGATGGGCTCATGGCTCAGCCCCTTTCGGGTTTTTGATAGGCGGGGTTCCACGACAGCGTGAGCCGCTCCAGGGTCAGCGCGATGATATCGGCAAGCTTGCCAAGCAGCGCGTAGATCAGCAGGGCCAGGATCACGACGTCGGTCATCATGAATTCGCGCGCCGAATTGGCCATGTGGCCGATCCCCGACGATGCCGCCATGGTTTCCGCAACGATCAGCGTCAGCCACATGATGCCCAGCGAGAACCGCAAGCCGACAAAGATCGAGGGCAGGGCTCCGGGAAAGATCACCTTGCGAAACAGGGTCCAGCCGCTCATGCCATAGACGCGGCCCATTTCGATCAGTTGCGGATCGACATTGCGCACGCCATGCAGGGTATTGAGGTAGATCGGAAAGAACACGCCCAAAGCCGTCAGGAAGAGCTTGGCCTCCTCCCCGATGCCGAACCACAGGATGACCAGCGGGATCAGCGCCAGGTTGGGAATGGTGCGCAGCATCTGCAGCGTCGTGTCGGTCAGCGCGTGGCTCAGCCGCGACATGCCGTTGGCAAGGCCAAGCACGAAGCCGATGCAGCCGCCCACCAGCAGGCCCGAAATGGCCCGCACGGCGCTGGCCTGGATATCCACCGCCAGCTCGCCGGTGGATAGCTTGTCCCAGAACGCCCAGACCACCTGGATCGGCGCCGGCATCAGCCGGTTGTTGATCCAGCCGAACGAGGACGCCGCCTGCCAGACCAGCACGATGCCGAGCGGCAGCAGGAACGGCAGCAGCGCCGCCAGCGAAACCACAAGGGGCCGGCGCGGCGCGCGGAGGGCCGGCCCGCCGGGCAAGGCAAGGGGTTTGCCCAGGTCAGCTGCAAGTGTCATGTCGGCCTCCGTCGATGCAGAAATGGGGCCGGCAGGTGCCGGCCGCTATGCTCAAAGCGCCGGCGGGTACCAGACGATATCGCTGACGGTCAGCTGGCGCGGAACGATCTTGAGCCCGAAGAACTCGTCGGCCAGGGCTTGCTGGCCGGCGATGATCTCGTCGTTGAGTGGAACGATGGCGCCCAGGTCGGCGCCCTTGCGCCCCAGCGTAATGCGGGTGATGGGCACCGGCACGCCCGTCATTTCGGAAACGCCCACCGCGGTGCCATCGAGATCGGCCTGCGCCCCCTGGCCCACCTTGCGCAAGGCGTCGATGACTTCGGCCACGATGGTGGGGTTCTGCCTGGCATAGCTGCCGTTCGCCTGGAGGAACCCGTAGGAGTTCAGCACGCCTTCGGTTGTCGTCAGCACGCGGGTCTGCGCATCCTGGGCGGCGATGGCATAGTAGGGATCCCAGATGACCCAGGCGTCCACCTGGTTGTTGGCGAACGCCGGCGCGGCGTCGGGTGGCCCCAGATCGAGCGGAGTGACATCGTCCAACGTCAACCCCGCGATACGCAACGCCTTGACGATGAAGTTGTGGGCGCTCGATCCCCGCTTGAAGGCGATCTTTTTGCCCTTGAGATCGGCCAGCGTCTTGATCGGGCTATCCTGCTTGACCAGGATTGCCGAGCCGTCGAGGCTGCTTGGCGTTGCCGCCACATAGACCAGGTCCCCGCCTGCCGCCTGGGCGAACAGTGGCGGCACGTCGCCGGTCGAGCCGAAGTCCAGCGCATTGGCCCCCAGGGCTTCCAGCAGCGGCGGGCCCGAGGTGAACTCGGCCCAGGTCACGCTGACGCCGCGCGGGGCCAGGCGCGCCTCGATGGCGCCGCTCTTCTTGGCGAGGGCGAAGACGCCCCCTTTCTGCCAGCCGATGCGCAATTGCCTGGCATCATCCTGGGCCCATGCGGAAGCCGGCAAGGCGAGGACGGTAGCGGCGCCGGCAAAAAGCTGAAACGTCTGTCTGCGGGTAAACATCGAAGTCTCCAAAGGCAAAAGGGGTCAGGCGCTCCGCGCCAGGAGGTCCGCATTGCGGGCGCTGGCCAGCCGCCAGCCCAGTTCGTCCACCACCCGCTCGACACGGGCCTTGAGGTTGACGCTCGCCGGCAGGTAGTCGGCAAAATCGGCCTCGGTGGCATAAATGCCGGTCGACAGGATGTCCGCCGAAAAGAACGCGAACAGCGGCCGCAACCCGTGGTCCACCACCAGCGCATGGCGCTCGCTGCCGCCGGTGGCGGTGAGCACGACCGGCTTGTCCTTGAGCGCTTTGGGATCGATCAGGTCGAACAGGTGCTTGAACAGGCCGGTATAGGTGCCTTTGTAGACCGGCGAGCCCACCACCAGCGCATCGGCATTGGTGATAGTGTCGATCAGCGCCACCAGATCGGGCGGCGCCTGCCGCGCATCGAGCGTGGCCCCCAGCGAAGGGTGGATATCGACCAGGTCATAAACCGTGCCGCGGGCGCCGGTGCGGTCGGCCGTGGTCGCAACGATGGTCTCGACCAGGCTTTTTGTGCGCGAAGGAGCCGAGGAACTGCCGGCGAAACCGACGATGTGAAGCTGGCTCATGAGGCACTCCGCTGCTGCTGGTTGGCCCGGGCGACGAAGCGGTTGACCGGGCGCTCCAGCCCCAGATTTTCGCGCAGCGTCCTGCCCTCGTATTCGGTGCGGTAGAGTCCGCGCCTTTGCAGGATCGGCACCACCTGCTCGACGAAATCGGTCAGGCCCGTGGGCAGCACCGGCGGCATGATGTTGAAGCCGTCGGCGGCCCCATGCTCGAACCACTCCTGCAGGGCATCGGCCACCTGTTCGGGCGTTCCCACAAAGGTGCGGTGACCACGCGCAGTAGCCAGCGACAGATAGAGCTGGCGCAGGGTGAGCCCGGTACGGGCAAGGTCCGACACCAGCTTCAGCCGGCTCTTGTTGAGCTCGGTATCGGTGGGCAGCGGCGGCGCCACATCGTCGAGCGAATACCCCGACAGATCGACGCCGACATAATATTGCTTGAGGATGCCCCAGGCGATCGTGGGGTGCACCAGCGACTGGATGAACTCGTAGTTTTGCCTGGCTTCGGCCTCGGTGCCGCCCAGCACCGCAAACAGGCCCGGCATGATCAGCAGCTGCTCGGGACGGCGGCCATGCTTGGCGAGGCGCCCCTTGATATCGGCATAGAATGCCTGTCCGTCGGCCAGCGTCTGGTTGGCGGTGAAAATGACTTCGGCAGTGCGCGCGGCCAGGTTGCGCCCGGCTTCGGATGCCCCCGCCTGCACCACCACCGGACGCCCCTGCGGCGAGCGAGCGACATTGAGGGGGCCGGCAACATCGAAGAACTGGCCGTGATGATCGACCTTGTGCACCTTGCCGGGATCGAGAAAGACGCCGCTTGCCTTGTCGATGATCAGCGCATCGTCCTCGTAGCTGTCCCACAGGTCGAGCACGAGATCGACCACCTCTTCGGCCCGCTCATAGCGATTGGCATGCGCCGGATGGCCGGCGATGGAAAAATTCTTGGACACGTCCGCCCCCGTGGTCACGACATTCCAGGCGGCGCGGCCCTTGCTGATGTGATCGAGCGAGGCGAACTTGCGCGCCAACAGGTATGGATCCTCGTAAGTGGTCGAGGCCGTGGCGACAAAGCCGATATGGCTGGTGACCTGCGACAGCGCCGACCACAGCGTCACCGGCTCGAAATGGGCTGAATGACTGACCCTGGAGCGAATTTCGGGGTCGCGGTCGCCATCCCAGCCGCCCGGGCTGTCGGCCACGAACACCAGGTCGAACAGGCCCCGCTCGGCCGTCTGCGCCAGCGCGCGATAATGCTCGATATTGTGCCCCGCGTCAGCATCGGCCGCCGGATGCCGCCAGGCGGCGATATGATGGCCGGTGGCCATGATGAACGCCCCCAGGCGTATCTTGCGTGCTTGCTCACTCATCTCGACATCTCGCTGTTCGCCACACCCGATGTGCCGCGCAACGCTATTTGGCATTATCTCTACCAAACCAGTCGAGTATAGTTTTTTGCGTTGTTGCCGGGCTTTGCAGTTTCACGTTCCGCCCGGACGATGCTGTAGGGCACCGGTTTCCGAAGACCGCGAACCGCGTATCGGCTCCCCATTTGTATCAGCGATCGCGATGCGGCATCTGGCAAACGGGTTGCGGCGGCTTCATCGCGGCCCCGGACTGGCTGGTCGAGAGCGGCGGAATGGGCGCGAAAAAACGAAAGGCCGGGCACTGGGCCCGGCCTTTTGACGTTCATCTCTTCAACACAGATTTTGGAGCGGGCGAAGGGATTCGAACCCTCGACCCTAACCTTGGCAAGGTTATGCTCTACCCCTGAGCTACACCCGCGCTCCATTCACCTGCACTGCCTTGGCAGCGCTGCGACGCGCGCCTATATGCCCAATGCGACTTCCGATTGCAACCCATAATCGCGCCCGCCGCCATCTTCCCGACTCCATGTCGCGTCAGGGACTTGTCAGGCCGGGGTTTTGGGGCGCAAAAGATCGCGTCCGACCCTCACGCCAAGCCGCAAAAGGCCCCTTAGATGTCCACTCCGTTTACCGGCGCAGCCGTCGCCCCCGCCAATGCCGTCCCCGCCGGGGCCCTGATCAAGAATTCGACCGACGCCGCCTTCAAGGCCGACGTGATCGATGCTTCCCTCGATACCCCGGTGCTGGTCGATTTCTGGGCGCCCTGGTGCGGGCCCTGCCGCGCGCTGACCCCGGCGCTGGAAAAAGTGGTCAACGAGAAGGCCGGCGCGATTCGGCTGATCAAGATCAACATCGATGAAAATCCCCAGATTGCCGGCCAGCTCGGCATTCAGTCGATACCGGCCGTGTTCGCCTTTGCCGGCGGGCGGCCCGTGGATGGCTTCATGGGCGCCATGCCCGAGGGCGAAGTGCGCAAGTTTGCCGAAAAGGTGATTGCCGCCGCCCCCGAACCGGCGCCTGCCGAAGGCTCGATGGACGAACAGATCAAGGCGGCCCTGGTTGCTGCCGATGCGGCGCTGGCCGGCAATGACCTGGGCCGCGCCGCCCAGATCTACGGCATGGTGGTACAGCACAGTCCCGATCACGCCGCGGCGCTCCTGGGGCTCGCCAAGGTTTATTTCGCCGCCGGCGAGGCCGCGCAGGCCCAGACCACGCTCGACCTGTTGCCGCTCGAAGGGCGCATCGGACCCGATTATGCAGCTCTTGTCGGCTCGCTGCGCCTGTTGGCAGAAGCGGCCGAACTGTCCGAAACTGCTACCCTCGAGGCGGCCCTGGCCGGCAATCCCGACGATCACCAGGCCCGCTTCGACCTGGCTGTGGTGCTCAATGCCGAAGGCCGGCGCATCGAGGCGGCCGAGGCCCTGGTGACGCTGTTCCGCAAGGATCGCACCTGGAACGAGGACGGCGCCCGCAAGAAACTGCTCGAATTGTTCGATGCCTGGGGCCCCAAGGACCCCGCGACCCTCAAGGGTCGCCGCCTGCTCTCGGCGGCATTGTTTTCCTGAAAGGAGCATCATGCTCAAGCGCCCGACATCTTCCGCCGACCTGCCCAAATCCGTTCCGGTCTTTCCGCTGACCGGCGCCTTGCTGCTGCCGTTTTCGCATCGCCCGCTCAACATCTTTGAGCCGCGCTACCTCGACATGGTCGATGCCGCCCTGCGCGGCGACCGGATGATCGGGCTGATCCAGCCCGAAGACGTGACCGAGGAAAGCCCCAAGGGCCGCTCCCCGCTGCAGCAGATCGGCTGCCTGGGCCGGCTCACCCATTTCGAGGAAAGCGGGGAGGGGCGCTATTTCATCATTCTGGAAGGCATCACCCGGTTCCGCCTCATCCATGAATTGACGGTGATGACGCCCTATCGCCAATGCATGATTTCGGCCGATCCCTTCGCCGCCGATTTCCAGCGCCAGCACGGCGAGGAGGCCGTCGATCGCGACCGCTTCGTCAAGATGATGCGCGACTATGCCGAGTTCGCCAATTTCGATCTCAACTGGGAGGAAATCGAGCGCACCGGCACGGCCGACCTGGTCAATTTCTGCTGCATGGTCTCCCCCTACGGCGCCGCCGAAAAGCAGGTGCTGCTGGAAGCCCGGACGCTCGAGCAACGCGCCGAAACCCTGATCGCCATGACCGAATATGAAATGACCCATGGCGGTGGCGATTCAAAATCGCTCAACTGATGGCGCAGCCCGCCGATCCACGCCATGCGCTCGACCTGCGCACGCTCGAAATCCTGGTCTGCCCGCTGACCAAGACAAGGCTGACGCTGTCGCCCGACCGGACCGAGCTGATCTCGGTGGCCGGCCGGCTGGCTTTCCCCATCCGCCGGGGCGTGCCCTTGCTCAGCCTCGACGAAGCGCGCAGCATCGATCCCGACGAGATCAGGCGGCTTGGATCGAGCCTAGGCTAAAGGCCCAGGTCCGCGGCCGTCATGGTGGTTTTTTCCGAGCGCTTGCCGATCTGGGGAATGCTTGCCAGCCCCAGCAAGGCTGCAACGACCCTGAGATAGGCCTGCATCTGGTTCCGCCCCACATTGGTATCGTACCACCAGCCATCTCCGAGCGGCTCGCCAAATTCCACCAGGTGCGGCGCTTTGGGATAAAGTTGCGCCGCCGAACTGGCAACGACGAACCGGCCTCTTGCCGTGGGCATGGCCGCGATCTGCGCGATCGTTCCGGGCTTTATGCGCTCGGCCTTCAGCAGCACCCGGCGCAACAGCTCCTTGAGGCTGTTGGCCTCGATCGGCGCGTTTTCCAGAAGGATCCAATAGGCGCCGCTGCTTCTGGGCTGTCGTGGCACAAGGCGCGGCTCGGCCGGGAGGCGCGGCATGCCATCAATCCGCAACAGGCGCCGCAAGATGGCGTTCTCGTCTTCCCCAAAGGCGATCCGGCCATTCTCGATGGCGCGATGAACCTCGAGGTCGATACCAATCTGGCGCATAACAAGCCTCCCCTGCTCGTCTGTTCTAATAAGGCAGCATACAGTTACATCAGGCTCTTTCTTATAAGATAACTTGGGGACGTGCCAGTGGCAGTTGGCGGGGAAGATGTGCCAGCGGGACAGTGGAGGATGAAGACTGGGAGTGAGGGCGTTTGAAGTCAGGATGGGGAGTTTTGACACGAGGGATGGCGAGTTTACTGCGAGGAACGGGACTTTGCTACGAGGAACGGGAGTTTGAGACGAAGCATCAGAGTTTGGGATGAGGCATGGCGAGCTTGATGCTAAACGTGGGGGTGTGACGCAAGGGAGAGGCGGTTCAACACTGAAAATGAGGGTTGAGGTCAGGAGCAGGAAACTAACACCGAGGACGAGGATTGAGGTCAGGAGCTGGAAGTTAACACCGCGGATGGAGCGGTGCGGTCAGGAGTGGGAACCTGAGCGAAAAAGGGCGGTTTAAAATCCAGGGTAGGCTTTGTGATAGCCTGCTGGCGGCAGTGCCGTTACAGCGGCAAGCCGGACAGCAGCCGCGGCCCGGTGGAGGCGATGCCGGCAGCGGCGCGGATCATGGCGGTCTTGACCGGCTCCGTCCGATCCACCAGTCCCAGGCCGAAATCGCGCAAGGCGCGGACCGGGGCCAGTTCATTGGAAAACAGCCGGTTCATCGTATCGGTGACCATGGCCATGGCCGAAACGTCGAGCCGCCGCCACGCCTGGTAGCGCGCCAGCACGTCCTCGCTGCCATGATCCAGCCCCAGCCGGATCGCCCCGATCACCACTTCGGCCAGGGCCGCGACATCCTTGAGGCCCAAATTGAGCCCCTGGCCGGCAATGGGATGCACGACATGGACCGCATCGCCGACCAAGGCCAGGCGCGGCGCCACGAATGCGCGCGCGATCTGCATGCGGAGGGGAAAAGCCCGCAATTGGTCTTCGACGGCGACGGCGCCGAGCGTCGAGCCCATGACGGACTCGATGGTGGCGCTGAGTTCGTCCGGACCCATGGCGAGGAATTTTGGCGCGTCGATGCTGGCTTCGGTCCACACCAGCGACGACCGATTGCCCTTGAGCGGCAGGCTGGCAAACGGCCCGGCCGGCCGAAAATGCTCATAGGCGGCCCCTTCATGGGGGAGGTCGTGGCCGATCGTGGTTACCAGGCCCGATTGACCGTAGTCATGGGCGATCACCCCGATGCCGGCCATGGCTCGCAGCGGCGACTGGGCCCCATCGGCGCCCACCACCAACGGTGCGCGCAGCCTGCGGCCATCGGCAAGCAGCAGCACGCCGGCACTGCCATCGCGCGCAAAGCTTTCAATCTCGGCGGGCGCGATCATCGCGATGGCGTCGCCCACCGCGTCCAGCAAGGCCTGCACCATGACCCTATTGGGCACCATATGGGCAAAGGGCTCGCCCGGCGCGACTTCGCCCTCAAAGCTTAAAAACAATGGCCGCGACAGATCGCCGGTGCCCGAGTCGGTGATCCGCATGGCCATGACCGGCTGCGCCGCCTCGGCCATGCAGGCCCAGACGCCCAGCGCCCCAAACACCCGCTTTACGCCAGCCGCCAAGGCCGATGCCCGATTGTCGGGCCCGACCGCCAGCGGTCGCCGATCGACCAGGCCAACCCTGATGCCCCTGGCCGATTGCACCAAAGCCAACGCCAGGGTCAGCCCCACCGGGCCCCCGCCCACGATCAGCACGTCGAACCGCTCGTCTTGCATCGCTCCGGCCTCGCTTTCGGCCGGCACTGTCGCCGTCCCGGCGTGCCGATGCAAGGCGCGTCAGCGTCGCGGCATGGGCTGCCGCAATCTTGCCCAAATCGGGCAGAGCGCGCACAAAAAAGAGGCAGTTTTCTGCCCGCACCGCGCGCTGTTTCAAGCGCCGATCAATAACCTGCTGTTAATAAAGCGCTTTTAGCGCGCAGCCGACTTGGCACGGCGCTTGAGTCTAACCAGCCATTCCAGACTGACGCCAAACGTACAAAGGGGCTTTCATGAAACTGGTGATAGCAATTATCAAGCCATCACGCCTCGAAGAGGTTCGCCAGGCACTCAACTCGCTCGACGTCCACGGCATGACCGTGACCGAGGTGAAGGGTTACGGCCGCCAAAAAGGGCATTCCGAAATTTATCGCGGCACCGAATATGCGGTGCACTTCCTGCCCAAACTGAAGGTCGAGATCGCCGTTGATGACGCCCTTGCCGATGCCGTGTCCACGGCCATCCGCGACAGCGCCCAGACGGGACGCATCGGGGACGGCAAGATTTTCGTGCTCGATCTGCTCGCCGTCACCCGTATTCGCACCGGCGAAACCGGCGCGGCAGCCCTTTAGCGTCATTCGGAGAAAACCAAGAAAATGACAGCTCTCAAAACGTCCAAACTGCTCGGGGGGTCGTTGCTCGCCTCTCTTGCGCTCACCCTGGCCGCCTTCGCCCAGGATGCGGCGGCGCCCGCCGCCGAAGCCGTTGCCGAAGTGACCGCCGTGGTCAACAAGGGCGATACCGCCTGGATGCTGGTATCCACCATGGCCGTCATCGTCATGACGGTGCCCGGCCTGGCGCTGTTCTATGGCGGCCTGGTCCGCTCCAAGAACGTCCTGTCGGTGCTGACCCAGGTGTTTGCCGGCTTCTCCATGATCGCCCTGCTCTGGGTGGCCTATGGCTATACCCTGGCCTTCAATGGCGCCACCGATGGCACGGGACTGTCCAATTTCGTCGGTGACTTCTCCAAGTTCTTCCTGGCGGGAATCGGCCCCGATTCGACCACCACGACGTTTTCGGCGGCCTTCCTGCTGCCCGAAATGGTGTTCGTGATCTTCCAGCTCACCTTCGCCGCGATCACCGCGACGCTGATCGTCGGTGCCATAGCCGAGCGCATGAAGTTTGGCGCCTTGCTGGCGTTCCTGGCGATCTGGTTCACCTTCTCCTACATTCCGATCGCCCACATGGTGTGGTACTCGGGTGGCCTGCTGTTCAAGCTGGGTGCATATGACTTCGCCGGCGGCACCGTGGTGCATATCAATTCCGGTATCGCCGCACTTGTCGCCTGTCTGGTCCTGGGGCCGCGCGTCGGCTACCTCAAGGAGCCGATCGCGCCGCACAACCTGGTGCTGACCTATGTGGGCGCGGGCCTGCTCTGGTTCGGCTGGTTCGGCTTCAATGCCGGCTCCAACCTTGAGGCCAATGGCCTGACCGCCATTGCCTTGCTCAACACCATCACCGCGCCGGCCGCCGCGGCTCTGGCCTGGATCATCTGTGAAAAGGTCAGCCGCGGTCATGCTTCGGCGCTGGGTGCGGTGACCGGCGCCGTCGCCGGTCTCGTCGCCATCACGCCGGCTGCCGGCTTTGCCGGGGTGCTGGGGGCAATGGTCCTGGGCGCCGTCGCCAGCGCGATCTGCTTCTGGGCGGTCGTGTCGCTCAAGCGCATCTTCAAGTATGACGACAGCCTGGACGTGTTCGGCGTGCATGGCGTCGGCGGCATTGTCGGCGCCCTGGGCACCGCCATCGTCGCGACGCCCGCGCTAGGCGGCTATGCCCTGGGCGATGCGGCCGCCTATTCCATGACCGGCCAGTTCGTGATCCAGCTCACCGCCGTAGCGATCGCCGTGGTCTGGTCCGCCGTCGTGGCCTTCGTCGCCCTGATGATCGTGCGGGTGCTGTTTGGCGGCCTGCGGGCCCCTGAAAGCGCCGAAAGCGATGGCCTGGATATCTCCACCCATGGCGAACACGCCTACAATAGCTGATCCTGTTCCGGGCGGCGGCGTACCGCCGCCCGGCTCCCGACCCGGCGATTGGTCGTCGCGTGCAGCTCGTGTTCTTCTTGGCCCGCCACAGAGGCTTCCCACTCGCAAACCGCACGGGCTGCACACCACGATCAATCGGCGCGCCATCGGGTGGCTTGCGCCGCGCCTTTACTGCCGCAGTGCCGGTCCTTCCTCCAGGCAAGGCGGTTCATCTGGGCCCGTCCGGTTTCCGGCGGGCCCTTTTTCTTGGGCGCCATGTCGATGGTTAGCATGAGATTAACCCCCCTCTTCTAGCATGGCGCATCATTGAGCGGGGATTGTCCGCGCCCGGTAGAGACTGTTGCCCGCCATGCCGACACATCCCACCCCCATGCTCGACGAAGTGCGCTCCATCCCCGCCCGGGCCAGCAAGCCGCGGGCCAGGATCACCGCGCCCGTCGCGCCCAAGGCCATTTCCATCCACATTCCGCTGCGCCTGGTCGGGCTCGTGGTGCTGGCTATGGTGGCGATCGTTTTGCTGGCGCTCGCCTCCTGGTCGGTGGACGATCCCAGTTTTTCCTATGCCACGGCCAAGGCCCCGGCCAATTGGCTGGGCTTTGCCGGCGCCGCCATCGCCGACATCCTGTTCCAGACGCTGGGCCTGGCCGCACTGGTCATGATCGTTGCCCCCGCGCTCTGGGGCTGGGCGTTGATGCGCAAGCGCCTGCCCACCGCCATGGGCCTGCGCGCCCCCGCCTGGTTCGGCTCGACCATCCTGGGCGCCGGCGTGCTGTCCTTTATCGCCATGCCCGCCACCTGGCCGCTGCCCACCGGCCTTGGCGGCCTCGTCGGTGGCCTGTTCAGCACCACTGCCGCCTCCATTGCCAGCGCCCCGGTTGTGGGCCTGATGGCGGCCTTGTTCGCCATCATCCTCACGGCCCCGGCCCTCGCCCTGTTCTGGATCGGCATGGGGCTGGGCGCCACCGTCTCGGCCGTGCCGCCCAAGCCGGTCGCCCGCAAGGGCGAAGCCGGCGCCATGCCGCAGGACGAGCCCGAAACCAATCCGCTGGTCGATATCGTCTTGGGCGCCCTGGTCCATACCGGCTATTCCCTGCGCACGGCGATGCGCCGCGCCCGCGAAAACCATGCCCAACGGCGCGCGGAACAGGCCGATTGGCAGGCCGGCGATCGCGAACCGGACATGGACGTCAGCGTCGAGCCGGCCGGAGAACGCCGCGAGCCCTCGATGGCCCCGATCCAGCGCCGCATCCACGCGCCGGCCGAGCCGGGCATGGAGCCGCGCACGGAGCCGCGCATCAACCTCGCCCCGGCCTATGACGATACCGAACTCGACTATCCCGACGCGCCTGAGGACGATCTGCCCTTCGTGCCCGACGCGCCGATGGTCCCGGTGGTGCAAAACCATCGCCAGCAGGGCGATTCGCGCTTCCATCCGGCCGATCGCACCAGCCCGCGCGTGGCGGCACCAGCCGCCCGTCCCGTCCCCGGCCAGCGTATGGCCCGCGAGGCGCAGGGCTCGTTCCTCGACGCCCCGCTGGGGTTCGAGCTGCCGCCGCTGAGCCTTCTGGCCGAGCCGCGCCACAAGGGTCCTTCCGAAGAGCACAATCCCGAAAGGCTCGAGGCCATGGCCCGCCAGCTCGAAGGCGTTCTGGAGGATTTCGGCGTCAAGGGCGACATCATCAATGTGCGCCCCGGCCCGGTCGTCACCCTGTTCGAACTCGAGCCCGCCCCCGGCATCAAGTCGTCGCGCGTCATTTCGCTGGCCGATGACATTGCGCGCTCGATGAGCGCCATTTCCGCCCGCGTCGCCGTGGTGCCGGGCCGCAATGCCATCGGCATCGAACTGCCCAACCACAATCGCGAAATGGTCTATTTCCGCGAAATGCTGGGCTCGACCGATTTCGAAAAGATGAAGGGCAAGCTGCCTATCTGCCTGGGCAAGACCATCGGCGGCGAGCCCGTGATCGCCGATCTGGCGCGCATGCCCCACCTGCTGATCGCCGGCACCACCGGTTCGGGCAAGTCGGTGGGCATCAACACCATGATCCTGTCGCTGCTCTACCAGATGACGCCCGAGCAGTGCCGCCTGATCATGATCGACCCCAAGATGCTCGAGCTGAGCATCTATGACGGCATTCCCCATCTGCTCACCCCCGTCGTCACCGATCCGCAAAAGGCGGTGGTGGCGCTCAAATGGGCCGTGCGCGAGATGGAGGACCGCTATCGCAAGATGAGCAAGATCGGCGTGCGCAATATCGACGGCTTCAACCAGCGCGTCGGCGAAGCCAAGGCCGAGGGCAAGGTGATCACCCGCACCGTCCAGACCGGCTTTGACCGCGAGACCGGCGAGGCGATCTTCGAGAGCGAGGAATTCAACCTCGAGCCGCTGCCCTATATCGTCATCATCGTCGATGAAATGGCCGACCTGATGATGGTGGCCGGCAAGGACATCGAAGGGGCTATCCAGCGCCTGGCCCAGATGGCCCGGGCCGCCGGCATCCACATCATCACCGCCACGCAGCGCCCTTCGGTGGACGTCATCACCGGCACCATCAAGGCCAACTTCCCCACCCGCGTCAGCTTCCAGGTGACCTCCAAGATCGATTCGCGCACCATCCTGGGCGAGCAGGGCGCCGAGCAATTGCTGGGCAATGGCGACATGCTCTACATGGCCGGCGGCGGCCGCATCAAGCGCCTGCACGGCCCCTTCGTCGCCGACAGCGAAGTGGAAGCCGTCGTCGCGCATCTCAAGACCCAGGGCTCCCCCGACTACCTCGACTCCATCATTGCCGACGAGGACGAAGGCGGCGGCGACATGGGCGGCGATGCCGGCGGCGACGATTATGCCGGCTCCGGCGACGAGCTCTACGACAAGGCCGTCCACATCGTGCTGAGCGACAAGAAAGCCTCGACCAGCTATATCCAGCGCCGCCTCGCCATCGGCTACAACAAGGCGGCGACCCTGATCGAGCGCATGGAGCGCGAGGGCGTCATTTCCCAGGCCAACCATGCCGGCAAGCGCGAAATCCTGGTGGGTGCGGATCAACATTGATCCTTACCCCGCCTCGGGCCTGAATGCCCGCTGAACGGAACCTTCCCGCTGTTGCCGCAATTGCTGGTTAGGTTAGGGTTCAACCACATTCAGCCGGGAACACTGCCCATGATTCGTCGCGACGCATTGCTGCTGGGCCTTTCCGCCGCCCTGGCCGCGAGCCTGCCCGTGCTGGCGCTGGACCGTGCCCTGAGCCCCGAGGAGCAGCAGCTGATCGCCGATATCGGCACGCACAATTCGGCGATCCGCACCATGGTCGGCCGCTTTCTGCAGATCGATACCGAGGGCGGGCGCACCGAAGGCACGTTCTTCCTCGAGCGCCCCGACAAGGTGCGCTTCCGCTACAATCCGCCAAGCAAGGAAGAGATCGTCTCGGTGGGCCGAGGCTTCTACGTGCTCAACCGCTCCGAGGAAACCTATTACGCCTATCCTCAGGACACCATTCCGCTGCGTCAGTTCCTGGGCGACCAGATCGACCTGCTGAACGCCAATGTGCTCGATGTCACCAGCGCCGATGGCTACCTGACCATCACCATCATCGACGATACGGTGGCCGGCACCGTGCAGGTATCGCTGATCTTCGACGTTGCCACCAAGGACCTGTCGCAATGGAGCCTGGTCGAGCCGAGCGGGTCGGAGCTGACCTTCTCGCTCTATGACGTGGAAAAGGACGTCGAGATTCCCCGCTCGTTCTTTTCCATTCCCGCCACCTACAAGGGCCGCGATCCGTCGGCGCAATAGGGGTGTTCGTGTTTTCCCACGGGCGTGGCTGTCGTCATGCCGCGATGCTGCCGATGTCACCAGGCAGCTCCTCCCCCTGTCAGGGGGGAGTGTTCACTTGGGACTCTGGATGAGGGATTGGTTGAAGAACATTGTGAG
>NZ_CAXTKA010000007.1:0-209119 GCF_964244875.1 uncultured Devosia sp.
GGCGGTTGACCTGCTTGCCGGCCGGGCCGGTCTGTTTGGTCACCAGCGTGTTGCCCAGCATCTCTTTGGAAAAGGCGACGACGTCGTCGACCGTCTTGGCCAGCCGCACTCCGCCCTTGGCGTCCGGCCCCAGTTCCTTGAACTTGCCCTTGCCCCGCCCACCGGCATGAATCTGGCTCTTGACCACGTAAAGCGGTCCCGGCAGCGACCTGGCCGCCGCTGCAGCTTCATCGGCGGAAAAAATCGCCACGCCTTCTGCCACCGGCGCGCCATATGACTTCAGCAGCTCTTTAGCCTGGTGTTCATGGATATTCATTGTCTAATCCCCTTGGTGGGTCAATTCCAGCGAGTATGCGCACCGACATTTGCCCTGCGCCCCCTCCCGTCGAGGTGAAGGCCTTTGTTCCAGCCCAGCTTATTTCAGTTTCGGCGCAATGACTTTGCAAGCCTCGATCAGCCCTTCGACTGCCGCGACGGACTTGTCGAATGCCTTCTGTTCAGCAGAATTCAGTGAAATTTCAATGACCTTTTCGGCCCCGCCAGCCCCGATCACCACCGGAACACCGACATAGGTACCTTTGACGCCATACTCGCCGTTCAGATAGGCAGCCGCTGGCAAGACCCGCTTCTTGTCCTTGAGATAACTTTCAGCCATCGCGATCGCCGAGGTGGCCGGGGCATAAAAGGCCGAGCCGGTCTTGAGCAGGCCGACGATTTCAGCGCCGCCGTCGCGCGTACGCTGGATGATCGCGTCGAGCTTGTCCTTGCTCATCCAGCCCATTTTGACGATGTCGGTCAGGGGAATGCCCGCTACGGTCGAATAACGTGGCAGCGGCACCATGGTGTCGCCATGCCCACCCAGCACGAAGGCATTGATATCTTCTACCGACACCTTGAGTTCGTCGGCGATGAAATGCACGAACCGCGAGCTATCCAGCACCCCCGCCATGCCGATGACCTGGCTGGTCGGCAGGCCTGAAAACTTCTGCAGCGCCCACACCATGGCATCGAGTGGGTTGGTGATGCAGATCACGAATGCCTTGGGCGCGTATTTGGCGATGCCTGCACCCACCTGCTCCATAACCTTGAGGTTGATTTCCAGCAGATCGTCGCGGCTCATTCCGGGCTTGCGCGGCACGCCCGCGGTCACGATCACGACATCGGCGCCCTTGAGGTCTTCGTATTTGGACGTGCCGGTAATTTTGGCATCATAGCCTTCGACCGGCGCCGACTGGGAAATATCCAGCGCCTTGCCCTGCGGCACGCCGTCAACGATATCGAACAGCACGATGTCGCCGAGATCTTTCAGGGCCGCCAGATGGGCCAGAGTTCCACCGATCTGCCCCGAACCGATAAGAGCGATCTTCTTGCGCGCCATAAGCCTCATCCCCGACTGCGTTGATTTGGCGCACGTCTTAACCCTACCGGTTCGGAGGGGCAAGTGAACCCTTCGTCTTAAAGCGCCATTGGGTCATGCCGGTGCGCGATGGGCCGGTGTCCGATAGGCATGAGACCGTTACGCGCTGACCTCGCCAGAACCTGTCGCCCGCAACCCCTGTGCAAGATAATCCTCCGACTGCATTTCGATCAGCCGCGACAGAGTGCGCCGAAACTCGAACGCCGTCTTGTCGTCGCTCGCCAACTGCTCGAGCGGTACCGCAAAGCTTGCGCCCAGCTTTACCCCCCGGTCGTAAAGCGTATCGATCAAAAGGATGAACCGCTTGGCCGCATCGCTGCGCGTGCGATCCATTTGCGGCACGTCGTCGATGATGATCGAATCGAATTGATGACTCAGCCGTACGAAATCGCGCGATCCCAAGGGCTTTTCGCACAGATCGCCAAAGCCGAACCGCGCTGCTCCCAGTGCCGTCAATGGCACCGCGATCTGTCGTCCCGTACTCTCAAAACTTGTGGGCGCCCCCGGCTCGCCCCCCGTAATCCGCAGCCATAGTCGGTCCATTGCGTCGCGCGCCGCAGCGCCGGTCCCGACAAAATACACGTCCTGCCCGGCAAACTTGAGCCGCCGAAAATCTTGTGCCGCCGGCAGCGCCGCCACCAGCGTGCGCTCTTTCAGCAGCTTGATAAACGGCACGAACAGTTCACGATTGAGCCCATCCTTATAAAGACCATCCGGCGCCACATTGCTCGTCGCCACCAGCGTCACGCCCGCCGCGAACAGCCGGTCGAACAGGCGGTACAGCAACATCGCGTTGGTAATGTCGTGCACGTGAAATTCGTCGAGGCACAACAGCACCAATCCGGATTTGACGATCGGCTTGACCACCGCTTCCACGGGATCGCTATCGTCGCCCTTGGCCTTCGCCCGTTTGCGAAACGCTGCGATGCCGGCGTGGATCTCATCCATGAATTCGTGGAAATGCACCCGCAGCTTCTGCTTGATCGCCACATTGGCAAAAAACAGGTCCATCAGCATGGTCTTGCCGCGCCCGACCTCGCCAAACAGATAAAGACCCCGGATGGGCTCCGGCCGCTCGATCAGCCGAGCCAGAAATCCGGAATGCTGGCCGCCTTCCAGCCCCGACGCCACCCCATCCAGCAAACGCGCCGCAGCCTGCTGCGCCGGATCACCAGTGAGCACTCCGCGTGCCACTAGCGCCGTGTAAGCCGCGCTGACGGGCCCGTCAGTCTTTGGGGAAGGTGTTGTGGTGCTCACGAATGCCAGCGCCAATTCGGAATTGTTGCCTTAGCTCAGGCGCCGAATCTGGCAAACGTCAGCGCTGCATGGAAATACCCTGGCCGCCGGCGAGCGTGCCGATATAGCGGCCACCACTCTGCGCAACTGCCGCAACCATAGTGTTGTTTTCGTCGAAAATCTGCACCTGGTTGCCGACCTGCTGCCAAGACGCCACGGTGGCAAGGCCCGGCAAGGCGCAACCCGGCGCTGATGCGCGGTACCGGCTGGTGCCTTCCTTGACGGTCAGCGGCAGGTTGAGCCTGCACTGGCTGGTTCCAGCCAATACGGTCCATACACCTTCGGGTCCACCCGTCACCGTGCCCGGCTGGGCCATGGGTGCCATGCCGCCATTGAGATTGGCCGTCTGCACGCTGGAGCCGATCGGCGGCAGGCCGGTGCTTCCGGCAGGAACCGTGTTGTACCCACCCATTGGCTGCGCCTGCACACCGCCAAGCACGGGCTGGCCGGATAGCCCGGGAGCCGGCGCTCCGGTCGTGCCGATCGCCGGCAAGGTGCCTTGCGCTACCGTTGAACTCGCCACCGGCCGCAATGTCGATGGGGCTTGAATAGTGTTGAGATTGGCAGTGTTGGAGGACGACGCGCATCCTACAATGCTCATCCCCATTGCGGCAAAACCAACGGCAGATAACGATCCGCGCACCCAAACCTTCATCGGCTTGCTCCTGCCCTTTAGGGCGTAATAAAGTTAATATTTGGCCGGCTTATAGCCAAACCCCGTTATATGTTCAACCGCCGAACCGCCTATCAGTTCCAGGCCTGCCATTATGGCGATTTTAGGGGCCAACGGCACCGAACGGATCAAGGCGACAGCATTTCGCGCAACAAATCCTGCGCCAGTATTCGAGCGTCGCGCGCTTCCCTTTCGGGAACCTGCACTGGCACGCCACGCGGCCCGAACATGCCAGGCAGTCCCGGCAGGCCCCCTTCTCCGCTTTCAAGTGGATGAAATCCATGTGCTTTCAGCGCCACTATCAGCACCCGCGCCATCGATGAATCCTCGACCTCGGCGATGACTTCAAAGCTCATTGACTGTCTCCGGTTACTGTCGTCAATCCTGATTGTCCTTGCCTGCCGGAGCAACCCACAACCAGCGCCTGCCTTGCATTCGGTGTGCCGAAGTGTTGCATTCCGCCAGCAGGTGGTTTCACCGCATGGTGATTTGCCGAGCCGTAAAGCCGCGGCTTACCTCACGGCCTCTGTTGTGGAGCTGGAATGGGCGCCTATATTCTCCGCCGCCTGCTGCTGATGATTCCGACGGTGTTCGGCATCATGGCCATTTCATTTCTGGTGGTGCAGTTCGCGCCAGGCGGCCCGGTCGAACAGGCGATTGCCAACATGACCGGCGCCGATGCCTCCCTGACCGAGCGCGTGACCGGCAGCGACAGCGGCGATTTCAGCGGCCAGCAGGCCCCGCAGAACAGCAATAACGGCTCGGTCTATCGCGGCTCGCGCGGCCTTTCCCCGGAATTGGTCGCTCGTATCGAAAAGCAGTTCGGCTTCGACAAACCCCCGCTCGAACGCTTTGGCATGATGCTGTGGAACTACGCCCGCTTCGATTTTGGCGACAGCTATTATCGCGACATCTCCGTCATCGATCTGGTCAAGGAGAAGATGCCGGTCTCTATTTCGCTGGGCCTCTGGATGACGCTGATCTCCTATGGCATTTCCATTCCGCTCGGCATCCGCAAGGCCATCGCCGAAGGCTCGCGCTTCGATGTGTGGACCTCGACCATCATCGTCGTGGGCTATGCGATTCCCGGGTTCCTGATCGCCATCGCGCTGATCGTGCTGTTCGCCGGCGGCAGCTTTTGGTCCCTCTTTCCACTGCGTGGGCTTACCTCCGCGGGTTTCGAGAGCTTTCCCTGGTATCGCCAAGTGCTCGATTATGCCTGGCACCTGGTATTACCCATCGTCGCCATGGCGCTCGGGGCTTTCGCCACCACGACCCTGCTCACCAAGAATTCGTTTCTAGACGAAATCGGCAAACAATACGTCACCACAGCGCGCGCCAAAGGCCTGACTGAGCATCAAGTGCTGTATCGCCACGTCTTTCGCAATGCCATGATGCTAATCATCGCCAGCTTTCCAGCCGCCTTCGTCGGCGCATTCTTCGGCGGCTCGCTGCTGATCGAAACCATCTTCTCGCTCGATGGCCTGGGCCTGCTCGGTTTCGAGGCCGTATCCAGCCGCGATTACCCGGTGGTTTTTGCCACGCTCTATATCTTCTCCCTGCTCGGCCTGGTCATCTCCCTGATTTCCGACTTGGCCTATATGTGGGTCGATCCGCGCATAGATTTCGAAAGCCGGCAGGTATGAGCGAGATCGCAACGCAAGCCGCCACGGCCCTGCCACCTGCCGATTGGCTGTCCCCGATGAACCGGCGACGCCTGTCCATCTTCCGGGCCAACCGGCGCGGCCATTGGTCGTGGTGGATCTTCCTTGTGCTCTTCGTGGTTACCCTGGGCGCCGAGCTTCTCGCCAACGACCGGCCCATCCTCGTCAGCTACAAGGGCGAGCTGCTGCTCCCCGCTTTCGTGGATTATCCCGAGTCCAAGTTCGGCGGCTTTCTCGCCATCACCAACTATCGCGACGAATTCATTGCCGGGGAAATTGCCGCCAACGGCTGGGCGGTCTGGCCGCTGGTCCGGTTCAGCTACAACACCGTCGATGGCGCCACGCCCCATTCCGGTGCTGTAGCGCCCAGCTGGCTGATGAGCCGCGACGAGCTTTGCGCGGGCTATCCCCTGCTTGCCGACGATCCGGACTGCAATTGGGGCAATTATCATTGGCTCGGCACCGACGACCGCAGCCGGGACGTCTTGGCGCGCTTGATCTATGGCTTTCGCATTTCCATCCTGTTCGGCCTGGTCCTGACGATTTTCAGCTCCGCTATCGGCGTGGCGGCGGGGGCGGTGCAGGGCTATTTCGGCGGCTGGACCGACCTGCTGTTCCAGCGTTTCATCGAAATCTGGACATCGATCCCGGCACTCTACCTGCTGCTGATTATCTCCAGCGTCATTGCCCCCAGCTTCTGGGTCTTGCTCGGCATCCTGCTGCTGTTTTCCTGGGTCTCGCTCGTCGGCATCGTGCGGGCCGAGTTCCTGCGCGGCCGCAATTTCGAGTATATTACCGCTGCCCGTGCACTGGGCGTTTCCAACCTGACCATCATGTGGCGCCATCTGCTGCCCAACGCCATGGTGGCCACGCTGACCTTCATACCCTTCATTCTGTCCGGCTCGGTCGCAACGCTTACCTCGCTCGACTTCCTCGGTTTCGGCCTGCCCGTCGGCTCCCCCTCGCTCGGCGAGTTGCTCGCCCAGGGCAAGAACAACCTTCAAGCCCCCTGGCTCGGCCTTACTGGCTTTTTCACCATCGCCATCATGATGACCCTCCTGGTCTTTATCGGCGAAGGCGTACGGGACGCGTTCGATCCGCGCAAGACACCCGTATGACCGCTCCTCTCCTCTCCGTTCGCGACTTGACCGTCAGCTTCGCAGGCAATGCCGTGGCAAAGTCAGTGTCCTTCGATATAGCCCCCGGCGAAACCGTTGCGATAGTGGGCGAAAGCGGTTCGGGCAAGTCGGTCACCGCCCTGTCCATCCTCAAGCTTTTGCCGGCAACGGCGACGCTTTCGGGTCAAATCAACTTCAAGCGCCAAGACCTGCTTGCCGTCAGTCCTGCCGAGCTGCGCGCCGTGCGCGGCAACGATATATCGATGATCTTCCAGGAGCCGATGACCTCGCTCAATCCGGTCCATACCATCGGCCGGCAGATCGGCGAGGTTCTTGCCATCCACAAGGGTATGCGGACCAACGCGGCTCGCGCCCAAACCATCCGATTGCTCGAGCAGGTCGGCATCCCCGATCCTGCCAGCCGCCTGACCGCGTTTCCGCACCAGCTTTCGGGCGGGCAGCGCCAGCGCGTCATGATCGCCATGGCCTTGGCCAATGAGCCGGATCTGCTGGTTGCCGACGAACCCACGACCGCTCTGGATGTTACCGTCCAGGCACAAATCCTGACATTGCTCAAAGACCTGCAGCAGCGCCTTGGCATGGCGATGTTGTTCATCACCCATGACCTGGGCATCGTGCGCCGCATTGCCGATCGGGTCTGTGTCATGACCAAGGGCGAAATCGTCGAAGCGGGTCCCGTTGCCCAGGTGTTCGACCACCCCCAGCATGCCTATACCCGGCATTTGCTGGCGGCCGAACCCAAGGGGAAACCGCCGCAAGCCGACCCGGCAGCGCCTGTCGTGGTCGAGGCCACCGGCATGCGCGTCTGGTTTCCGCTCAAGGCCGGCCTGCTGCGGCGCACCGTCGGCCACATCAAGGCGGTCGACGGCGTCGATATCGTCATCCGGCGGGGCGAAACGCTCGGCGTGGTCGGCGAAAGCGGCTCGGGCAAATCAACCCTCGGTTATGCTCTGCTCCGGCTCATTTCCTCGCAAGGACGCATCGTCGTTCTCGGCAACGAGCTTCAGCAGCGCTCGTGGCGTGCCATGCGCCCGCTCCGTGCCGATCTGCAGATCGTCTTTCAGGACCCCTTTGGTTCGCTCAGCCCTCGCCTGTCGGTGGCCGGCATCATCGGTGAGGGCCTCGAGGTCCATGCCCCCCAGATCAGCAAGGCCGACCGTGACGCGCGCGTCGTCAAGGCACTGCAGGAAGTCGGCCTGGCGCCCGAGACCCGCTTTCGCTACCCCCATGAATTCTCCGGTGGACAACGCCAGCGCATTGCCATTGCGCGTGCCATGGTGCTGGAGCCGAAGTTCGTCGTGCTGGATGAGCCGACCTCGGCGCTCGATGTTTCCATCCAGGCCCAGGTCGTCGATTTACTGCGCGAGTTGCAGCAGCGGCACGGCCTGACCTACATGTTCATTTCCCATGATCTCAAGGTCATTCGCGCACTCGCCAATATGCTGATCGTCATGCGCGATGGCCGCGTCGTCGAACAGGGCCCGGCCGCCGCCATCTTCGCGGCCCCGCGCGAGGACTACACCAAGGCCCTGATGGCCGCGGCCTTCAACAGTACCGTGATCTAGCGCCTGGCCGCCTGGCCGCCCAAACTTTCTTGATCTCCCTATACATCCCCTTCATTCCTCCTAAACTAGCGTCCTTGAAGTACGACCCGCCCGGGAGCGCCCCATGAAACTTGCAGCCCTCGCCGCCGCCGCCCTCATGCTGCTCGTCCTGCCCGCTCTGGCCCAGGAAGACAAGCCCGACGCCTGGCTGCATGCCAGCTCGGCCATTGGCGCGCCGAAATATCCCGAGGGCTTTGCCCATTTCGACTACGTCAATGTCGATGCGCCCAAGGGCGGTGTTGTGCGCATGGGTACGCTGGGCGGGTTCGATACCTTCAATCCCATCCTGCCCAAGGGCGAAGCTGCCGGCGGCCTGGGACTGCTCTACGAAACCCTGATGACCCCGTCGGAGGACGAGGTCCTGACCGATTATGGTCTGCTGGCCGAGGCAATGCAATTCCCCGCCGACTATTCGTCCGTCACCTTTCGCATGAACCCCGCCGCCAAATGGCATGACGGCGAGCCGGTCACGATCGATGACGTCATCTGGTCGTTCACGACCGCAAAAGAGCTCAATCCGCTCATCGCCCAATACTATGCCAACGTCACCCAGGTGGCCGAAACCGCTCCCGGCGAGGTCACCTTTACCTTCGATCAGACCGGCAATCGCGAACTGCCCAAGATTTTGGGCCAGCTGCAAATCCTGCCGCGGCACTGGTGGGAAGGCACCGACGCCAAGGGCAACAAGCGCAATATTGGAGCGTCGACGCTTGAGCCGCCATTGGGCTCCGGCCCCTACGAGCTCGCCTCGTTCGAAGCCGGCAAGACCATCGTCTACAAGCGCTCCGAAAATTACTGGGGCAAGGACCACCCCACCCAAATCGGGCAGAACAATTTCGATGAGTATCGCATTGAGTATTTTCTCGACCAAACCGTGCAGTTCGAGGCCTTCAAGGGTGACCAGTTCGACTGGTGGATCGAGCCAGCAGCCCGCCGCTGGGCTACCGGCTACGACTTTCCCGCAGCCAGGGACGGCCGCGTCATCAAGGAACTTTTCCCCCAGCCTTACAACGGCTCGGGCATCATGTGGGCCTTCACGCCTAATCTGCGCGAGCCCAAGTTCCAGGACATCCGCGTTCGCAAGGCCCTCAACTACGCTTTCGATTTCGAGGAGTTGAACAAGACCCTGTTCTTTGGCCAATACCAACGCATCGACAGCTATTTCTTTGGCCTGCCGTTCCGCTCGTCGGGCCTGCCCGAGGGCAAAGAATTGGACATCCTCAATTCGGTGAAGGACCAGATCCCGGCCAGCGTGTTCACCGAATCCTATGCCAATCCGGTCAGCGGCGATCCGCAAAAGCTCCGCGCCAACCTGCGCACCGCCCTGGGCGTGTTGAGCGAAGCCGGCTATACGCTTGATGGAAACCGGCTGGTCGATGCCAATGGCACGCAGTTGAGTTTTGAAATCCTGCTCGATAGCCCCACCATAGAACCCGTCGCCAGCAACCTGACCACCAATCTTGCCCAGATCGGCATTGCCGCCACCATCCGCATCGTCGACGGCCCGCAATATATTAACCGGGTGCGCAGCTTCGACTACGACATGATCTATGAAGCCTGGCCGGAATCCTTCTCGCCGGGGAACGAGCAGCGCTACTTCTGGGGCTCTGCCTCGGCGGATGACGAAGGCTCGCGCAACTATGCCGGCATTGCCGATCCCGGCATCGACGCCTTGATCGACAAGGTGATTTTTGCCGCCGATCGCGATACGCTGGAGGCCGCTACCAAAGCCTTGGACCGGGTTCTGCTCGCCAACGCCTATGTGGTGCCCAGCTACACCATGCTCTCCGCGCGTGTCGCCCGCTGGGATCGTTTTAGCCACCCCGAAGTGCTGCCCGAATTCGGCATTGGCTTTCCCAATGCCTGGTGGTACGACGCGGCCAAGGCGGCAAAGCTCGGCGGCTGATAGCGGCCTTAGTAGTCGGTCTCGTAGAATACGCCGAGGCTGGAGTCCCCGTTCGCCCCGGCGGCCCCTGTGACTTTGAGATCGTCGGTGACGTCAAGGTTGATCGTCACCTTACTCTGCCCGCTGGCGCCGGCCTGCACGCCCAGATACACATTGTCCTGAATGTAGGTTCCGGCCTGCACCGCGACATTGCCCTGGTCGTCGGTCACCACGTCCAGATCATCCAGCCCCGCCGCGCCGCGCAGGCTGTCGAGCAGCGACCCGTTGGAGCTGCCACCCACGAGTTCAGCCGCTGCCGCCGCCAGTTTGGCCAGTTGCAGCGGCGACAATTCGCCAATCCCCCGTTTGAAGATCAGCCGGCTCAACACCTCGTCCTGCGGCAGCACCGGGCTTGAGGTAAAGCTCACGTTGATATCGGACACCCGCCCGGAGACCGTCACGAACACCGTAATGTCGTCTCCTTCCGTGCGCGCAACCAGGTTCAGCATGGGGTCAAGATCGCCCACCAGCGTTACCGAGCCGCTCTCGAAGGTCACCCGCTGGCCCAGAATCGCCAGCCGGCCGCGATTGAGTTGAAACCCGCCCACCGGCTGGATATCCCCGATCGGCCCGGTCAGCCGCACCGAGCCGCCCACTTCGGCGTCGAGGCCGCGGCCGCGGATGAAAATCTGGTTGGGTGCGTTGACGTTGATGTCGAGCAGCAGCCCGCCCGGGCGCGACTGCGGCACGGGGGCGCCGGCGGCATCGACGCGCGCTCGGGCCAGGGTGGCATCGACCTGGGGGGGTGCATCGATATGGCGCACGTCAATCATCGCCGCTCCGCCGCCCAGGCTTTCGGGCACGGTAATATCGGCCTTTTCCACCAGCACATCGCCGCTCAACAGGGGGTTGCCGGTGAGGTTCCCGGTCAGCGTCAGATTGCCCTGGACCGTGGCGACGAACAAGTTGCCATCGGCATAACGTGCTGAATTCAAAGCCAGATTTATGTCGGCGGGAAATCCGCCGCTCAGCCCCACCGAGCCGGAGGCCGCAACCGAACCGCCGGTTGCCAGCCCCGCCGTCAGGCTGTCGATCACCACGCGATCACCATTCAGGCTGGCCGTGCCGTTGATGCCCTGCAGTCGCAAATTGAGTTCCGGATCGATGTAGCCGGCATTGCTGGTCGACACCCGTCCGCTGAACTTGGGGGCCGCGATGCTTCCCGAAACCTGCGCATCCAGGCTCACCGATCCGCTCAACTGCGCACCGCGATCCGCGACGAAACGGCTGGCTAATGCTAACGGCGCGTTACCCTTGAGCGTCACATCAAGGCCATTTCCACCCAGCGGGACGCTACCCGAGCCCGAAACCGTCAAACCACCGGCGCCATTCGCCGAGATGCTCGCGAGGGAGACGGTCTGTCCCGCATAGCTGCCGCTTGTGCTCAGCGTCAGCGGCGCGATGCCGAAATCCCTGATCGCCGCCGCATTGATGCCCGATCCCCGCGCTTCGAACGCCACGCGAGGATCGCTACTGGTGCCGCTGATCGTCGCCCGTCCGTCCAGCGTGCCCGCAAGGCCTAGATCGGGCGCGACGGCATTGGCAATCGAGAGCGGCAGGGCGCTGATGTCGAGCACGATGTCGAGCGCATCGCCGGCCGAGCCGCTGGCGGTAATGCTGCCAGAACCCACGTCGAACCGCACTGCATCGAGCGCCACGCGCGAGCCGGCCACGGTCAGCACGCTGGGCTGCGCCAGCCGTGCCGACAGGTCGCCCTGTTGCAGGGCAGCCCGATCCAGCGCTAGGCGATAGCCCTCGGCGATCGGCGTCAGCGAGCCGGCGACGTCGATATCGGTGCCTGTCGCCAGGCGCGCCTGTGCGTCGAACGCAGTCGTATCGCCCGACTGGCTGGCCTTTGCCGCCAGCGTCGTGACATCGACACCGGCGGCCGCGATATCGGCGCCGTTGAGCGTGCCATTGATCGCCGGGACCCCGAACAGGTCGGTGACATCGGCGCGAATTTCAGCGCTTCCCACCCGGATGTCGTTGACCGACAAGCCCTTGACGGTCCCGACCACCGTGGCCGCCTGCTTTTCTTGCTGTGGCGCCAGCCGCAATTCGGCATCGACCTCGCCCTCGGCATCCAGCAGCGCCAGCGCCGCCGGCACCGAAACGTCGGGCGATTGCATCGCCAGCCCGCCGGTTAACAGCCCGGTCTCAAGGCTCCGGCTCAGATCGCCGCTGATGCGCGTTCCGGCCGCCTGGAAATCCAGCCCCGACAGGGCCTGATTGACGCTGTCGAGCGCGATCGCGGCAGCCAGGCTGGTTTTGAACCCGTCCAGCATGCCATCGCCCGAGATGTCGCCGGTCAGGCCATTGCGGTCGGACCGCCCGGCAAATTGAATCGCGCCCTGCCGGAAATCGCGTCCGGCCAACTGTCCCGCCGCAAGCCGTGCATCCAGGTTCAGGTCGAGCACCCCGTCCTGGCCTTTGGCGGTGCCCACCACCTTGACCGCGCCTTGCGCCTGATCGCTCAACAGCGCCAGGTCGGCCAGATCGAGATTGAACGTGAAATCAGCCATGGCACTGGCATAGGTGCCGTCGGCCGCCAGTTGCACCTGGTTATTGCCCAGCTTGAAATTGTCCGCCAACAGGCCCGCTTCGGTGCGCGCGACCCGGCCCGACAGCGCCACCACGCCCTCCAGGATGCCGTCTGCGACTGTATCATCGAGGCCGAGATTGGTGCCGGTGCCATCCAGGGTCAGATCGAACCCGCCGTTGACCGGGCTGAAGCTGCCATTGGCCTGCAAGCTTAGCGCGCCATCCAATTGGCGCCCCGCAAGGCCCGAAAACGGCGCGATGCTCGAGGTATCGATGGCAATGTCGCCCTTGAACTGGGGCCCGTCGAGGACGCCGGTCAGACCAGCAGTCAACGCCTTGCCCGCCAGGCGGAACTGGGCGAGTTGCACTGGCTCGCCCGCATTCCAGAGCCCCGCAATGCCGAGCCCGATACTGTCGCCCAAGGCGGCCTCGACCGCCTCGCTCCCTGCGATCCCGCTAATGGTCCCGTCGCCGTTGAAAGTCAGCCGGCGCGTCGCCGGATCGCTCAGATTGGCGGCCACGCCGCCCAGCGTCAGCCCCACCGTTTGGGCCGCCAGATCGCCGGTATCCAGAGCGTTGATAACCAGCGTACTGGTCCAGTTCTCCGAATTATCGCGCCCGAAGTCGACCGCGATCTGCGCGCTCCCGACCGTTATCGGGCTGCCCGGCACCGGCAGGCGTACGGGGGTTCCCGCCGCGTCGCCGACCACTGCATTGAGCGTCAACTGGCGCAGGAAATTATCGGGCGTCGTCTCGGCCGTTGCATCGAGGGATAATTGTCCGCCGGTGAGTTTCAGCCCGGAGATGGAAATACCGCCGGCAGAGCGCACCAGGGCATTGGCCGTCAGTGCCGTTTCGGCCCCGAAGAATGGCCGGTACTGTTCGGCCATCAGGCCGGACACCGGTCCGCGCAGGTCGGCGGCGATGGCAAAGCCCTCGGCGGTCTGCGCCACGCTGGCGCCGCCACCCAGCGCCGTCTGCCCATTGGCCTTGAGCGTCAGGCTGGTTTGCAGATCGGCGACCGGCCCCTTGCCCGCTACGCTCAGTTCCACGGCCGGACGGCCCTCGATATTGAGCAGGTTGGCCATGACGCCGTTTTCCGGCTCGACCAGTTGCACGCCCAGATCGATGGCATTGTCGGCTTTGGTATAGGCGACAGCAAGGTTGAGCGTGCCGCCGGGCCCATCCAGCCGCACGATATCGAGCGTCGATGTGAGATTGCCGCCTTCGAGCGTCAGCGCTCCCGCCAGCGAAATCTGCGAGCCCAGCCCGAAGACGTTTTCCCCGAACGTGACCTGGGGAACCGAGAGTTCCTCAAGAATGACCGCCACGGGAAATTCCGGGATCGTCAGGCTTCCCGCCTCGACCGGCGGCAGGTCGACGCCCTCGGCCGGAACCGCATTGCGCAGGTATTCTATCGAATCGGCCTTGAGCGAACGCACTTCCAGCCGACCCAGGAACAGCCCTGCCTGGTTCCAGTTCAGTTGCGCATTGTTGACCCGCAGCCAGACGCCTTCGGCATCCGAAATGGTGATCTCGCGGATCGAGACGTCCGAGCCCAGCGCCCCATCGATGTTGGAAAGCCTGATCTGCCGCTCCGGCGTCGACAGCCGATCCTGCACAAAATTGGTCAGCCAGTCCTTTTGCTCGGCATCGCTCATGGTCAAAACGTCTTGCGCGACGATGGCCACCGGCACCGCGATGGCAAATCCGGCCAGCACCAGAATAAGGAGCAACAGCCGCCGCGGCAGCGAGGTGAGGCGTGCTATCAAAAGGCCTGTCCTATACCGACGTAAAGGGCGTAATCCGAATCATCGACCCGCTTGTTGAGCGGAATGGCCAAATCCAGCCGCAGCGGCCCCAAGCCGGTAAAATACCGCACCCCGACACCCGCACCCAGTTGCAGATCGTCGAGGCCGGGAAACTCGTCGGCCGCGACATAGCCGCCATCGAGAAAGCCGACTACCCCGATATCCTTGGTCACCTTGGCCCGGGCCTCCAGCGATCCTTCCACCAGGTAACGCCCGCCGGTGACATTGCCATTGCCATCGTCGACCCCGATCGACTTGAAGCCATAGCCGCGCACCGAGCCGCCGCCGCCGGCAAAGAACAGGCGATTGGGCGGAATTTCCGCCAGGTCCGGCCCGACCAGCGCCGCCGCCTTGAGCCGCCCCGCCAGAACGAAATTGTCGTCCTCACCGAACCCGAAATAGGTTCGCCCCTCCACCGACAGGCTGGTGGCCACATTGCCGTAGTTGAATTCATAGAACGGCTCGACCCTGGCCGCCGCATAAAAGCCGCTGGTCGCATTGATGGGATCGTCGCGCCCGTCATAGACCGCGCCGGCATAGAGCCCCAGCGTCGAGAAATCACGAAAGCCGAAATCGTCCTCGAACTCGCTGATCTCATAGGCGACGCCACCCTCGAAACTGATCTGGTCGGTCAGCGTATGATTGAGCCCCAGGCGCGCTTCGGCCGAGGTTTCCTGATAGGTGGGATACAGCGTCCGCTCGGCCGAAATGGCCGCGATCAGATCGGTATCGGGCGTGAAGATCCCCGGCTTGGTGAAGGTGCCGCCGAACTGGTAGTCGAATTCGGCCGTATCGATCGGAAAGCCGATCCCCGCGACCTTGGCGTCCAGCCGCAGGCGTTCGGCCCGCCCGAAAAGATTGCGCCACAGATGGTAGCCCTCGATTCCCAGCCCATCGATGGTCGAATAGGTCGCGCCGACGCCAAAGCGCCGCCCCGGCTGCTCCTGGACGATCAGATCATAGGGCAATAGTCCGTCCGCCCCGATCCCGTCCGCGGCTTCCAATCGCGCCGCCCGGAAGACTTCCAGCCGGTCCAGGCGCTTCTGCGCCAATTCCACATCGTCGGGATCGTATTCCTGCCCGACGGCAAGCCCGGTCTGCCAGCGCACGAATTCGGGGTCCATGCGCTCGGTGCCGCTGACCGTAACCGCGCCGAAGGCTGCCCTGGCACCCGGATTGACGATAATCGTCGCATCGACGGTTGAGTGCCCATGATCGGCGACCACGTCGCGGCTGACCACCTCGGCCTTGGCATAGCCCAGTTGCCGCCAGGCCTCGACCGCCAATTGCTCGGCCTTCAGCACCACGCTCGAGCGCGCGATCTCGCCGGCGCCATATCCCTCCTTGGAGGGCGGATCGACATAATCACCGGGATCTTCGGTAGGCGGCGCCTGGTTGACGATCTGGACGCGGTTGAACCGGAACAGCGGGCCCGGCGTCACCAGGATCGTGATCGATACCGGGTCGGGCAGGTCGACGTCCGGCGCCAGCCCCGAGGCTTCTACCCCGCCCACGCGGATGCTGATCGCCCCGCCATAATAACCTTCGTTGTAAAGCGCTGCCAGAATCCGCCGATAATCGCCGCGCGCTTTGGCCAGGAGGCCCGCCGCGCCCGAAGCCGGCTCATCGGCATCCGCCACCAGCGACGAGGCATTGCGCACGGCGTTCTCGGCAGTGCCTGTTTCGGTGACCGAAACGTCAATGGTATAAGGCTGCGGATCGGCCACCACCGCCTCGGCGTCGACCTCGCTTTGATCTTCGAAGAGCTTGAGCCCGAAAAAGTCAAACGCAGCAACAGGCTGCGCCAAACCCATGCTCAGGAGCGGGGCCACGACACTCAGCACGCTTAAACTCGATACCAACCGCGTCAGCTTCAGTGTACTCATCCCGCTCGTTTCGTCCGACCTGCCACGGGCAGACCGACACGGTGACTCCAAGAGCCGAAAGATTCAGTTAAATTTGTTTGTACCGACCGCGCTGACGCCGCGAGCCCTGATGAAAAGCGTTCAACTCGACGACAAGTTTAAGACGCTCCCGCCGCAATGACCAGCCCAGGTGGCTACAAACTTCCCCCCGACGCTCCGGCGTTGCCGATAGGCCACGCTTGACGCCAGCGCCATCGGGGGCCAGTTTGCCGCCGATTTCCACATCGCTCCGGGTTTTTCATGTACCAGACGCTTGATCCTGCCGGCTTCACCGTGTTCATCACCGGTGCCACCTCCGGCTTCGGGGCTGCCGCCGCGCGCCGCTACAGCGCGGCCGGAGCCCGCGTCATCGCCACCGGGCGCCGCGGCGATCGCCTGGCCGAGCTCAAGGCCGAACTGGGCGAGCGCTGCCATGTGCTGGAACTGGACGTGCGCGACCGGACCGCCCTCGAGGCGGCCATTGCGGGCCTGCCCGACCCGTTCGACGCGGTCAACATCGTTTTGGCCAATGCCGGCCTGGCTTTGGGCCTGCAGCCCGCCGCTGAAGCCAGCCTTGATGATTGGGAAACCATGGTCGATACCAATGTGCGTGGCCTGATGGTCACGGTGCGCGCTCTGCTGCCGGGCCTGATCGCCCGTGGGGGCGGCCATGTCGTGACGCTGGGCTCGGTGGCGGGCGAATATCCCTATCCGGGCGGCAGCGTCTATGGCGCCACCAAGGCCTTCGTCAAACAGTTTGCGCTGAACCTGCGCGCCGACTTGCAGGGCAAGAATGTGCGCGTCACCAATATCGAGCCCGGCCTGACCGAAACCGAATTCTCCCTGGTGCGCTTCAAGGGCGACGACGCCAAGGCCAACCAGCCCTATGCGGGCACCAAGCCGATGAACGCCGACGACATTGCCGAAGCGATCTTCTGGGCCACCACCCTGCCCGCCCATGTCAATGTCAACCGGCTCGAACTGATGGCCACCACCCAGGCCTGGGGCCCCTTCGCCATCCATCGCCAGGGGTAAGGCCGGCTAAAGACCGAGAAAGCGAATTGTGTCGGGATCGACCGGCGCGCCTTCGGCTTCGCGCCGCCTGGCCTCGTCCCATTCCCGATCGCCCGGCGCCATGACGGCAGCGCCGGCCCGGGCCGGTGCCCCCCGCAGGCTCTGCAAATAGCGCGTCATCATCAGCCCGAACAGCTCGCGGCCGACGAACTTGCCGGGATCGATGATCAGCACGAAATGGCCCATATTGCGGTGGCTGGCGATATCGCCGCCGCCGAACATCGGGATGAAATCGGCGTCCAGGGTCGTGCCGGTGAGCAGCGCCGAAAACAGCGTCGCCACCCCCGCCAGCCCCGCGCCCTTGTAGCCATAACCCTCGCCCCCGAGCGGCAGCAGCATGTCCACGGACCCGGGATCGGTCACCATCTGCCCCGCCGCATCCGCCGCCACGCCCTCCGGCAGGTCCACGCCCATGGAGCGATGCAGCAGCACCCGGTTCATCGGGATCGAAGATGTCGCCAGATCCAGCAGCCAGGGCTTTTGCCCCGGCACCGGCGCCGCGAACGCCAGGGGATTGGTGCCGTGAAACCGCGCCGCCCCGCCATGCAGCGCCACCATCGAATCGGTATTGGTGGTCGCAAAGCCGACGAAACCCGCCTCGGCGCCGGCCAGCGCATAGGCCCCGGCCGCTCCCAGATGCGAGGAATGGGCGATGCCGACGCCGGCCACACCGCTGGTACGTGCCAGTTCGCACCCGACCTCGACGGCCTTGTAGGCCGCGTAATGCCCCAGCCCGTTATCGGCATCCACCATGGCGCTGCCTGCCGCGCGGATGTCCACCTTGAGCTGCGGCGTCTTGTTGAGCCGCCCGCCCGCCAGCATGGCGCAATAATGCTCGGTCAGCCGAATGCCGTGGCTGTCGATGCCGTGGCGCGACGCATGCAGCATCGCCCGTGTCGCTGCCAGCAGCGACGGCTCGCTGGCCCCCGCGAGGCGCAAGGCCGCCGCCACCCGCGTTTCCAGCACCGCCAGATCGAACCGTTCCGCTTCACCCACCGCCATCGCGATCTCCAAATTTACGCTGGCAACATGGCGCCACCCGTTTATTGTGGGTCCACACCTGCCACGAGACCGTGCCCATGACCACCCTTTCCCCGCTCGATCCCGTGACGCGCGATCTCTGGCAGGTCATCGCCGCCACCGATGAAACCCCGATCGGCACGGTCCAGACCACGCTGCTGCTGGATCGCCGGATCGCCTTTTGCCGCGATGCCTCCGGCGCCCCGGTGGTCTGGCTGCGCGGCGCCGAGGCGGCGGGGGATGCCGTCGATCTTGCCGCCGTCACGGAGCGCCTGCCCGCCATCACCGGCTATGGCTATATCTGGACCAGTCTGGGCACCCCGCCCGCGCAGCTGTTTCCCATTCCCGAATATGGCGAGCCCGATCGCGTCAACATGAGCTGTGGGTCCATCGGCGTGGGCTCGTCGGCCCCCCGGATCGTGGAAAACTTCCTCGACATGGGCCATTTCCCCTATGTGCATACCGACATCCTGGGTGCCGAACCCCATACCGAGGTCAAGGAATACGACGTCGAGGTCTCCGAGGAGCGCGACGAGGTGCTGGCGACGCGCTGTCGCTTTTACCAGCCCCGCGCGGCCTTAAGCGCCACCGAAGGCATCGAGGTGGAATACATCTACCGCGTGCCCCACCCGTTCTGCTCGGTGCTGTACAAATCCTGCCCCGAGGACATCACGCGCCAGGACGTCATCGCCATTTTCCTGCAGCCCATGACCGCCGAAACCACGCGCGCGCACCTGTTGCAATCCATGGTGGACTCAACCAATTCCATCACCGCTTTGCGCCGCTTCCAGCAGACCATTTTCGGCCAGGACAAACCGATCCTGGAAAACCAGTTCCCCAAGCGCCTGCCGCTCGATCCCCGCGCCGAAACGCCCATCCGCGCCGACAAATCCGCCATCGCCTATCGCAGATGGCTGAGCCAGAAGGGGATTACCTATGGGGTAATCCCGATGGCAGGGTGACAACGCCCTGCGCCACCCCGTACGCCAGGGTGGCCGTTTCGAGCTCATCCGATCGTGGCGCGATCTTCAATTTCGGATGACCGCATGACCCTCGCCATAGACGACACCGCCTGGTACCCCGTCGCCTCCAGCACCGACCTGCCGCTGCGCCACGTCTATCACGGCCAGCTTCTCGGCCGCGAACTCGCCATCTGGCGGGCCGACGATGGCCATGTGAACGTGTGGGAAAACCGGTGCCTGCACCGCGGCGTGCGCCTGTCCATCGGCATCAACGAGGGCGCCGAACTCAAATGCCAGTACCATGGCTGGCGCTATGCCAACCGCTCCGCCGGCTGCACCTATATTCCGGCCCATCCCGCCGATGCGCCCGCCCGACGGATCACCAATACCACCTATCCGGCAGTGGAAGCCTTCGGGCTGATCTGGTCTGCCGTCGACGCGAGCATGCCCTTCACGCCCTTGCCCGATGACGCAACCGGCGACTGGTTCGCGCTGCGCCCGATGCCGGTCAACGCCGCGGCGCAGGATGTGCTGGCCGGCCTGACGGATCTGGGGCCGGCAACAACCACGCCCGGACTGTCACTGCGCATCGGGACTGCCGTCTACTTCGTTCAGCCTGTGGACTCCGCCCGTTCCGTCATCAGGGGCATGCTCGATGGGACGCCGGCCGATCCGATCGCGGCGCTGCGCGCGCACAATACCGCCCTCACCGCCCTGCGCGACCGCCTCGAACGCGCCGCAGCGCGCCTGCCGGTCCCCGAACCGCTCAACCCGAGCTTTGAGAAAGTCTCGGTCGAACTCTCCACCATGCCCGACATCACCATCGGCAGCGCGCTCACCCTGCGCGCTTTGGTCAAGCGCAAATGGCAGACCGCCAAGGACATCACCGCCTTTGAACTCGCCGCGCTCGATGGGACGCACCTGCCCACGTTCCAGCCGGGAGCCCATATCGACGTGCACCTGCCCAATGGCCTGATCCGCCAATATTCCATCACCAATGGCCCCGGCGACCTGTTGAGCTACACCATCGCCATCAAGCGCGAACTGGCCTCCAGGGGCGGTTCTGAGGCCCTGATCGACAGCGTGCGCCAAGGCGACGTGCTGGCCATTTCCGAGCCGCGCAACAATTTCCCGCTCCGCCGCGACGCCACCCGCACCGTGCTCGTCGCCGGCGGCATCGGCATCACTCCCATCCTGTCCATGGCGCGCTTTCTGGCCAAATCCGACCTGCCTTATGAGCTCCACTATATCGTGCGCAGCCAGGATCAGATCGCCTTTCGCGACCAGCTCGATAGACTGGGCGCCAATGTTCGCCTTCATATCGGCCTGCCACGCGACGCCATCGCACACGCCATTGCCCAAACCTTGGGTGCCCACAGCTTCGCCCAGCATGTCTATAGTTGCGGGCCCGGCCCGCTGCTTGAACTGGTACGCGCAACCGCCGCCGATCTCGGCTGGCCCGATGAGGCCGTGCACTACGAATATTTCCGCAATGACCGCGTCATCGACGACAGCTCGGCTTTCGAGATCGAACTGGCGCGCTCCGCCATGACGCTGCATGTCCCCTCCGGCAAGACCATTCTCGAGGTCATGCGCGAAGCGGGCCTGCAAGTTTCATCATCCTGCGAACAGGGCGCCTGTGGCACCTGCCTGACCGGGGTCATGGAGGGCATTCCCGACCATCAGGACGTCTATCTCAACGCCAGCGAAAAACGCGCCAACACCTGCATGATGACCTGCGTCAGCCGCTCGCTGTCGCCAAGACTGGTGTTGGACATCTGAGCCATGGCCATTACCCTTTACGATTTCGAACTCTCCGGCAACTGCTACAAGCTGCGCTTGCTGATGAGCATCCTGGGTGTGCGGTACGACGTCGTTGCAGTCGATTTTTATCCCGGCCGCCAGCATAAATCGGCCGGGTTCCTCCAGCTCAATCCGCTTGGACAACTGCCCGTGTTGGTCGATGATGGCCTCGTCCTGCGCGACAGTGGCGCCATCCTGGCCTACCTGGCGCGCAGATATGACCCGTCCGGCCTGTGGTTTCCGACCGATCCGGGTTTGCTCGCGCAGGTACTGCAATGGCACGCTTTCGCCGATGACATCACGTCCACTGCCTCGGCGGCGCGGCTGGCGCTCGGCATGTTCTACGACTTCGACCTGCCCAAGGCACAGGCCGGCGCCCATCGCCTGTTTCGCCTGATGGACGAACATTTTTGGTTCGGCGAGCGCGAAGGCCGCGACTGGCTGTGCGCCGCGCCCCATCCCACCACCGCAGACATCGCCTGCTTTCCCTATGTCATGCTGAGCGAAGAAGGCGGCATTTCCCGCCAGGACTATCCCGCCATCCGCCGCTGGGCCGACCGGGTGCGGCGCATTGGGGGCTTCACCGTCATGTCCGGGATTTTCCCGGCCGGACGGGGAGCGGCGGAGTAGCCGGAGGGACCAATGGAAAACCTCGTCGTCATTTCCGGCTGCTCGGGCGGTGGCAAGTCCACGCTGCTGGCCGAACTTGGACGGCGCGGCTACGAGATTGTGGAAGAACCGGGACGCCGCATCGTTCGGCACGAATTAGACAGCGGCGGCACTGCCTCGCCCTGGCTTGATGCGGAAGCCTTCATCCGCCGGGCCATGGCAACGGCCCTCGCTGACCGCGCTGCGGCCGCCCAGGCCGGTTGGGTCTTCTTCGATCGCGGCCTGATCGACGCAGCCGCCGGCATGCAGCGCCTCACCGGCGAGCCGGTACTGGCGCCCCTGCGCGACGCGCACCGCTACCATCACCGCGTTTTCCTCACCCCGCCCTGGCCCGAAATCTATGTCACCGACCCGGAGCGCCGTCATGGGCTGGCAGAAGCCAAGGCCGAATACGCCGACTTGCTGCAGGTCTATCCCGCGCTTGGCTATGACGTCTGCGTACTGCCCAAGACGGGTGTCAGCGAGCGTGCCGATTTCATCGAGCGCGTCTTGGCTCAAGACTCTCGCCCCTAGCCGGCCTCGCCTTCCACCCGCTTTGCCAATTGCTCGATGACCGTGCCCCACCCGTCGTAAAAGCCCATCTCGGCATGCATATCGCGGTCGGCCTGGTTCTTGTGCATTACCTGGGCGCGGTATTCGGTGCCGTCCGCATCGTCCGCCAGGGTGATGATTGCCGTCATGAACGGCTGCGCCGCCGGACGCCAGCCGCCGGTCAAAGCATTGGTGAAGACGATCCGCTCGCCCTCGACGACATCGAGAAAGCAACCGTCGATATGTGGCCCGAACGCGCCGCCGCCTTCGCTGATCTGGGTCTGGAACGCGCCACCGGCGCGCAACTCCATAGCCAGCACCTTGCATCGGGCCGGCTCGGGGATCCACCACTGCTCGAAGCTGCGCGGATTGGCCCAGGCGCTCCACACCGCCGCACGGGGCGCCTTGATGACGCGCGAGATCGTCAGGTCGGTGTCCGGGTTCAGCGTGATCATCTTTGTGTCTCCTTTTGCGTTTTGAGCACGAACTGCTCCAGCCGGTCGGTGCGGCTCTCCCACAGGGCACGCTGATCGGTGAGCCACGCGTCGATTGTGGCGAAGCGCTGTTTGTCGATGGCGCAGGTGCGCACACGGCCTTCCTTGCGGGTTTGGATCAATCCGCTGCCTTCGAGAAAATGGATATGCTTCATGAACGAGGGCAGTGCCATGTCGAAGGGTTTTGCCAGATCGCTGATAGTGGCGGGGCCCTGACCCAGGCGTCCGAGCACGGCGCGGCGGGTCGGATCGGCCAGAGCCTGGAAGATGGTATCGAGCTGTTCGGGTTGGTGAGCCATAAGGCTAAGTATCAGGTTGAGATAGTGAGTGCAAGGGCTAAGTGTTTTTCACAATAAGAAGGCCCCCTCATCCGCCCTTCGGGCACCTTCTCCCACGAGGGGAGAAGGGGGCTCGGCGAATGGGCCGAAGCGAGGTCAAGCGAGGTTCCTCAGTCGTCAACCCTCGCCCCTTGTGGGAGAGGGACAGATTTTCTGCGTCCAGCAGAAAATCAGGGTGAGGGGTTCGGCGGATACCGATGCACGCCACCCCGGAAATCGCTCACGTCGTATCGTCCGTCCGGCAGCTCCTCTATGCTGCTCGCCCCGATATCGGCTTTCCCATATCCCCCCGGAATATCGAGGATATAGGTCGGCTGGCACAGACCCGAAATCGTCCCGCGCAAGGCGGCGACGAGCTTCTGGCCTTCCTCAATGCTGAGCCGAAAATGCGATGTTCCCGGCGCCAGGTCTGGATGGTTCAGGTAATAGGGCTTGACCCGGTTTTCCACAAACACCCGCATCAGCGCCGCCAGGGTCTCGACATCGTCGTTGACGCCAGCCAGCAGAACCGACTGGCTGAGCATGACGATGCCGCCATCCACCAGGCGCGCGCAGGCACCCCGCGCGGCTTCGCCCATCTCGCGCGGATGATTGGCGTGCAGCGCGATATAGACCTGCTTGTCGCACGCCTTCAGGGCCGCGATCAGGTCGGCATCGCAGCGGTCCGGCTCCACCACCGGCACCCGCGTGTGAAAGCGCACGATCTTGACATGCGGTATCTGTGCCAGCCGCTCCATCATCGCCCGCAAGCGGCGCGGCGACAAAACCAGCGGATCCCCGCCGGTCAGGATCACTTCCCAAATTTCGGCATGCGCCTCGATATAGGCGAATGCCGCCTCGAGGGCTTCGGGCGCCAGCGTGCCCAGCCCCTGCGGGCCCACCATTTCGCGGCGGAAGCAGAACCGGCAATAGACCGGGCAGACATGGACGGCCTTGAGCAGCACCCGGTCGGGATAGCGGTGCACGATCCCCTCGACGGGCGAATGCGCCAGATCGCCGATCGGATCGGCCCGCTCCTCCGGCGTCGTCACCAGCTCGCGCGGATCGGGTACAAATTGTCGGGCCATCGGGTCGTTGGGGTCATCCCGGTCGATCAGCGTTTCCATCGCCGGGGTAATGGCCAGCGCGTAACGCTCGGTAATCGCTGCGATGCCGTCGCGCTCGCGGACATCGATCAGTCCGGCCTCGACCAGTTCGTCCGGCGTCTTGATGGCCCGATGCAGCGTCATGACCCGGCTTCCACCACCGGCGCCCACATCACCGCATCGATCCTGGGCGCGCCGGTCACCAGCATCACCACCCGGTCGAAGCCCATGGCGATGCCGCTGGCTTCAGGCATGATCGCCAGTGCCGCCAGAAAGTCCTCGTCGAGCGGATAGCGCTCGCCATAGAGCCGGTGTTTCTCATCCATTTCTGCAGTGAACCGGCGGCGCTGCTCGCCTACATCGGTCAGTTCGCCAAAGCCATTGGCCAGCTCCACTCCGCACGCATAAATCTCGAAGCGCTCGGCAACGCGCGCATCCCTGGCCGATTTTCGCGCCAGTGCCGCCTCGCTAGCGGGATATTCATCGAGGATCGTCACGCATCCCATGCCCAAATTGGGCTCGACCTTTTCGGTCAGCGCCAGGCTGAACAGGTAGGACCAGGTATAATCGGCCGGAACCGTCATCCCGACCGCTCGCATGCGGTGGGCCAGCCCATCGGCATCGGTGGCACCCTCCCGGTCAAGCGTTGCCAGCAGATCGATGCCGGCAAACCGCTCGAAGGCATCGGCGACGCTGAGCCGGTCCGGCGCGGCGAACGGATCGCACCGGCGGTCGCGATGGCGCAGCGCCTTGGCGCCCGCCGCGTCTGCCGCCAGCGCCAGCATGGCGACGCAATCGGCCATCACCACGTCATAGGCTTCACCCACCCGATACCATTCCAGCATGGTGAACTCGGGGCTGTGCAGCGCGCCGCGCTCGCGGTTGCGCCACACATGCCCCAGGCTCGCAATCCGTCGCTCGCCGGCTGCCAGCAGCTTTTTCATGGTGAATTCGGGCGAGGTCTGCAGATAGAGCGTTTCCGGCTCCCCATCATTGCCGATCAAAGTCGTTGCAAACGCGTGCAGGTGCGTTTCGTTACCCGGCGATCTTTGCAGGCCGGGGGGATCGACCATCAGGAAATCCCGCTCCGCCAGATAGCCCCGGATGGTCGCTTCGATCCGATTGCGCGCCAGCAGGATCGGTCGCCGGTCGGCATGCACCGAGGGCGTCCACCACGGCGATTGCGGGCTTGTGGTCAAACTTGGCTCTTTCGCGCTCGGGACTGGCAGTTTCCCCGGAATTGGGCTATCGGGGCAACCAAACACCAAAGAGTGCGCCCGGATCGTCCCGATTGCCGCTCCTTTAGGCCGCCGCTATCGCTTGAACAAGGAAGAATAATGGTCAAGGTCATCGCCTCCTCGCTGCGCAAGGGCAATGTCGTCGAACAGGACGGCAAGCTGCACATCGTGCTGACCGCCGAGAACGTGCATCCCGGCAAGGGCAATTCGATCACCAACGTCAATATGCGCCGCATCCAGGATGGAGTGAAGGTCGTGGGCCGCTGGCGCACAGTCGAGATGGTGGAAAAGGCCGATGTCGACGAGCGCGAATACGATTACCTGTATTCGGATGGTGAAGGCTTCCACTTCATGAACCCGGAAAACTTCGACCAGATCACCGTGGGCGAGGACGTGATCGGCGAGGACAAGGCCTATCTGACCGATGGCATGAAAGTCTATCTCAAGACCTTCGAGGGCGTCGCGATCGCGCTTGCTCTGCCCCAGCGCGTTACTGCCGAGATCGTCGAGACCGAGCCGGTGGTCAAGGGCCAGACGGCATCGTCGTCCTACAAGCCCGCTTTGCTTAGCAATGGCCTGCGCGTCATGGTGCCGCCCCATATCGGGGCCGGCACCCGCATCGTCATCCTGACCGAAGACAATTCCTATGTCGAACGCGCCAAGGACTAGTCGTCCCGGTCGATCTCGTCGGCGACGGTCAGCCAATTGGCAATGGCCCTGCCGCCGGGCTCGCCCTCGGCCAGCCATTGGTCATAGGCCATCTGGCGCATGTGCAATTCCTTGGCGCGCAGCCAATACTCAAAGCTGCGCCCTTCGGGGCGGCCATCCTGTTCCCAAAGGAAATAGGCGGTTCGCCTGACCATTTCCGCTGCAGCCGTGTTCTTGCGCATGGCAACCGTCAAGTAAAACCGGCGCGGGATGAACCCGCGCCAGGCTGGATGTCAGGCCGCCTTGCGGTTGGCGGTGGTGGTCGCGACCTGCGACAATTTTTTGTCGGTGGCAATTTCCTGCGTCAGGGTGGCATCGAGCAGGGCGACGGCTTCGGTCAGTCCCAACTGCTGCGCCCAGGTCTTGAGGGTGCCATAACGGGCGATTTCGTAGTGCTCGACAGCCTGTGCCGAAGCCACCAGCCCGGCGTCTAGTGCCACGGTGCCCTTGTAATCGCTCATGATTTCCTTGCCCTCTTCGAGGATGCCCAGGATCGCCTCGCAGGTCTTGGCGCGCGCCGGCTTGCCGATCAACTCGAACACCTGTTCCAGGCGCTCGATCTGGCCTTGGGTTTCCTCGGCATGCTGCTCGAAGCCCGCCTTGAGTTCAGGCGATGTCGCCGCCTTGGCCATTTTGGGCAGGTTCTTCACGATCTGCTTTTCGGCGTAGTAGATGTCCTTGAGGGTATCCAGAAATAGGTCGTCCAGGGTCTTTTCTTCAGCCATTTGTTTGCACTCCGGTGATTTCGGTGAGGCGACGCTGCTCACAGAACGGCGATCGGCAGGCGAGGTTCCGACTCGTCATGATTGCCCCTGGCGCGGGTTGTCACATTACCTTCGCAATGCTGAGGCTTGAGTGCGCGCGCACAAGGGGACCCATCATGTCGGACGAACAGGCCTATCTCGATCGCATCAAGGCGGAAATCGCCGACAATTTCGACGAGGAACTGGAGATGCAGCTCGAGGATGACCGGCTGGACGAGCTGGTCGCCGAGGGCATGTCGGCCCCCGCGCCCGATACGCTCGACCGCAAGGTGTATTTCCGTGAACTGTTCCGCCTGCAGCACGAATTGGTCCGCCTGCAGGATTGGGTGCAGCACCACAAGCTCAAGGTCGTGGTGATTTTCGAGGGCCGCGATTCGGCTGGCAAGGGCGGCGCCATCAAGCGCGTGACGCAACGGCTCAATCCGCGGGTCTGCCGTGTCGTGGCACTGCCGGCGCCGACCGAGCGCGAACGCAATCAATGGTATTTCCAGCGCTACGTGCCCTACCTGCCCACCGCCGGCGAAATGGTGCTGTTCGACCGCTCCTGGTACAATCGCGCCGGCGTCGAGCGGGTGATGGGCTTTGCCAGCCATGACGAGGTCGAAGAGTTCTTCCGCTCCGTCCCCGAATTCGAGCGCATGCTGGTCCGCTCGGGCATCATCCTGATCAAATACTGGTTCTCCATCACCGATGAAGAGCAGGAATTCCGCTTCAAGATGCGCATGCACGATCCGCTTAAGCAGTGGAAACTGTCCCCGATGGACATGGAAAGCCGCATCCACTGGGAGGAATACACCAAGGCCAAGGAAGACATGCTGGCGCGCACGCACACGCCCGAGGCGCCGTGGTGGGTCGTCCAGGCCGTCGACAAAAAGAAGGCACGGCTCAACTGCATCGCCCATTTGCTGGCGCAAATCCCCTATGGCGACGTGCCCAAGCCTGAGGTGGAGCTGCCCGGCCGCGTCCGCCACGAGGATTACACCCGCGTGCCCGTGCCCCAGGAACTCTACGTACCCGAAATCTACTGACCGCCTGGGGGCGCGTCGCAGTTGCATGCGCCCCGTTTCAGGTCTATTCGGCGCATGCATCGTCGCGACGCAGCCAAGGACCAAGATGACAGTGTCGGCCGCCCTGCCGCTTCCAGCCTGGCTGGTCCGGGACATGGACCTGGGCGGGGTAAACACCTTTGGCCTGGCGGCCACGTCCCGTTTCGGCGCTACAGTCACCAGCGATGCCGAACTGATCGCCGCCCATGCTTTCTCGCGCGACAACGCCCTGCCGGTCCATATCCTGGGCGGCGGCAGCAATGTCGTGCTGTCCCCCCGGTTTGATGGCCTGACGCTGAGGATCGCCGGCAAGGGCAAGACCATCGTCAGCCGCTCGGCCGAAACGACGGTCGTGCAAGCCGCTGCGGGTGAAGACTGGCACGAGCTGGTGGTCTGGACCCTGGACCATGGCCTGCCGGGCCTTGAGAACCTGGCCTTGATACCGGGCACGGTGGGCGCCTCGCCGGTGCAGAATATCGGGGCCTATGGCGTCGAGCTGGCCGATCGCTTCGATAGCCTGACGGCGTTCGACACGCAGACCCTGACCTGGCATGACTTCAACGCCGCCGACTGTCGTTTTGCCTATCGCCAAAGCGTGTTCAAGGCGCAGCCCGGCCGCTATGTGGTCACGGCCGTCCGCTTTGCCCTGCCTTCGGTGTGGCAACCCGTGCTCGGCTATGCCGGCCTCGACACCCTGCCGGACACTGCCAGCGCCGGGGCAATTTTCGACCGGGTCGTCGCCCTGCGCCAGTCCAAGCTGCCCGACCCTCGCGCGATCGGCAATGTCGGATCGTTCTTTCACAACCCGGTGGTGCCGCCGTCGGTCCGGCACGCGCTCATGGCCGAACATCCTGTGGCACCGGCCTATGGGCAGCCCGACGGGTCGTTCAAGCTCTCCGCCGGCTGGCTCATCGAGCAATGCGGCCTCAAGGGCGCCCGCGAAGGCCAGATCGGCGTGTCCGATCGACATGCCCTGGTGCTGGTCAACCATGGCGGGGGCACACGCGCCGAAGTCGAGGCCCTGGCGGCGCGCATCACGGAGGCGGTGTTCGAGCGCTTCGGCGTCAGCCTGACGGCCGAGCCGGTCTTCTACTGATCGTCCAGGCGCAGGACGATCCGGCTCCTGAAGTCGCCTTCCCACCACATGGCGAAGTTGGTGCCCCACTTGTTGTTGTGAAGGTTAAACCGGACGCCCGATGACAGGTCCGGCGGCTCCGGTGCAAAGGGCATGAACGGGCTTGTCGCCGGGGCCACCAAAGCCGTGTCCAGCGGCGTTGCCGTCAACCGGTGCCGGCCCAGTCGCGTCGCGACGGCGCTGACCCCCTGCAACTGGCCGCCACCCTTGCGGACGATCCGAGCTCCATCCTGCCACAGGCCCAGCTTGCAATAGTCCCATGCCGTGCCGGTGTCCGGCGTCAAGCTGATGAAACTTGCCTCCGGCATGCGATTGGCCGGCTTGTCGCGCATCACCCAGCTCAGCTCGATCTGCCGGTCGTCCAGCGGCCGCATGCTCATTTCGACCTGTCGCGGGGCACCGAAGGTTTCATGCGCCAGCGCGGGCAAGGTGCCAATCGCCGTCGCGCCCGTAACACCCGCAAATGCCGGTGCGAAAATCGCGTTCCGCGCCGTGCCGGCGTGCTGCAGTCCCGGCTTGTCATGGTCCAGGATCGCCCATTCGAGCCGGTGCTGCAGATAGCTGTCGAGATGGGTCTGCAATGCGGCGCTGTCATAGCTTTCGTAGCGATAGCCCATCAGCGCGCCGTCGCGCCCCCGCACTGTCACGCCATCGGGCCGGGTGATGCTGACGATATCGCTCGTCGCGGCATCCAGTTCCACAGCCCAGCCGGCCACCGCAATGCGCGTTTGGGCCATTGTGGCACCGGTTGGGGCGGGTCCGGCGTCGAGCTCGGCCAGCGCCTGTTGTGCTTTGCCCCTGTCATCATGACCGAGCTTTGAGACGGCCTCATCGAGATAGTGCCGCTGCTCCGCCCAAGACGCCTCGGTATAGGCAAAACGGGGGTCGCTCTGGCGCGCTCTTGCGAAATCCGGACGGTCCCACGCCGTTTCGTCGCGCAGATAGGTTTTGATATCCACCCCCCAGGTGTGTTCAGCGACCATTGCCAGCCCCCGCCCGAAGGCCAGCCGCTCCGGCGTCAATGCCGCGCCGTAATCATCAAAAAGGCGCTGCAATGCGCGAAACCGGGCGATCTTGACCGGATCGCTGGCGGCGCCATGAATCCAGCTATCGCCGATCTCCTCCGTCACTACGGGAAAATCTTGCCGTCGGGCCCACATTTCGGCGCCGAACGCATCCAGCGTCAACGCCCTGACGGGAATCCCTGGATGGGCATGCGCCAGCGCCCGATACGCATCCACCGTCTGCCCGACGCTTTGCGGGCCGATATTGTCGTTGGTATGGGCAAAACTCAGCCCAACATCGGCTCCGGCGGGGAAATCGGTTTCACCATACGAGGCCTGGTACATCACCACGACCTCCTCGCCACCGGGGACTTGCCAACGAAAAATCCCCGGCACGTCCGGCACCGGGCTGGCGGTATTGACGCCCAGATGCAGGAACTTGATGCCCGCTTCCGCCAGCAAGGGCACCATGCCCAGCGTATGGCCCGGCACGTCGGTCATCTTGGCGGCAATCGTGGTCTTGCCGAAGCGCCGGTCGAGGTCGCGCGCATAGCTGAGGCCGGCCCGGAACAGGGCCGGCGACATCAATTCGGTATGGGTGGTGAACGCCAATCCATGCCAGGCGATCAGCCCGCGCTCGATCGCGCGTTCCAGCCGCGCCACCTTGTCGGCATCCTGGCTGTCGAGATGATCCCAGATCAGCCAGGCACCCGTGGTCCAGATGAAAGCGGGCGCGGCAGGGTTCTCGGCATAAAAATGCTCGGCCGTCGCCAAGGCCTGCGGAATGAACTGCTCGTGATATTGCCGCCGCACTTTTTCGGCATGGTCGGTAAAGCCGATGTCGAGATGGGTCTTGAACACCATATGGATGGTCTTGGTCACGACGCGTCCCCGATCTAGAGCAACTGCCCGGCGCAGCAAGGCTGCTGTAACCCGATTCTGTGCCCTGCCGCAGCACGCCGTCGCTGATTGGGTCTTGCCATGGACACCACGCACCGTTAGCGCAACGCTGAAGCGATCGATCCTGAAGGGGCATGCGTGAGCGAACTCAAGAGGCTGCACTCACTGGACGCCGCGCGTGGCCTGGCAGCACTCGCCGTGGTGATCTGGCATTGGCAGCATATGTACCTGATCGATGGCGGCGTGCTCGACGACCGCAGCATCCAGCCTTTCTATGGCGTGCTGTTTCCGTTTTACCATTATGGCTGGCTGGCGGTGGAGTTCTTCTTCACCCTCTCGGGTTTCGTGTTCTTCTGGCTCTATGGCCAATCCATCGCCGACCGAACGCTCGGCCTGGGCCGGTTCTGGCTGGCCCGGTTTTCCAGGCTCTATCCGCTGCATCTGCTGACCCTGCTGGTCGTGGCGGCATTGCAGATCACCCTGATGGCCAACGGCCATCAAAGCTTTGTTTATGGCGGCACCACCTGGCCGAACTTTGCGCTCAACCTGCTGTTTTTGCAGTATTTCGTGCCGGGCTGGACCTTTAACGGTCCCGAATGGTCGGTTGGCGTCGAGATCATCCTTTACGTGCTGTTCTTCTTTTATTGCCGATTGGTGCGGCCCAACTGGATCGTGCCTCTCGTCCTTTGCGTCGTCATTGGCCTTTGGGTCATGAACACGCAATGGGCGCTGGGCCGCGGCATTATCGGGTTTTTTGCCGGAGGCCTCGTCTATGAGGCATGGCAGCGCCTGCATCATCATGCGGGTTTCAAGCAATTCATTCTGCCGTTCTGCGCTGTCGTCGCGGCACTTTGGGTCTATGCCATCCTCGAAGCGGGACTGCATCCGCTCAGCACCTGGCTCGACGGCTTTGGCGTCAAGGGCTGGTGGTGGGTGGAGATGGGTTTTCGGCTCGGTTTGGTGCCGCTGAGCGTGCTTGCGCTGGCCCTGCACGAAAGCACCGGCGCACGATTTTGGCGCCGGCTCTCGCCCTTGGGCGATCTGACCTATGCCCTTTACCTCTGGCATTTCCCCCTGCAGCTCGCCATTGCATTGGCCGTGATCCTGGGCGGCCTGCCGCTCGCGCCGATCCAGGGCCCGGTGGGCTTTGTCGGCTTCATGGCCGTGCTGATCGCCCTGTCTGCCGCCAGCTACCGCTGGATCGAACGGCCGGCACAAAGCTGGCTGCGCGAGCGGTTCGCCCCGTCTCGCGTCGTCGAAAAATCGGCATGAGCATCAGGCGCTGTGTCGCTTGACCAGTTCGACAGGGGTGCGCTGCACCCGGGCCGTGATTGTGGGATCGGCCATGCGACTGGTCAAAAGATCGATCGCCTGCCGGGCCTGCACGGCGCAGGGTTGCACGATCGTGGTCAACTCATAGGCGCCCCAGCTGGCCTGGGGAATATCGTCATGGCCCACGATCCGCAGCCCTGATTTACCGGCGAGGCGCCCTGCCCGGGCCAGGCCGTCGATGACGCCGCAAGCCAGGTAATCGTTGACGCAGAACAATCCATCGATGGCGCTGCCCGCAAGGTGTGCGGCGCCCGCAAAGCCATGCGCGTAATCATTGCGTATGATCGGCACGATCTGCGCGGTCACGCCCATTGCCCTGCAGCCGGCGACGAACGCCTCGATACGGCGGCCCGCCGTATAGGACGCCACCGCGCCCCCGATGACCGCCGGACGCTGCGCCCCGCCCGCGATCAACGTCCGGGCCGCGAGCTGCCCGGCTGCCGCATCGTCCGAGATCACCCGGTCGACCAGGGGAATATCGTCCCCCTTGTTGATCAGGACGATCGGCACGCCATTATCGGCAAATTCCTGGCACAGCGAGGTGGGGGGCGCATCGGAGGTCACCAGCACGCCCGAGACCGCGTAGTGCAGCAATTGCGCGATCACCTCGGTCTGGTCCTGGCTGTCGGTCGGCAGCAGCACGGGACGGAAGTTGCGCGCCAGCAGGGCCCGCGAGATGTGCTCGATCTGCAAGGTCCGAAACGGGTTGTCGAAGCCGGCAGCGACCACCCCGACAAAGTCGGAGCGCTGGTTGGTCAGGCTGCGCGCCAGATAATTGACGCGATATCCCAGCTCCTTGGCCGCCTGATGCACCTTGGCGCGCGTTGCGGCCGAGACGCTGGCATTGGGCGTGAAGGTACGCGACACGGCAGCCCGCGACACCCCGGCGCGCCTGGCGACGTCGAACGAAGTGACCTTGCGCGAACGGTTCTCGGCATCGCTCATGCTATGTCACGGCGCGATGCCGTCCCATACACCTGGGTCCGCATCATTCCCGCCCTCCCTTGTGGTCCAACACTGCCGCCGTGCCTTGCGCCGGCATCTTGCGACTATTGCGCTCTAGAAGCCCAATATAACGGGGGCGTGACACCTTGGGCAGATGGGCCGAAGCACACCGCCCGCCCCGGCCGGCGCCGCATCAATGCTGGTTGAATTGGCGCGGAACCGCTAGGGTCCGGCCGACCATCGCGGATATGTCGACATGACAGCCTCTATCTATCCCGCCGACTTCTACAGCAATCGCCGCACCGCCACGGCCCATGCGGCGACCTGCATTCTATCGGCATTGCCCGCGACCCTGCCCCGCAAGTCCATTGCCGATATCGGCTGCGGCACCGGAACGTGGCTGGCCGCGGCCATGGCCGGTGGCGCCCAATCCGCTTTTGGCATCGAGGGTCACTGGGTAACGCCCGACATGATCGATGATTCGCGCATCGTCTTCGCCCCGCAGGATCTGGAACACCGCTTCCAGGGGCCGCGCGTCGATCTCGCCATGTCGCTCGAAGTGGCGGAGCACCTGACGCCGGGGCGCGCGGAAAGCTTTATTGCCGATCTGGTAGCGCTGGCGCCGGCCGTTCTGTTCAGCGCGGCCATTCCCGGCCAGGGCGGCGTCAATCACCTCAACGAGCAGTGGCAAAGCTATTGGGCGGCCCATTTTTTCCGGCACGGCTACCAGCCGTTCGACGTCATCCGGCCGGCCATCTGGGCCGACGCGCTGATCCCGGCCTGGTACAAGCAGAATATCGTGCTTTATCTGGATGCGGAGGCGGCGCAGCAAACCGGGTTGCAACCGGTCGCCGCGCCTGCCTTGCTCGATATGGTCCATCCTTTATTCTGGGAACGCGCCAATCGCGAACTCGAACATGCCGGCGCGTTGCCCGAGTCAGAATATCTCAAGCGCTAGCATGCCGGATTTCTGGTCGGCTAGCCGCGTTGCGTGCGCAGCCAGACCAGCATTTCGCCGGGCGCCCGATTGTCCCACAAATGGTAAGGCACCAACCGCGCCTCGCCATCCACGGTATCGGGCGTGGTAGTGCTGTAGAGATCATCGCCCTCCGCGACTTCGTGCAGCACCGGCAGGTCGATGGCGATGGCGCCATTGAGATTGGGGATGCTCGCCGTCTGCGACTTGCCCAACCAGTCCCCCAGCAGGATCGAATTGAGACCCGGAGCATTGTCCACGCCTTCGAGGCAATAGACGAGCGGCCCGCGCATCACCGCGACGCGGCCGGCATCCTGGCGCACCTTGGGATGGGCGCGCAGGGCGCGCGGCACCAGCGGCAGGTCCAGCCGCACGCTGTCGCCCGGCTGCCAGTCGCGCTCGACGCGGGCATAGCCATCGCTGGTGACCGCCGCCACGTCGACCGCCTGGCCGTTGACCGCCAGCGTGGCGCCCTGCGCCCAGGCCGGGATCCGCAGGGACAGGGCAAACCGGACAGGCTTGTCGACATCCACGCCGAGGGCGATGACGCCATCCCAGGGATACTGCGTCTCCTGCCGCAGCGTCACCTTGGTGCCGCCGGCCAGCGCTACCCGCGCGGTGCTTTGCCCATAAAGATGCACCGCGATCTCGTCGTCGGCAACGCCATACATATAGGAGCCGATGGCGGCGACCAGCCGGGCGATATTGGGCGGGCAGCACGGGCAGCGATGCCAGGTCCAGCGATGATGCTTGCCCGCGCTTTCCAGCGGATTCTCGTAAAAGAACGTCTTGCCATCGCGCGACAGCCCGGCAATGGCGCCGTTGTAGAGGGCCTGCTCCATGATATCGGCATAGCGCCGGTCGGGCTTGCGCCCCAGCATGCGGCTGGCCCAGAACACCAGGCCCACCGAGGCGCAGGTTTCGGCATAGGCGCTCTCGTTGGGCAGGTCGTAATAGTCGGTGAAGCCTTCGTTCGCCGCCGCCGGCCCGATGCCGCCGGTGAGATACATCTGCTTGCCCGTCAGGTCCGCCCAGAGAACCTCCAGCGCCGTGGTTAGGCTGTCGTCGTTGTATTCGGTGGCGATGTCGGCCATGCCCGAATAGATATACATCGCCCGCACCGCGTGGCCGACCACCTTGGTCTGCGCGCGCAGCGGCAGGTGGGACTGGTTGTATTCAAAGGCATGGGCCTGCACACCCTTGGGGTCCCAGCCGCCCCGGATCGCCTCGCCGATGAAATAGTTCGGCTCCTGCCCGCGTTCGTCGACGAAATACTTGGCCAGCTCCATGTATTTGTGTTCGCCGGTGACCCGGGCCAGCCGGACCAGCGCCAGCTCGATCTCCTCATGCCCGCAATAGCCGCGCATCTGCCCGGGTCCCCGGCCGAACTTGCGCTCGATCAGGTCGGCATAGCGGCACATGACATCAAGGAACTTGCGTTTGCCCGTGGCCTGGAAATAGGCGACCGCGGCCTCGATCATGTGCCCGGCGCAGTAGAGCTCGTGGAAATCGCGCAGATTGCTCCAGCGCTTTTCAGGCCAGATGCGGATGAAGAACGAGCCGAGATAGCCATCCGGCTCCTGCAGCTTTTCGTACATGTCGATGATCGCGTCGGCCCGCGCTTCCAGTTCGGAATTGGGCTTGCGATAGAGCGAATAGGCGATGGTCTCGATCGACTTGGCAATATCGCTGTCCCAGAACATCTGGGTCGTGCCCAGCCATCCGACGACCGGAATGACGAGGCCCGGGCTGGGTACGCTGATATCGATCTGTTCCAGCATGCGCGCTTCCACGCACCGGTCCAGAAGGATCGCGGCGGTGTGGTCGCACACGGCCTCCTGCCAATCGCCCCAGAAGCCTGAAACATCGACGCTGGGCACGGGCAGCGGGCGGAATTGACGATCTTTAGCTTGAGCCATTTGAGCTTCCAGAGGTTGAGATTATTTGACCGCGCCGGCCATCAGCCCGCGCATGTAATAGCGTTGCAGCACGAGGAACACGACCAAGCACGGCAGCGTCATCACCATGACCCCGGCCTGCACCGCGCCCCAGTTGATCGCCCCCAGCCGCCCGGCCCGCACCGCCGTCATCAGCACCGGCAAGGTGAATTTGTCGTTGTCCGAAAGAAGGATCAGGGCAGCCAGGAACTCGTTCCAGGAATTGAGGAAGGCAAAGATCGCCACCGTCGCCACCCCGGGCATGACCAGCGGCAGCAGCACCCGGATCAGCAGCGTCACATCCTGGGCACCATCGATGCGCGCCGCTTCCTCGATCTCGCGCGGCACCGCATCGAAGGCATTGCGCATCATGAAGACCGAAAACGGCAATTGCAGCGTGACGTAAACCAGCACCAGCCCGACCAGCGAGTTATTGAGCCCCAGCTTGGCCAGGATGATGAACAGCGGCGTCAGGATGGACTGGAACGGAATCATCAGCGTCGCGATGATCAGGATGAAGAACAGGTTCTTGAGTGGAAAGCGGTGGCGCGAGAACCCGTAGCCGGCAAGCAGGCTGACCAGCACCGTCAGCACGACCGTCGCCAGCGCCACGATCAGCGAGTTGAACGTGTGCTGCCAGATACCCGCTCCGAACGTATCGAGCGCGGCATAGGTGTCGAAACTGACCCCATGCAGCGGCCAGGGCGGCAGGGGCGGTTGCTGCGCTTCCGTCCCGGTGCGCAACGAGGCCAGGCCCGTCCAGGCGAACGGCGCGAAAAAGAACGCCGCCGCCCCGATGCCGAACGCATGGTAGCCAATCCCGCCCCAGAGTTTCCTGCGCGCGCGCAGTGCCGTGCCCTGCGCGCTCATCGATCGTCTCCCCCGGCCAGCAACCGCAATTGCACCACGCTGAGCGCGATCAGGATCGCCAGCAGGGCCATCGACAGGGCCGACCCATAGCCCAGATGGAACGACACGAAGCTCTGGTTGAAGATGTAGTACACCACCGAAATCATCCGGTTTTGCGGCCCGCCCGCGGTCATGATGTAGAACTGATCGAACGCCAGCACCGAGCCGGTGACCGACAGGATCAGCGCCAGCGCAATGGTGCGGCGCATCAGCGGCAATGTCAGGTGCCGGAACCGCTGCCAGCGCCGCGCGCCATCGATCAGTGCCGCCTCGCCCAGTTCGGTGGGAATCGATTGCAACCCGGTCAGCAGGATGATCATGGTGAAACCTGCGACCTTCCAGACCACCATGACGATGATGGTCCAGAACGCGCTGTCGAAGCTGGCGAGCAGATTGACCTTCTTGCCGCCATAGCCCATCGCCCGCATCGCCGGCCCGAACAGCCCGCTATCGACATTGGCCAGCCACACCCAGAGCAGGGATGCCGTCGCCAACCCCACCACGACGGGCATGAAGAAGATCGTCCGGTAGATGCCGACGCCGCGCCGCTGTTTTTCAACGAACAGCGCCAACGGGAATGCCACGACGAAAATCGCGATGGTGGTGGTCACGGTGTAATAGAAGGTGAACCGCAGCGAGGACCAGAACCGGTTGTCCTTCAGCATCTGCGTGTAGTTGTCGAGCCCGATCCACTCCGGCTGGCCCAGGAGCGGCCAATCGTGAAAGCTCATCCACAGCGTGAACAGCACCGGCACGACGAAGAACACAATGACCAGGGCCATCGCCGGCGCGATATACAGCAGCCCCTGCCAGTGCCCCAGGCGGGTCCGGCGGCGAGGCGACCGCATTGGCACGGCCATGGCTAAAGCGGGGCTGGTCATGATCGGCTCCAGTCAAGGGAACTGGCCGGACGCGAACGCCCGGCCATCCGGCCTATTTGGCGTTGTCGATGATCGACTGCATCTCGTCCTGCGCCGCGGCGAAGGCGCCATCGACATCGTCGCCATAGATCGCGGCATTGATGAAGGTTGCCCACGGCCCGTTGTTGGAATTGATCAGGTCGTTGAACAGCAGCGTATAGGGCGTCTTGGCGACGGCAATGGCATCCACCGCCACCTGCAGGCGCGGATCAAGGCCCTTGAGCACGTCGGCGGCAATATCGCTGCGGGTGGGCAGGCTGCCATTGGTCGCAAAGACTTTCTGCGCTTCGGGGGAGTAGATGTATTCGATGAACTCCTTGACCGCATCAAGCTTTGGCGTCCCCTTGGTGACCACGACATTGTCGCCGCCCGCAAAGGACGACGTGCCGCTCTCGATGCCCGGAATCTGCGTCACGCCGAAATGGATGTCGGGATAGTCGTTGACCAGCGTGCCGATGGCAAAGGCGCCCAGGCTCTGCTGGCCGATCTTGCCGCTGGTGAAGCTGAGGAAGTTGGCGCCGTTGTCGCTCGCCGAGCTTTCGGGCACCAGGTCCTTGGCCACCATCGAGCGGTACTTTTCGATCGCCGCGCGCATTTGCGGGGTGTCCAGGGTTGCGGTTTGTGCATCCTCGGACAGGAAGTCGACGCCTTCGGCCCAGACCAGCGGGGCGAAGGTGAAAATCATGCAGCCACCGCACCCGCCGCCCGAAAAGTAGAAGCCATAGGTGTCATCGCCCAGGGCGCGGATTTTTTCCGCATTGGCCTCGATTTCGTCCCAGCTGGTCGGGGCCTTTTCAGGATCGAGCCCGGCGGCGGTGTACAGGTCCTTGTTCCAGGCGAACAGCGAGGTTTCCACCGAGAGCGGCAGGCCGTAATTCTTGCCCTCATAGGTGCCCAGCTTGACGTGAGCCGGCGCCAGCGCATCGAAATAAGGCAAGCCATGGGCCCAGTCGGTCAGGTCTTCCAATTGCCCGGCCGCCGCGAAGGCGGGGGTATAGATCAAGTCCAACGACAGCGCATCGGGCGCCTGGCCGCCGGCAATGGCGGTTGCATATTTCTGCACCAGTTCGGTGGCGGGCACTTCGGTCAACGCGACCTGGTTCTCATGGCTTTCATTGTAGGCCGCCACGGCCCCGGTAAAGGCGGCGCCAATCCCGGTGCGCACCCACATATTGATGGTCTCCGCCGCCGCAGCGCTTGAGACCAGGCACAACGTTGCGACGCTGGCCGTTGCGAAAAGACGTTTGAGCATTCATTCCTCCCTGTTGGGGCCATTTCGACGCCGGCCCTTGGCGTAACTTCAGCCTGCGGATCCTCCGCAAGATTGGCGCACGACCAGTTGGCACGGCAGCTTCCGGATTCCCGGTTCCACCGGCATGCCTTCCGCCATTGCCAGAACCGTCAAGCCGGCCTGCTTGCCGAGTGTCTTGAGGTTCATGTCCACGCTTGTCAGCGGCGGGCGCGTTGCCGCCGCGACGATTTCCCAATTGTCGAAACCGACCACCGAAACGTCCTTGGGGACATTGCTCCCGCGCTCGCGCAAAGCATCGACGACGCCGCGCGCGATCTGGTCATTGCCGCAGAATATGCCGTCCGGCCTTGGCCGCTCGCCCGACCACAACTGCGCCACCGCCTCGTGGCCCCATTGCTCGGACCATTTGCCGTGAAGGATTTCCGCCTCGCCCCCCACCACCTCGGCATAGGCTTGGGCGCGCACCTTGACCGAGGCGAATGTCGTCGGCCCGGTGACATGAACGATTCGCTGGCGTCCGAGGCCCGCCATCCATTGCACCGCCTCGCGCGTACCCTGCGCATCGTCCGACACGAAGGTCACGGCATCGTCGGGTCCGTCGGTAAAGGCGTACACCACCGGCACCGGCAGATGCGTCAAATCGACCGGCAGCCGCCGGTCCACGCGCTTGCCCGAGGCGATGATGCCGTCCACCTGCTTGTCGAGCATGGCATCGACGTGCACCTTGCCCAGTTCCGGATCATCCTCGATGGTGCAAAGGAATACCGAGACTCCGCGATCCACCAGCGCCTCGGAAATGCCCGCCATCAGCGGCAGCGTGAACCGGCCATAAGTGTCGTTGGTCAAAAGCCCGATAGTGAAGCTGCGCTTGCTGAGCAGGCCCCGCGCGAACGCATTGGGCCGAAACCCCAACGCACTCGCCGCGCGCTTCACCCGCTCACGCGTTTCCGCCGTCATCCGCCCGGTATCGTTGAGCGCTTTCGAGGCGGTCGCGATACTGACGCCCGCGGCTGTCGCCACGTCGTAGATGCGCGTCCTCGCCGTTTTGCCCCCTGCAGACACGCCCAGAGCTCCGTTTTGAGAAAACCTTTGCGCAAGTGATAAAACGTTTTCTCATCTTCGGCTAGAAGCGTCAAGAGGGTGCGGGGATTTGGCGTTGAGGGCGTGAAGGACGCCGGAGATATGGCGCTGGTGGAGACTAGCAGATATGTTTTACCGCAGCCTAAGTGGTCTCCATTCTTTAACAGGCCACTATGAAGTGGAGCGCGATCCCACCACCCCCACAGCACGGCCCCTCCCCCTGGCAGGGGAGGATGGGTGGGGGTGCGGGAGCCGCGGTATCGAGACCGGTCAACCCCCACCTTGATCCTCCCCCTGGCAGGGTGAGGTGTCGACTGGGACATTTCGATGCCAGCCTTGGCTATTGGGCAAAATCGAGCAGCGCAGCCCGGTCTTACTCAGCCGCGACCGAATCCTCATTCGCCGCAAAGCCCGCCAGGCCCTTGGCCCGGCGCAGGCTGTCGGGCTGTTCGCTGCGATAGCGGCGGCCGATTTCCATCATCAGCACGGTGTCGGGCAGGAAATCGAGTTCGGCGAAGATCTCGTCCCAGGCGATATCGCCCCAGCCTAGGGGCATGTGCAGATCGCCGATCCCCATCGCGGTATTTTCCTGGGGATGATAGGCTTGGAAGTGACCCTGCGGGCGCCCGAAGCCGTCATGCACATGCAGATGGCCGGTGACGGGGGCCATGGCGCGGAGCTGCTCGCGGAAATCCAGCCCGCGATAGGTCGATTCGATATAGGCATGGCCAAAATCGATCAGCGCCACGACGTTGGGATGGTTCACCGCCTTGACCGTCTCGGCGATCTCGGCCGGGGTCTGTCGATACTGGCCGGGCTCGGTAGTGAAGATGTTCTCGAACGCAATGCGCACGCCATAGGGGCGCGCGAAATCCGCTAGTTCGGTCAGTGCCTCGCGCTCGCGAATGTCGGCATTGGCGCGATCGTGCACCTGCTCGGCCCGCAGGGCGCCGCCGTGCTGCACGATGATGCGTGCATCGATCCGGTCGCACACCTCGATCAGCGCCTTGGCAGCGGCGAGCTGGTAACCCTGCGTTGCGGGGTCCATGAAGTTGGACGACACCAGGCCGTGCACGGTATAGCGGAAATCGAACTGGCTGGTCAGCGCCACGAGGCGTTTCGCGCGCTCCTCCATGATCCGGCCACCCGAGATCAGGTCGACGCCGGTCAGGCCCAGCTCGACCGTATCGACGCCCATGTCGGACAAGGCCCGCAAATCTGCTTCGAGGCTAAAAAGCTCTCCGTCTTCGGAACTGGCATTGAAGCCAACGGCGGTGATGTTGCTCATGAGTACTCTCCTTTGGATCAGGCGGTGATGGACATATCGTCGGCATCAACCTGCTGGCGCGCACGGCTGGCCTCGGTTTCGATGCGGCGGCCATCCTCGCCGAAGACGTGGATGTCCTGTTCAGCAAAGGTGAAATGCACCGGCGTTCCGCTCGGCAATGGCGCGGTGCCGGTATCGACCGCGATCAGCCGGCTGCCACTGGCGTCGGCATAGACCAGGCGCGAGGCGCCCAGTTCCTCGACATAGTCCACCGTCGCCGCGATGGCGCCATTGCTGCCCGGCTGGGCGCGGCGCACTGCTTCCGGGCGAACCCCGAGCACCGCCTTACGCCCGGACAGGCCGCGCCCGGCATCCGACACGATCCGCCCGCCAGCGCCATGCAGGAACGTGCCATGGGCATCGAATTCCCCCTCGATCAGGTTCATTGCCGGCGAACCGATGAAGTCGGCCACGAACCGGCTGGCCGGATTGTGATAGACTTCCGAAGGCCGGCCGATCTGCTCGACGCGACCGGCATTCATGATGATCAGGCGATCTGCCAGGGTCATCGCCTCGGTCTGGTCGTGCGTCACGAACACCGAGGTGACGCCCAGATCACGATGCAGGCGCCGCACTTCGGAGCGCATGGCAACGCGCAATTTGGCATCGAGGTTGGAAAACGGCTCGTCGAACAGGAACACCTTGGGCTCGCGCACCATGGCGCGGGCCATGGCCACGCGCTGGCGCTGCCCGCCTGAAAGGGCGCCCGGCAGGCGATCGAGATAGGGTTCGAGCCCAACCGATTTGGCGACCTTCAGCACCCGTGCGCCGCGTTCGTCCTTGGGCATGCCAGCCACCTTGAGCGCGTAGCCGATATTCTTGGCGACGCTCATATGGGGATACAGCGCATAGTTCTGGAACACCATGGCGCAGCCGCGTTCGCGTGGCTCCAACTGGTTGACGACGGTGTCGCCGATCAGGATTTCGCCGTCGCTGATCTCTTCCAGCCCGGCAATCATGCGCAACAGGGTCGACTTGCCGCAGCCCGATGGTCCCAGGATGACGACAAACTCGTTGGATTGGATCTGTGCATCGACCCCGTGCACGACCGGGGTCTTCTTGTAGCGCTTCTTGACGGATTTGAAGGTGATGGTGGTCATCGTTTGTCTCCGATTACTTGTCGCTGGAGATGAGGCCTCGCACGAACCAGCGCTGCATAAGGGCTACTACCAGCAGAGGTGGCAGCATGATGATGAGCGCGCCCGCCATGGTGACATTCCAGTCCTGCGTGCCGTTGAGAGCCGGGATCAGGGACTTGAGCTGCATGACCACCGTGCCGAAATGCTGCCGGTCGGTGGTGATCAGGAGGGGCCAGAGATACTGGTTCCAGGTCGATACGAACAGGATCGTCGCCAGCGCCACCATATTGGTGCGGCTCAGCGGCAGCAGCACATCCCAGAAGAAGCGCAGCGGTCCCGAACCATCCATTTTGGAGGCTTCCACCAGCTCGTCCGGAATGGTCATGAAGAACTGGCGATAAAGGAAGGTGCCGGTGGCGGTCGCGACCAGCGGCAGGATCAGGCCGGCATAGGAATTGAGCAGGTTCCATTCCATGCTCACGCGAATGCCCGAAATGGCTTCGATCAGGCCCGTGATGCCCAGCGTGTCCATGATGGCCTGGAACGGCATCAGCGCATTGGCGGCAATCGAATAGGTGGGCACGATGCGCACTTCGAGGGGGAGCATAAGCGTCGCAAAAATCAACCAGAAGCAGATCATGCGGCCGCGAAAATTGAAGAACACGATGGCAAAGGCCGAGATCGACGCCAGGCTGATCTTGGCGACGGTAACCCCTGTGGCCATGATCAGGCTGTTGAGCAGCTTGGGGCCGAGATCGGCCCGCGTCCATGCCGATTGCAGGTTTTCAACCAGATGGCTGGACGGCCACAGCACGATCGGCACCTGGCTAACCTCTTGCAGCGACTGCGACCCCGCCACCAGCGTGATCCAGAACGGGGCCACGACGATGATCATGCCCAAAACCATCACCGTGTAGGTAACAGCGTCGAAAATCCGCGAGCGTTCGATCATGACCCGTCCCTAATTATAGTGGACGCGCTTTTCGACCCATTTGAACTGGACGAAAGTGAGCGCGATAACGAGCAACATGAGGATGATCGACTGGGCGGCGGCCCCCGAATAATCAAAACCCTTGAAGCCGTCGAAGTAGATTTTGTAGACCATCACCTCGGTCGAGCCGTAGGGGCCGCCCTCGGTCATGGTGTCGATCAGCCCAAAACTGTCGGTGAAGCTGGAGATCAGATTAATGATCAACAAGAAAAACACCGTCGGTGCGATCAGCGGCAGTTGCAGATCGATCATGCGCTGCAACGGGCGCGCACCATCCATGGCGCCGGCTTCGGAAATCGAGCGCGGGATCATTTGCAGTGCCGCGAGGAAAAAGATGAAGTTGTAGCCGATGCCGAGCCAGGAATGGCAAACGATGACCATGGCCAAGGCCTGATAGCCGTTGATCGCAGGGTTCCAGATGCCGGGCCACATATCGTTGATGGCCCCGATCAGGCCGGCCTCTGGGGCAAAGATGAAACGGAAAGCCACGCCGGCTGCTGGAGCCGCGATGGCATAGGGCCACACATAGACCGACTGGAACAGCCGCGTTCCCTTGAGCGAGCGATCAACGAACACCGCCAGCGTCAAAGCCATGGCCATGGACAGCCCGGTAGTGCAGATGGCGTAGAACGCGCTGCGCACGACCGTGCCCCAGTATTCCTTGTCGTTGAAAATGCTGAGAAAGTTTTCCCAGCCGACCCAGCTATTACCGCCGCCCCAAGGCTGCTCGAGCGTAAAGGCCCAGTACAGCGCTTGCGAGGTGGGCCAATAAAAGAACACCAGCACCAGCAGCAGTTGTGGCGCGATCAGCAGCCAGGGCAGGCCGCCATTGCGGTAAAAAGCGCGTCGTTCCATGTTGCCACCCGCTTGGACTGAGCAAAGAGAAACGCGGGCGGCCAGTGATGGCCGCCCGCGCTGTCAGACAGATTGATCAGGGAAGAACGGCGTTCTTGTAGGTCGCCTGGAAGCGGCGCAGGATGTCGTTGCCTTTGGTGTCGAATTCATCCAGCGCCTGCTGCACGGGTTCATTGTTGAACAGCACGTTCTGGATGGTTTTGACCATTTCGGCGCGGATCGAGGCGTAGTTGCCCAGGCGAATGCCGCGAGTGTTCTCAGTCGGCGGGGTGAAGGTCAGGCTCTGAATGGCCTTTTCGCGGCCCTTATAGGGAGCAGCGTTATAAAAGCCGTTGGCCGTCATGGCTTCAAAGCCGGTATTGGTTACCGGGATATAGCCGGTCACTGTCGACCACCATTCGGTCTGCTTGGGCGTGGCGAGGAAGTTGTAGAACGCTGCGGCGCCCTTGTACTCTTCCGGTGTCTTGCCCTTGAGGGTCCACAGCGACGCGCCGCCGACCAGGCTATTGGTGCGTTCGACGCCGTCGAGCATCGGCAGCATGGCCACATCCCAATGCAGGTCGGGAATGGCCTTTGCGGTCACGCTGCCATGGCCGGCGATCGAGCCCGAAAAGATCTGGCACTTGCCGGCAGCAAAAGCGTCCTGGTCAACTTCGCCGGTGTCCTTGCTCTTGAGAACGAGCAGGCCTTCGTCATACATCGCCTTGATCCAGGTCAGCTGCTGGACGAACTTGCCCTTGCCAACGACCATTTCGGCATCGAGGCCGTCAAAGCCATTGCCGTTGGTGGCGATAGGCTGGTTGTGAATGGCGGAGAACTGCTCGAACCACTGCCAGGCACCAGCCGGATCGAAGCCGATCGGGCAGTCATAGCCAGCGGCCTTCATCTTGCGAGCGACGTCTTCGACCTGGCTCCAGGTGGCGGGCAGGCCTTCAAAGCCAACCTTGGCCAAGGCGTCGGTGTTGTAATAAATCATCGCCGTCGAGGAGTTGAACGGCATGGACAGTAGTTCGCCCTTGGAGGTCGAATAGTACGAGGCGATGCCGGAGAAGTAGTTGCTCCAGTCGATGTCGTAGCCGTTTTCGCTCATCAACTGGCCGACGGGCAGATAGGCCTGGCTCAGCATCAGATCGAGCGTGCCGGCGTCGAAGATCTGCGAGATCGTTGGCTGCTTGTTGGCGCGGTAGGCCGCGATGGTATTCTGCAGGTTGGTGTCGTAGTCATTCTGACTGATGCAGACGATTTCATAGTCGGCTTGCGACGCGTTGAAATCCTTACACATGTCCTGGATGCGCTCGGACAGGTCGCCCGAAAGGCCATACCAGAATTCGAACTTGGTCGGCGCGGCCAGGGCGGGCGCGCTGGCCAGCGCCAGGGCGCCGACCGAAAACACTGCGTTGAGCAGCCAATTGCGTGTCATCTGTGGTCTCTCCGAAATGAGGGTGCCGAGCGCGTTGCCAGCGCCGGAGTCCTAGTCGCGGATTTTGACAGTTGAGTTTCAGCCAGATGAACGCACCATGACGCTTTGACGATGCAGCGATGCTGCCCCGCCGGTTCAAACGAGCGTCATCGCAGTGTCATACAAATGTCATCCATCGTTTTCATTCGTCCCCTAATTGGGCCCGGTTCATTATCCCAGGGGGTTCTTTCATGCCGATCAAAAGTTCGACCGCTGCGCTTGTTGCCGCGCTACTTGCCACCACCGCCCTGCCCGCCTTGGCGGCGCCGACCTTCAACCGGATCGCCAGCTTTCCGGTCGAGCTCAACGCTCCCGATGCCGAGGCGACCTCTTCGGAAATCATCACCGCCACCGATGACGGCATGATGCTGATCTATTCGGACAGCCCAAATGGCGGCATCGGCTTCATCGACGTGACCGATCCCAAGACGCCCAAGCCGGCCGGCTATATGGACATGGGCGGTGAGCCCACCTCCGTCACCGTGATCGGCGCCAAGGCCTATGTGGCCGTCAACACGCGCGAGAATTTCGTCGAGCAGACCGGCAAGCTGGTCGTCGTCGATATCGCGACCAAGACCGTCGACGGCGAATTTGAGCTCGGCGGCCAGCCCGATTCCATTGCCCACAACAAGGCCGGCACCATCCTGGCCATCGCTATCGAGAACGAGCGCGACGAGGAGGTTAACGACGGTGCTATCCCGCAATTGCCCTCCGGTTTCCTCGTTCTCGTTACTCTGGCCGATGGCGCCGTCACCGAAGCGGGTATCAAGAAGGTCGAGTTGACCGGGCTGTCCGACATTGCACCCGAGGACGCCGAAGTCGAATTCGTCGCCTTTAACAACAATGACGAAGTCGCTGTCACATTGCAGGAAAACAACTGGATCGCCATCATCGACGCCAAGACCGGTACCGTCACCGGCGGCTTCACTGCCGGCTCCACGTCGGTGGAAGGCATCGACACCAAGAACGACGGCCAGATCGATTTCACCGGTTCCAAGGACGACTTGCTGCGCGAACCCGATGCGGTCAAGTGGCTCGATGCCGATCGCCTCGTCGTCGCCAATGAGGGCGACTGGAACGGCGGCTCGCGCGGCTTTACCATCTTCAACCGCGATGGCACCGTCTCCTGGGACTCGGGCAATGCGCTTGACGTCATGGCCGCCCAGATGGGTCACTATCCTGATCAGCGCAATAAGAAGGGCGTCGAGCCCGAAGGCCTGGAAGTTGCTGAAATCGGCGACACCCAGTTCATCTTCGTTGCCGAGGAACGCTCCTCCTTGATCGCTATCTACAAGGACACCGGCGCTGCCCCCGAATATCTGCAATCGGTACCGTCGGGCATCGGCCCCGAAGGCCTGATCGCCATTCCCGAGCGTAACCTGCTGGTCACCGCCAACGAGAACGACCTGCGCGAGGACGGTCTCGCGGGCTCGCACGTCATGCTCTATGAGCTGGCTGAAGGCACGCCGAACTATCCCCAGATCGTCTCCGATCTGGATACCGACGGTCACCCCATCGGTTGGGCCGCGCTCTCGGGCGCAGTAGCCGATGCCGAAAAGCCAGGCCTGCTCTACCTCGTCAGCGACAACGCGCTCTACAATGCCCCGTCCATCTACACGCTCGACACGACCCAGACGCCGGCTCATATCACCGCCAAGACCATTGTCACGCGCAATGGCAATGCCGCACAGAAGCTCGATCTGGAAGGCATTACCCTCGATGGTGAAGGCGGCTTCTGGCTGGCTTCGGAAGGCGACACCGGGGCGCTGACGCCCCATGCGCTCTACCATGTCGATGCCGACGGCGAGATCATCGAGGAAGTCGCCTATCCGGCCGAACTGCTCGCCGGCGAAATCCGCTCCGGCTCAGAAGGCGTGACCGCTATCGGCAGCGGCGATGACATGACCCTGTGGATCGCCATCCAGCGCGAATGGAAGGACGATCCCAGGGGCCAGCTCAAATTGGTCAGCTACCAGCCCTCGACGCAGGAATGGGGCGCGGTACGCTACCCGCTCGATACTCCGGCCGAAGGCGCGACCAATGGCGTGTCGGAAATCACCGCGCATGGCGACTACGTCTACATCATCGAGCGCGACAACCAGCTCGCTTCCAAGGCAACTCTCAAGAAGATCTTCCGCGTTCCGGTCAGCGAACTGGTACCGGCCTCCCTGGATGGTGAATTGCCTTTGGTAACCAAGGAAGAGGTTCGCGACCTCATTCCCGACCTTGCAGCCAACAATGGCTATGTCGTCGACAAGGTGGAAAGCCTGGCGATCGACGCGGCCGGCAATGGCTTTGTCATCACCGACAATGACGGTGTGGACGATAGCTCGGGCGAGACCTTTTTCTGGTCGATCGGCCAGATCAAGTAAGCCATTGCAACACTGGATCGATGACGGCCGGGCAGTGTCCCGGCCGTTGCTTTTGTGCGCAGCGTCGCGCTTAAAAGCTTATTGCTCTTCGGGCCCACGCCCGGTCAGCGCGAAATTCTGCAGCGCCTGGCTGCGCTCTATGTCGTGGTCGGCAACCCCGATCAGCGACGAGAACGCAGCTCTTATGATCTGTTTCTTTGACGCCTTGGGGTGCAGTTTGCGCGCCTCGCGCAGCATGTCCCTGGGCGAATTGTTGGGACTCGCCAGCCGCAGCAAGGTGGCTTCAAGGGTTTCTTTCTTGTCTGGATCAGGCATATCGCACTCCGTATTTCGCGTACAGAACTCACATGCCGCTGTCATAATCCAGCGCTGAACGGAAAAAAAATGAACGCGCTACGGCCGGTAATTCCGGCCGCGCTACTGCCGCGGACCGATGAGCCTTGAGCGCAGCGCATTGGAAATATTGTCGAAAATGAACACCACGGCCAGGATCAATAGGACCATGTAGAACACATTGGACCAGTTGGAGTTGGTGCGCATCGACTCCCACAGCTTGAGGCCGATGCCGCCGGCACCGACGGCGCCGATGATGCTGGCCGAGCGAGTATTGGACTCCCACTGATAGAGCGTTTGCGAGATCACCACGGGCAGCACCTGGGGCAGCACGCCATAGCGCTGGGTGGCAATGGTGCCGGCGCCGGTCGAGGCAATGCCTTCGCGCTGCTTGTCGTCGATATTTTCCAGGCCCTCGGAATAAAGCTTGCCCAGGGTGCCGGTTTCGGTCAGCGCGATGGCGCCAATGCCCGCCAAAGGACCCGGGCCAAAGGCGCGGGTAAAGAACAAGGCCCAGATCAGCATATCGACCGAGCGGAAGAAGTCGAACAGGCGTTTGACGGCCTGATTGACGGGTCTGTTGGGCATGATGTTGCGGGCGGCGAAAAAAGCCAGCGGAAACGACACCATGGCCCCGATCAGCGTGCCGGCAAAGGCCATGACGATGGTCTGCAGCAGCTTGGTCCAGACATCGCCGTGCTGCCATTGGGCGTTGAACCAGATATTGTCCCAGGCCAGGGCCACATTGGACGTGCCCGGCACCAGATCGGGCCCCGATACCAGCAGCGAGGTCACCTCGCCCGGCGTCTTGCCGAAGAAGGGTGAATTGATATCGAACAGGAAATTGGGCCAGCCAATGGTGCGCTTGCGGAATTTCACCCGCTCGACCCCGACACGGACGTCGCCGACAAAACCCATATCGGCGATCGCTTCGCCGCTCTTGATAACGAGCCAAGACGGCAGTTCGGCGGTGAGAATCCGCGCTTCGCTGCCGGAGAGGTCGATATCGACGCTGGTGCCCCCATTGGTGATGGTCGCGCTGGTTTTCGTGAAGCTCACCGACTGCCCAGGGCCGCCCAGTTCAACCGTGTAGCCGCCATCATGCGGGATCAGCCATGGTGGATGGGGGTCCTTGCCGAGCACCGAATTCCGCGGATATTTGGGGGCGATGACCGGCTCCTTGAGGCGGAAATCGGCACTGACGTCATAGGCGATCCATTGCTGCATATAGTCGCCCAGGCGATCCCATCGGCCGCTCGACAGGACCGAAGGCAGCGCGAAGAACCACGCCGCATAGGCCAGGTAGAGCACCACCGCGATGAGGGCGACCAGCGGCGCGAAGCGCCGGATCGCCGATTGCTGGAACACCGCCGGGTAACGCTGGTCCAGGGTCAGTGTGGTATCGCTCATGGGGTCACCTCAGCCATGGACCAGGAAGGCGGCGTCGCCCACCAGCTTGCGGCGAATGTAGGCGGAGATCTGGTCGACGATGATGATCGTGGTCAGTAGCAGGGCAATCAGGGCGATGGTCTTGGCGCCAAAGCCGCGCGAGATCGACAGCTTGAGTTCCTCGCCGATGCCGCCGCCGCCAACGGCCCCGATAATGGTGGAGGCGCGCACATTGATCTCGAGCCGCAGCATGGCATAGGACACGAAATTGGGCATGACCTGCGGCAGCGCGCCGAAGCGGACGCGCTCGATCCAGTTGGCGCCGACCGCCCGCAGGCCTTCGTCGGGTTTCATGTCGATGTTTTCTATGACCTCGAAATAGAGTTTGCCCAAGGCCCCGATGGTGTGCAGGCCCACCGCGATGATGGCCGCAATCGGGCCAATCGACAGCACGGCGGCAAAAAGGCCCGCAATGACGATTTCGGGAAAGGCGCGCAGGATTTCCATGCAGCGGCGCACGAAGCCGCGCACCAGCAGCGACGGCATCATGTTGCGCGCCGCGAGGAAACACAGCAACACACCGCCGGTAAAGCCGATGATGGTCGAGACCATCGCCACATTGACTGTGATAAGCATCAGGTAAAAATATTCCGGCAGGTAGAAGCCGGCACCGATATCCTGCCTGCCTTCGGGGAAATTGAACTCCTGCGTGCCATTGTCGGCAGGGCTGGGCAGGTCGAACAGGGCCCGGGGAACATCGGCCCAGTCATGCGGGATCAGCCAGGACAAAAAATCGAACAGATGCGGCAGCCGCTCAACGAAATGGCCGGCATTGCTTTCGTCGGCAAAGATCAGCGACCACACCAGCGCCAGCGCCAGGCCGCCGAAGCCGACGATGGAGTATAGCCGGCGCTGCCGCGCCAGGTGTCGCCAGGCCAGATCGACGGTACGGACGGTCTCGGAGGGGGAAGGCGCAAGCGCGGTCATGGAGCGGGGTCCCGATGGAACAAGGGCACCAACCCAATTGGTTGGTGCCCTTGCAAGCTTGGCTTAGCCGCCGATGGTGGCTTTGCGCACGTCAATGATCGGCTGGTAGAAACTGGCTTCGACCGGGACATAGCCCTTGAAGTCGCCGCCTTCGATCGCCGAGAAGCACGCTGCGTCTTCGGTGGGCAGGTTCAGGTAGAAGTCGGTGATCTTCTTGGTCAGGTCGGCGCCCAGTTCGTTGCGCACGACGAGCGGACCGTTCGGGATCAAGGGCGAACGCCACACTTCGACGAAGTCTGCGGGATCGACGGCGCCCTTGTCGACGAGCTTGCGGAAGGTCCCGGAGGTATAGCCGTCCATGAAATCGCCGATCCCCGAAGAGTCGTCGACCGAAACGTCGGACTTGCCGTCGAGTAGGGCCAGGACGTTGTTTTCATGGCCGCCATTGAAGTCGGCGGAGGCGAAAAACTGGTCGTTCGGAACGCCGGTGGTGACCGGAATCTGGGTCAGCGGCACCAGATAACCCGAGGTCGAGTCGGGATCGGCATAGCCCAGCTTCTTGCCCTTGGCGGACATGATGTCGGTGATGCCGGAGGACTTGAGCGCCAGGCCGATCGAATAATAGCCGGTCGAGCCGTCGGACTGCTGGGTGGTCAGGATCGGGGTGACCGCGTCGGGGTTTTCGATGGCGATGGCCGCATAGCCCGAAGCGCCCAGGCCGGCGACGTCCAGAGTGCCGCCCAGAAGGCCCTGGATCACGCCGTCATAATCGGCAGCCGGGAACAGCGAGACCTTCTCGAAGCCCAGATCAGTCTTGAGATGGTCGGCGAGGCATGCGTAATTGCGCAGGCGGTCGGCTTCGTTTTCGCCGCCGAGGATGCCAATGCGCAGCTCCTTGACGTCCTGAGCGAAGGTGGCGGTCGAGCCGGCACCAAGGGCGACGAGCGTGACGGCGCCCATAAGCATAGTTTTCAGCATGGTTTTCTCCTGGTTTGCAATCCGCCCCGCTTTTGCCGCGGGGTTGGATGGGGTGCGCACAGCGTCAGTTGGCGAAGGCTTCCGCCCGGGCGTCGAGGGCGACGACACGCTCGCTCTTGCTGGCGATGGCTGTGGAGGTGATGGCCTCCGAAAAGGCTTCCTTCATGCCGTCGGCACCATAGATGGTGCGGGCGGCACTTTCGGTCAGTTGCTCGGGGTTGCCGTCAAAGACGACCCGGCCGGCGGCCATGCCGATGATGCGCTGGCAATAATGGCGCGCGGTATCGAGCGTATGCAGATTGGTGATGATGGTCAGGCCGTGGTCGTGATTGATGGCGCGCAGGCTGTCCATGACGATCTGAGCATTGCGCGGATCAAGCGAGGCGATCGGCTCGTCGGCCAGGATCATCTTGGGGCTCTGCATCAGCGCGCGGGCGATGGCCACGCGCTGCTGCTGGCCGCCCGACAGGGTTCCGGCCCGCTGCAGCGCGGTCTGGGCGATATCCAGCCGGTCCAGCGCCTGCAGCGCGTCGAGGCGTTCCGCATGGCTGAAGACATTGAGCAGCGACGCCACCGTATTGCGCCCATTGAGCCGGCCGAGCAGCACATTGGTCAGCACGTCAAGGCGCGGTACGAGGTTGAACTGCTGGAAGATCATGGCGCAGTCGCGCTGCCAGTTGCGCAAGGCTTGGCCCTTGAGCGCCGAAACCGCAACGCCGTCGAAGCTGATCGAGCCTTCCGAAACGTCGGCAAGCCGGTTGATCATCCGCAGCAGGGTGGACTTGCCGGCGCCGGATCGCCCGATGATGCCGACCATCTGACCGTCGGGAATTTCCAGATCGACGTTGTCGACGGCAGTCTTGCTGCCGAACCGTCGCGTGACCCTGGAAATCTTGAGCATTGCTGCCCTCCGGTGTTGAACCGAAGGCATGCCTAGGGCGCGATCATAAACCTGACATGTCGATTGCGTGACGGAACGATGACGATGCACAGGGGCGACTGGGGAGTCGCGGGTTTATCGTTTGTGGGCAGGCTTAGCTTTCGTTTTTGTCCAGAAACTCCTCGGTCGAAAGCGTGCGGAAATCCCGCAGCCCCGCGCGCAGGCGTTCATGCTCCCAATCCCACCACGCCAGAGCATCGAGGCGCGCGGCAATCGTGTCCGGGAACCGCTGCTTGATGGTGCGCGCAGGCACGCCGACGGCGATGGCGAAGGCGGCAACATCCTTGGTGACCACGGCGTTGGAGCCGATGATGGCGCCGTTGCCGACGCTGATGCCCGGCATGATCACGGCGCCATGGCCGATCCAGGTATCGTGGCCGATATTGATGCCCTGCCCGGCGCGCCAATCAAAGAACGATTGATCATCCGCTTCGCCCTCGAAGTACCAGGCCGAGCGATAGGTGAAATGGTGCAGCGAGGCCCGCTCCATCGGATGCATGCTGGCATAGATGCGCACATGGGCGGCAATATTGGCGAACTTGCCGATCTGGGCATAGGCGATCTGCGTGTTGCCGACGCAGTAGGAATAGTCGCCCAGGCTCGAATGCGACACGCTGCAGCCGGCACCCACCTCGGTATAGCGGCCAAGCGTTGAATGCGCGACCTTGGCGGTCGGATGGATATGGGGTTCGGTGCCAAGCTTGGTCATGCAGCGATCCTGGGGGCAAAGGTGGTGACATCGACGACGCGATCGGCGACTTGGGAGCGCACATCCTCATCGTGGAAAATGCCGAGCAGCGCCGTGCCCTCGGCCTTTTTCCGGGCGATCATGGCAACCACCACCGCGCGATTGGTCGCATCGAGCGACGCGGTGGGTTCGTCGAGCAAAAGCACCTTATGGTCGGTGATGAAGCCGCGCGCGATGTTGACACGCTGCTGCTCCCCGCCCGAGAACGTCGCCGGCGGCAACGACCAGAGCCGCTCCGGCAGGTTGAGCTGCGCCAATAGCATCCTGGCCCGGTCATGGGCTTCCGCCTTGTCGGCACCACGGATGACCAATGGCTCCGCCACCACGTCGAGCGCCGAGACCCGGGGCACGGTGCGCAGGAATTGCGACACATAAGCGATGGTGTCACGGCGCAGGGTCAGGACAAGACGCGGATCGGCGGTGGCGAGATCGACTTCATCGCCGTCATGGGTCAGCCAGATATGGCCGGCATCGACACCGTAATTGCCATAGACCATCTTGAGAATGGAGCTCTTGCCGGCGCCGGACGGACCGCCGAGGACGACGCATTCGCCGGCGGCGACCTCGAAGTTGACGTTGTCGACCACGGGGAGGATGACCCCATCACGCAGGTGCATGGTGAAGGTCTTGGCGAGGGATTGAACGCGAAGGGGGATCATGATTATGCACTTTCGCAAAAGAAGAAGGCCCCCTCACCCGCCCTTCGGGCACCCTCTCCCACGAGGGGAGAGGGGGGGCTCTGTGGTTGGGACAGCACTGGAGTACCCTTCTCCCCTCGTGGGAGAAGGTGGCGCGCAGCGCCGGATGAGGGGGAGTTTGCAATCGTCACACCTGCAAAATCGAAGACACGAGCAACTGCGTATAGGGCTGGCGCGGATCATCCAGCACACGATCGGTCAGACCGGATTCGATGACCTGGCCGTCTTTCATCACCATCATGCGGTGCGACAGCAGGCGCGCGACCGCCAGATCGTGGGTAACGATGATGGCGGCAAGTCCGAGTTCGCCGACCAGGCCGCGCAGGAGATCGAGCAGGCGCGCCTGCACCGAGACGTCGAGGCCGCCGGTGGGCTCATCCATGAACACCAGGCGTGGCGCGGTCACCAGATTGCGCGCGATCTGCAGGCGCTGGCGCATGCCGCCGGAAAAGGCGCGTGGCTGATCGTCAACGCGATCTTCGGCGATCTCGACACGGCCGAGCCAATCGACGGCCGTGGCGCGGATATTGCCGTAGTGGCGATCGCCGATGGCCATCAGGCGCTCGCCGACATTGGCACCGGCCGAAACGGTCATGCGCAGGCCGTCGGCCGGGTTCTGGTGCACGAAACCCCAATCGGTGCGCATCAGGAAGCGCCGTTCGGCCTCGCTCAGATCATAAAGATTGCGCCACACGTCGTCGCGCATGCGATATTCGGCGCGCCCGGACGTGGGCGGCAGATTGGTCGAAAGACAGTTGAGCAGGGTGGTTTTGCCGGAGCCGCTTTCGCCGACCACGGCGAGGACTTCGCCGGGATAAAGCTCAAAGCTGACATCGGCACAGCCAAGACGGGCGCCGTAGTATTTGGAAAGGTTGTGGACCTTGAGGAGGGGTTCTTCGATCATTCTGCAGCCCTCAATTCTTCCCCGCTCAGGGCTCCGCGGTGCCCCGCTGCACGGCGGTCCTCGCAATTGTCGGTGTCCGAACACACGAACATATGCCCGCCATGGTCATCCAGGATGACCTCGTCGAGATAGACGCCGGTCGCGGCGCAGAGGGCGCAGGGCTCGGAAAAGTGCTGGATTTCGAAGGGATGATCTTCGAAATCCAAGCTGACCACCTTGGTGAAGGGGGGCACGGCATAGATGCGCATTTCGCGCCCGGCACCAAACAGTTGCAGCGCGGCGGACATGTGCATCTTGGGATTGTCGAATTTGGGCGTCGGCGACGGGCTCATGACATAGCGGTCCTCCACCATCACCGGATAGCCATAGGTGGTAGCGATGCGGCCGTGGGTGGCAATGTCCTCATAAAGCTTGACGTGCATCAGGCCATATTCCTTAAGCGCGTGCATGGTGCGGGTCTCGGTTTCGCGCGGCTCGAGCATGCGCAACGGTTCCGGTATCGGCACCTGATAGACCAGCGTCTGGCCGGCTGAGAGGGCCTTTTCGGGAATGCGGTGCCGCGTCTGGATGATGGTGGCGTCGGCGGTATGGGTCGTCGTCTTGACGTTGGCAACCTTGGCGAAGAAGGCTCGGATCGAGACGGCATTGGTGGTGTCGTCGGCGCCCTGGTCGATCACCTTGAGCACGTCGTCGGGACCGACGATCGCCGCCGTCACCTGCACACCGCCGGTGCCCCAGCCATAAGGCATCGGCATTTCGCGGCTGGCAAAAGGCACCTGATAACCGGGAATGGCGATGGCCTTGAGGATGGCGCGGCGGATCATCCGCTTGGTCTGCTCGTCCAGATAGGCGAAGTTGTAGACGGGGGTGGCGCTCATTCGGCGGCTTCCTTGTTGGCGTCCTCGGCCTCGAATTTGGCGTGCATGGTGCGCAGCATGTCGAGTTCGGCCTGGAAGTCGACGTAGTGCGGCAATTTCAGGTGTTCGACGAAGCCGGTGGACTGCACATTGTCCAGGTGCGAAATAACGAACTCCTCATCCTGCGCGGGGGCGGTGATGTCCTCGCCGAGTTCGCGGGCGCGCAGGGCCCGATCGCAGAGCGACATCGACATTGCCTTGCGCTCGGATTGGCCGAACACCAAGCCATAGCCGCGCGTAAACTGCGGGGCGACCTTGGCCGAGCCCTTGAACTGATTGACCATCTGGCATTCGGTGACGCGGACGCGACCGAGGCTGACGGGAAAGCCGAGCTCGGGAATATCGAGCTCGACCTCGACCTCGCCGATGCGGATTTCGCCGACGAAGGGATGCGACTTCGCGTAGCCGCGCTGGGTGGAATAGCCCAGCGCCAAGAGGAACCCCTCATCGCCACGCGCCAGGGCCTGGAGGCGCAGGTCGCGATCGAGCGGATATTGCAACGGCTCGCGGGTCAGGTCGCCGATCTCGTCCTGCTCGACCGGGTTGAAGCCCAGATCGGGCTCCATCAGGCCCTGATGGCCCAGCATGTCGGTAACGCGGGGCGCGCGAGCGGGATCGGCTTCGGCGGTGAGCGGCGTCGCAACCTCGTTTCCCTCGGCGATCGCCGGATCGAGCAGGCGGTGGGTATAGTCGAAGGTGGGACCGAGCAGTTGGCCGCCGGGCAGGTCCTTGAACGTCGCCGAGACGCGGCGCTCGATCAGCATGTCGGCCGTGTCGATCGGCCGCGAATAGCCGAAGCGCGGCAGCGTGGTGCGATAGGCGCGAACCAGAAAGATCGCTTCGATCAGATCGCCGCGCGACTGGATGATGGCCAGCGCCGCCAGCGCACGATCATAGAGCGATCCTTCGGCCATGCAGCGATCGACCGCCAGGCCGAGCTGCTGAATGATCTGCTCAATACCGAGCGCGGGCACCGAGCGGTCACCGCGGCGCCGGTCGGCCAACAGGGCATGGGCATTGGCGATGGCGGCTTCCCCGCCTTTGACGGCAACGTACATTCATGCCTCCTTGGGTGAAATGCACGTGGTTCGCGGCAAGCCGATCAACGCGCCATCGGCAACCAGCAGCAGGTCGACGCCGCGCGGGAACTGCGCGCCGTTTTGCGCCCACTGTGCAAGAAAATCGGCGGGCAGGCCCTGGGGCGCAATCGCGCTGGAGCCATCGATACCGGGGCCTGCCAGATGCAGCGCCGAACCGCCGCCCAGTGTCGGCAAGGCGAGGACGATCGTGGTGGAGCGGTCTGGATAGGCATCGCTGCCCTGGTCGAAATCAGCCAGCACCATGGCCGGCTCTCGGGTAAACGCGAACTTCGCTTCGGCTCGCGCCGAGGTGACCGGCGCGCCGGTGTGGAAGCGCAGCCAGGCCAGCACATCGTCATTGGCGAAGCTCGGGTCGAGCCAGAGCGGCGTGTCATGATCGCACAGCGTCAGCGCCACGGCAGCCAATTCCGGCGACAGCGGCTTTGGGGGCAGAAGGCCCAAGCCAAGCGCCTGGATCGTGCCGGGATTGGCGAGCGCATCCATGACGGCGCGGAAGGCCGTTTGCGACTGCATCACCGGATGGGTGAAACCGCCGTCGAGAACCTGGCTGTCCATTAATTGTCGCCCCGAACCATGGTGAAGAAATTGACTTTGGTAGCTGCGGTCTCTTGCCGGCGCTTGTTGTCGGCGGTCGTCGCGCTGGCCCGCAAAGGCGCTAGGACCCGGGCTTCGATCGCCGCCGGCTCGCGCTGGAACAAGGCATCGAACACCGCGATCAGGCGCGCCTTGTCCAGGTCTCGCCCCAGGCAGTAGCCGTGGCCGATCTCGCCGGTGTCCAGCCTGACCGTCGCCCGGCTGACGGTGGCCTCGCCCAGATTGAACGGCGCACCGCCGCCACCTGCCCGTCCCCGCACCATGACCAGCCCGGTTTCGGGACCACGCACGCCCTTGAACGCCGGCTTGTCGCTCCAGGCCGCCCAGGCCGAAGCCAGCGCTTCGCCATCGGCGGCCGCCAACGCGTTGAGCGCCAGCCGTCGGGGTTCGATGTCTGCTGCGGTTTGCGCGCTCATTGCCCTTGCCCTTGCTTGTCTAATAAAATAGACAACTCATATCGTGTTTTTCGTCTTAGGCGTCTCGTGTGAATTTGCAATGACAAAAAGACCTGTTCCATCGGATTCTCACCTGAGCGGCGTCGCGATCTGGCGGCGCATCGCCGATGCCATCCGGCTCGATATCGTTGGCGGCAAGCTGGCGCAGGGTGATCGGTTGCCGGCGGAGACGCTATTGGCCCAGCGCTTCGCCGCCAATCGCCACACGGTGCGGCGCGCGCTGCAGGCCCTGGCTGCCGAGGGCGTGGTGCGCACCGAACAGGGTCGCGGCAGCTTCGTCGATCAGGCCAAACGATTGAGCTATCGGATCGGCAAGCGCACGCGGTTTTCCGAAGGTTTGGCTGGGCAGGCCGGAGCCCTGCGGCGGCAAGTTCTGGGCTCACGCCTGGAAAACGCGACAGCGGCAGTCGCGGCGGCGCTAGCGATCGTTCCGGGGGCCAAGGTGACCCGGCTCGATACGGTTTCATCGGCCGACGGGCGGCCAGTGTCGCGGGCCACCACCTGGATCGGCTACCGCGATTTCCCCGATTTCGCCGAACGATTTGCCGTCACGGCCTCGACCACCGCCGTGTTCGCCCAGTTTGGTATCGCCGATTACACCCGCGCTTCCACAAGGATTTCAGCCCGGCACGCCGACGCCGAGGAAACCGCTCTGCTCAAGCTCGCCCCCGGCGCGATCCTGCTCGTCTCCGAAGCTGTCGACGTCGATCCTGCCGGACGCCCGATCCTTTACGGCCTCAGCCGGTTTCCAGCCGATTTGCTGGAACTGGTGGTTTAAAGAACCGCTCAGGCCCGCGCCGGCCAGACCTGGCGCTGGGCGGCTTCGAGCAAGATGTCGACCAGGCGCTCCCCGGCCAAAACGAGCGCGCCGGAATTGTCGATGTCTATGGCATGGGCAAGTGGGCTCGCAACGCTCCGATCGAGGCGCTGGCGGATCGCGCCGGCCGTTTCGCGGCCGCGATTGGCGAGGCGCTGGGCGATGATATCAGGATGCGCCGAGAGCGCGACCACGATGGTGCGCGCATAGCGGGCCTCGATCTGGGCAATCACCTGGCGCGACACATTGGCGATGACCACTTGCCCCGCTTGGATATCGGCATCGATCGCGGCCGGCAGCCCATAGCGCAAGCCATGGGCATCCCAGGCCAGGGCAAAGCCGCCCGCCTGTTCGACCGACGCAAATTCGAGTACGCCCAGGCTATCGTGATCTTCGCTGGCACGATCGACGGGCCGCGTCACCACGCGGCGCACGAAGACAAATTCGGGCCGATCGCTCAACCGCTCGCGCGCAAAGCCGATCAAACTGTCCTTGCCCGCACCGCTGGGGCCGACAATGGCGACGAACACTCCGCTCATATGACCCGCTGCCCCTCGCGCCACACCGTGCGCACGATCGGAATATCGTCATCGAGGCGGACGCGCACGAGGTCGGCGCGCTTGCCGATGGCAATCTGGCCGCGATCCATCAGACCCCCCGCCGCCGCAGGATGACTGGTCACCAGTCGCACGGCATGCGGCAGCGTGATCGCTTCTACCGAATCGCCGAGCGCGAACGCCGCCTGGATCAGGCTGAACGGGATATAGTCCGACGACAGGATGTCGAGGATCCCCGCCTGGGCCAAGTCGCGCGCCGAAACATTGCCCGAATGGGAAGCGCCGCGCACCACATTGGGGGCGCCCATCAGCACGGCGAGGCCGGCGTCGTGCGAGGCCCGGGCGGCTTCGATCGTGGTGGGAAACTCGGCGACATCGATGCCCTGGGCGATCGCCTCATCGACATGGCCGATGGTGGCGTCGTCGTGGCTGGCCAGCACAATGCCATTGTCCCGGCAAAACTGGGAGATCGCCTTGCGATGCGGGCCCGCATAGGTTTCGGAATCGCCGATACGGCGGGCCGAAAACTCCGCCAGTGCCGCATCGCTCATCTTGAGCTTGCCCTGGTAATAGGCCTTGTAGGCCTCGAAGCTGGCAAATTGCCGCTGATTGGGCGCGTGATCCATCAAGGAGGCAAGCCGAACCAGTGGGTGATGCTGCAATTGCTCGAAACTGGTCTGGCAATCGGGCGCCGACACTTCGCAGCGCAGGTGAATGAAATGATCGGCCCGCAGCCGGTTGGCAGCCTTGGACGCGGCAATCGCATCGGCCAGCACCGTCATCTCGGCGCCGCCCATATCCGCCTGCTCGTCGGTGCCCACCCGAAGAGCATCGAACACCGTGGTAATGCCCGACGCGGCAATTTGCGCGTCATGGGCCTGCACGGCAGCCAGGGCGTTCCAGCGCACCCGCGGGCGCGGCGCATAATGGTTTTCCAGATGATCGGTATGCAGCTCGACCAGTCCCGGTATCAGATAGTCGCCGTCGAGGTTTTCCCCGATTTCGGAGGGTCCGCCGATCTCGACAATGCGGCCATCGCGCAGCACCACCGATCCTAGCACGACCTCGTCGGCCAGAACGATCCGGGCATTGCTCAGCACCATATCGAAGGCGGGAGTAGGGTTCATGGCTCAAGCAATCTAGAGTTTGAATTGGAAATAAGGACCAGCTTCGAACAAGCTCACAAGGGCGCAGGAGGTCCGGTTCGATCCCGCCGCGCTATCCGATTTTGATGACAGTTCAGCGACGAACGCCCCATTCCGGCAAGACGTAGCATCAGGGGCTCTTCGCATCGCATTCTTATGCAATCCTTATGCTGCGCAGGGATAATTCATATCGAGATTTGACGGGCCGCTGCACTATTTTTCGCGTCCAGCCAATGGAGGCAATAATGCTCGATATCGTCTTTCTCGTCCTGGGAGCGGCCCTGTTTTTGGGGCTCGCGCTCTATGCCCGCGCCCTGACGCGGCTGTGACCACCATGATCATCCCCATCATTGCCTTCGTCGTGGCGCTCGCCTTGGCTGCCTATCTGCTCGTGACCCTGCTCGTTCCCGAGCGGTTCTGACCCACCGGAGTTTTCTCATGTCCTTCCCAGGCTGGGTGCAGATCGGGCTTGTCCTGATCGTGACCCTGCTCGCGGCAAAGCCCCTCGGCCTCTACATGGCCAAGGTCTTTTCTGGCGAGCGCACATTCCTTTCTCCCGTCCTTGGCCCGCTCGAAAGCGGGTTTTATGCCGTTTCCGGGGTCGATCCAAAGCGTGGCCAGGGCTGGCTGGCCTATGCCATCGGCGTGTTGCTGTTTTCGCTGGCCGGCTTTGCGCTGCTCTATGCGATCCTGCGGCTGCAAAACGTGCTGCCATTCAATCCGCAGGGCTTTCCGGCCGTGGCGCCCGATCTGGCGTTCAACACTGCCATGAGCTTTGTGACCAATACCAACTGGCAGTCCTATGGTGGCGAGACCACCATGAGCCATTTCAGCCAGATGCTCGGCCTGACGGTGCACAACTTCGTTTCGGCCGCCACCGGCATCGCCATTGCCATGGCGCTGACTCGCGCCTTTATCGGTTCGGGCATCAAGGAGTTGGGCAATTTCTGGGTCGATCTGACCCGCGCCACCCTTTATGTGTTGCTGCCGCTCGCCATCGTCGTGGCACTGGTCTTTGTCGCCATGGGCCTGCCCCAGACCCTTGATGGCTCCATGACCGCCACCACCCTCGAAGGCGCCCAGCAGACCATCGCGCTCGGCCCCATCGCCAGCCAGGAAGCCATCAAGCAGCTTGGCACCAATGGCGGCGGCTTCCTCAACGTCAACGCCGCTCATCCTTTCGAAAATCCCAACGCCTTTTCGAACTACCTTAACATTATCTCGATGCTCTCGGTGTCGATGGCGCTGGTTTATGCCTTCGGCCAGATGGTGGGCAATCGCCGCCAGGGCTGGGCCCTGATTTCCGTCACCGTCATATTGCTGGTTGTCGGCGTGGGCGCCATCTATTGGGCCGAAACCTTCGGCAATCCCATGATCACCGCGCTGGGCGTCGATCCGTCTCTGGGCAATATGGAAGGCAAGGAAGTCCGTTTCGGCCAGGCCATGAGCGCGCTGTATTCTGCCGTCACCACCGGCCTGTCCGATGGCGGCGTCAATGCCATGCACGGCTCGCTCACCCCGCTGGGCGGTCTGGTCCCGATGTTCCTCATTCAGCTGGGCGAAGTGCTGCCGGGCGGCGTCGGCTCGGGGCTCTACGGCATCCTGGTCTTTGCCATCCTTGCCGTCTTCGTGGCGGGGCTGATGGTCGGGCGCACGCCCGAACTGCTGGGCAAGAAGGTGGAGGCGCGCGAGATCAAGTTCGCCATGCTGGCCGTGCTGATCCTGCCGCTGGTCATCCTCGGCTTTACCGCCGTTTCGGTGGTGCTGCCGTTCGGCGTATCCTCCATCCTGACCGGCGGGCCGCACGGATTGAGCGAAATTCTTTACGCCTATACCTCGGCGGCCGGCAATAACGGCTCCGCCTTTGGCGGGCTTTCGGCCAATACTCCCTGGTACAATACCACTTTGGGCATTGCCATGGCACTCGGCCGCTTCGCCTATATCGTGCCGGTGCTGGCCATCGCCGGCTCGCTGGCCGCCAAGACCAAGGTCCCGGCCTCCCCCGGCACCTTCCCGACCGACAAGCCACTGTTCGTGGGGCTGCTGATCGGCGTCATCATCATTCTGGGCGGGCTGCAGTTCTTCCCCGCTTTGGCCCTCGGGCCCATCGTCGAGCACTTCGTCATGCTCGCCGGCCAGACCTTCTGAATCGAGATCAATCATGTCAACCAAGACAGCCGCCGCTACCTCGCTGTTCGACCCGGCCATCCTCCTGCCGGCGTTCCGTGACGCCTTCATCAAGCTCGACCCGCGCCAGTTGCTGCGCAATCCGGTGATTTTCGTCACCGAAGTCGTGGCGGTTCTCGTCACCCTGCTTTGGGTGCAGGAACTCGTGTCGCGCACCGGCACGCCCCTGTTCTCGGGCCAGATCGCCATCTGGCTCTGGTTCACCGTGCTGTTCGCGACCTTTGCCGAAGCCGTGGCCGAAGGGCGCGGCAAGGCGCAGGCCGAAAGCCTCAAGCGCTCCAAGTCGGACCTGTTCGCCAAGCGGCTCAAGACGCCCGACGACCGCAGCCGGACCGATTTCGAGCTCATTCCTGCCAGTTCCCTGCGCATCGGCGACGTCGTTTATGTCGAGACCAACGACCTGATCCCCGGCGACGGCGAAATCATCGACGGCGTGGCCTCGGTCAATGAAAGCGCTATCACCGGGGAAAGCGCTCCGGTGATCCGCGAAAGCGGCGGCGACCGTTCTGCCGTCACCGGTGGCACCCAGGTCATCTCCGATTGGCTGCGGATTCGCATCACCACCAAGCCGGGCGAAACCTTCGTTGACCGCATGATCGCGCTGATCGAAGGCGCCAAGCGCCAGAAGACCCCCAACGAGATCGCGCTGTCGATCCTGCTGTCGGGCCTGACGCTGGTGTTCCTCATTGCCGTGGTGACGCTTTATGGTCTCGCCGCCTATTCGGGCACTGACCTGTCCGTGGTCGTGCTTGCCGCGCTCCTTGTGACACTGATCCCCACCACTATCGGCGGGCTGCTCTCGGCCATCGGCATTGCCGGCATGGACCGGCTGATCCGCTTCAACGTCATCGCCACCTCGGGCCGCTCGGTTGAAGCCGCCGGCGACGTCGACACCCTGCTGCTCGACAAGACCGGCACCATTACCTATGGCAACCGCATGGCCACCGAGTTCCTGCCGGTGGCCGGTGTCGCCGAAAAGGCCTTGGCGGAAGCCGTGCTGCTCGCCAGCCTGGCCGACGAAACCGCCGAAGGGCGCTCCATCGTCGCCCTCGCCAAAGCCGATTTCGGCCTTGCCGAGCCCGAGCTGGCCGGCAACGGCACCACGACGATCCCGTTCACCGCCCAGACCCGGATTTCCGGCATCGACATCGAAGGCCGCCAGATCCGCAAGGGCGCCATCGACTCGGTGCTGAAATTTGCCGGCCTCACCCGCGATCGCGCGCCTGCAGAGTTTCTTGCCGCCGTGGAAAAAGTCGCCCGCTCGGGCGGCACGCCCCTGGGCGTTGCCGATAGCGGTCGCCTGCTCGGCGTCGTCCACCTCAAGGACGTGGTCAAGCCCGGGATCAAGGAGCGTTTTGCGGCCTTGCGCGCCATGGGCATCAAGACCGTTATGGTGACCGGCGACAATCCGATTACCGCTGCCGCCATCGCCTCGGAAGCCGGCGTCGACGATTTCATCGCCGAAGCCACCCCAGAGCAGAAGCTCGATTATATCCGCAAGGAACAGGTCGGCGGCCGGCTCATCGCCATGTGCGGCGACGGCACCAATGACGCGCCCGCCCTGGCCCAGGCCGATGTCGGCGTCGCCATGCAATCGGGTACCCAGGCCGCCCGCGAGGCCGGCAACATGGTGGACCTGGACTCCAGCCCCACCAAGCTGATCGAGATCGTCGAGATCGGCAAGCAGATCCTGATGACGCGCGGCTCGCTGACCACCTTCTCCATCGCCAACGACGTGGCCAAGTACTTCGCCATCATCCCGGCCTTGTTTTTGGTGACCTATCCACAGCTCGGCGCTCTCAACGTCATGGCGCTGGAAAGCCCGCAATCGGCCATTCTTTCGGCGGTGATCTTCAATGCCCTGATCATCATCGCATTGATCCCTCTGGCCCTGCGCGGCGTCAAATACCGCCCGGTCGGTGCTGCGGCCCTGCTGTCGCGCAATCTGCTGGTTTACGGCCTGGGTGGTCTTGTCGCGCCCTTTATCGGCATCAAGCTGATCGATCTTTTGATCACCAGCATCAACATCATCTAGGAGCGCAAAATGCTCAGCCAGCTTCGTCCCGCCATTGTCATGATGCTCATCTTCACCATCCTGACTGGCCTGATCTATCCTTTGGCCATCACCGGCGTTGCCGGTGCGGTCTTTCCCCAGGCCGCCAAGGGCAGCCCGATCGAAAGGGAAGGCGTCATCATCGGCTCGTCCCTCATCGGGCAAAACTTCGCCAGCTCGCAATATTTCTGGCCGCGGCCTTCGGCAACGGGTCCCGACCCTTACAATGCCGGCGCCTCCAGCGGCTCCAATTATGGCGCCACATCGGCGGCAATGCTGGAGCGGATCGCCGGCTCGGTCACCGCTTTGGGTCAAACCACGCTGGTTCCCGCCGACGCCGTTACCACCTCGGGTTCGGGGCTCGACCCCGACATCTCCCCCGCCTATGCCGCGCTTCAGGTTGCCCGGGTCGCCACCGCACGCGGGCTCGATCCGGCCGCGGTGACGGCTCTGGTTGCGGCTGGTACCGACCTGCCGATTCTGGGTATATTCGGGGAACCCCGCGTCAACGTCCTCGCCCTCAACCTGGCCCTGGACGCGAGCGCCACCAACTAGGACCACAATGGCCAGGACCGCCGCTACGACCAGGCCCGATCCCATGGCTCTGCTTGAGCTTGCCGCCGGCGAAGGTCGCGGCAAGCTCACGATTTTTCTCGGTGCGGCGCCCGGCGTCGGCAAGACCTATGCCATGCTGGCGCGTGCCAGGCGCCTGCGGGCGGAAGGCACCGATATCGTCATCGGCCTGGTGGAAACCCATGACCGAGCCGAAACGAGCCAGTTGCTGGACGGGCTCGACATCCTGCCGCGCCGCAAGTCGCCGCGCCTCAATGCCTATGGCGAGTTCGACCTCGACGCGGCCCTCGCGCGCAAGCCGGCCATCATCATCGTCGATGAACTGGCCCATACCAATGACGCCGACTCCCGCCACCCCAAGCGCTATCAGGACATCGCCGAACTGGTGGGTGCCGGCATCGATGTGTGGACCGCGCTCAACGTGCAGCACCTGGAAAGCCTGGCCGACCTGGTGACCCAGATCACCGGTGTGCCGGTGCGCGAAACCGTGCCCGATAGCGTGCTGCAACAGGCCGACGAAGTCGTCGTCGTCGATCTGCCCCCCGCCGAGTTGATCGCCCGCCTGCATGAAGGCAAGGTTTATCTGCCCGCCAATGCCAAGCGCGCTGCCGACGGCTTCTTCAAGCCATCCAATCTGACCGCCCTGCGCGAATTGGCGCTGCGCCGCGCCGCCGACCGCGTCGATGACCAGATGGTCGATATCCTGCGCCAACAGGCCGTGGAAGGACCCTGGGCGACCGCCGAACGCCTGCTGGTTTGCGTCGGCCCCGACCAGCTCTCCCAAAGCGTGGTGCGCACCGCATCTCGCCTCGCCACGGGCCTCAATGCCCGCTGGATGGTGGTGTCCCTGGGCCGCATCAACAGCGCGCCAAGTGCCGAAGGCGCATCGCGCCTGGAAGCGACACTGGCGCTGGCCGAACGCCTGGGCGCTGAAATTCGCCGCCTTACCGCCGATGATTATGTCGCCGAAATCATCCGTCTCGCTCGCCGCGAACACGTCACCCAGATCGTCATCGGCCGCCCCAGGGCGAGCCTGCGCGAACGTCTGTTTTCCCGCTCGCTGCCCGACGCGTTGATGCGCGCCGCCGGTGACATCGGCATCTATCTGGTGCCTGGCGAAGCCACCAAAGCCCGTCGCAGGCGGTTTTGGCGCGTCCGCAGCCTGCCCGAATGGATACAGACCCTGGTCATCCCGACGATTTCGGTAGCTGCGGTGACCTTGTTCGGCAAGGGCTTGTCCCAGATTGTCGCCTTGCAGAACCTGTCCATTCTGTTTTTGCTCGCCGTCATCATTTCCGGTGCGTTCAATGGCCTGTTCGCCGCCATGCTCGCCGCTGGCCTGTCGTTTCTGGCCTACAATTTCTTTTTCATCGACCCGCTCTTTACCCTTACGGTCGCCCGCCCCAACGAAATCCTGGCGCTGCTGATCTTCATCGCCGTTGCCGGCGTTACCGGGACGCTGGCGGCACGCCTGCGCGAACAGATGCAGCGCGCCCGCCAGTATGCGCGCGGCACCGAGGGCCTCTACGACTTCTCCCGCCGCCTCTCGGCCGCCTATGGGCTGGAAAGCGTACTGACGGCCACCGCTGCCCATCTCAATGGCGTGCTGGGGCAAGCCATCGTGCTGCTGGCGCCCGACGAAACCGGCGAACTGGTACCCCAGGTCGCCTGGCCGCCCGATATCGAGCTCAATGAAACCGCCATGATCGCGGCCCGCTGGGCTTATGAGAAAAAGGAAAATGCCGGCTTCACCACCGGCACGCTGCCGCAAATTCCATTCCTGTTCTGGCCCATTCGCTCGGCCCAGCGGATGGTCGGCGTGCTCGGCATTGCGCTTGACGACAAGCGCGGCGCCCTGACACCCGACGAAGACCGCCAGGTCGCTGCCATCCTCGAGCAGGCCGCCATCGCCATCGATCGGGCACGCCTCGTGCGTGAAAACGCCAATGCAGCCGTCGCCAAAGAGGGCGAAAAGCTGCAGTCGGCCCTGCTGTCGTCGCTGTCACACGATTTGCGCACGCCGCTGGCCTCCATCACCGGCGCAGTCACGACGCTGCGCCAACTCGGCGAGCGCATGCCGGTCGCCAGCCGCGAAGACCTGCTGGCCTCCATCGAAGAGGAAACCGGCCGCCTCAACCGTTTCGTCACCAACCTGTTCGATATGACCCGCATCGAATCGGGCATGATCCAGTTGCGCCGCGCCCCGATCGATCTGGCGGGCACCATAGCTGCCGCCGTGGCACGGGCCAAATCCGTCCACCCCGACCTGGCGGTCGAAGTCAGCCTTTCCGAACATCTCGCGCCGGCTCTGGGCGATGCGGCTATGCTGGAACAGGTGCTGTTCAATCTGCTAGATAACGCCCGCAAATATGCGGGCAAGGATGCGCCCGTCGCCATCTTCGCCCGCATTGCGGATGGCTTTGCCGGCATCAGCGTGACCGACCAGGGCAAGGGAATTCCCGCCGACGAACTCGAAGCCATCTTCGGCAAATTCTATCGCCGCGCCAAGGGCGACGGCCGGGCCGCCGGCACGGGGCTCGGCCTGTCGATTGCCCGGGGCTTTATCGAGGCCATGGGCGGCACCATCAAAGCCGAAAGCCCGGCCATCAAAAAACGTGGTACACGCTTCACTATCCGCCTGCCCCTGGCCGGAGCCAATTCGTGACCAAGCCGCGCATTCTCGTCGTCGATGACGAGCCACAAATCCAGCGCTTCCTGCGCCCCGCCCTAATCGCCGTCGATTACGAGGTGATCGAAGCGGGCACCGCCGCCGAGGCCAAGCGCCTGATCGCCACCCGCGCGCCCGATGTCGTGGTGCTCGATCTGGGCCTGCCGGACAGCGACGGCAAGGCCGTGATTGCCGACGTCCGCGCCTGGTCGCAGGTGCCCATCATCGTGCTGTCCGCGCGTGACCGCGAAAGCGAAAAGATCGATGCGCTCGACCTTGGCGCCAACGATTATGTCGAAAAACCCTTTGGCATCGGGGAACTGCTGGCCCGCATCCGGACCGCCTTGCGCCATCGTGCCGACAGTCCGGCCGATCCGATCATCACCATCGCCGACCTGCGGATCGACACCAGCCGCCATGCAGTGACCAAGGGCGAGATTCATATTCACCTGACGCCAAAGGAGTATGATTTATTGACCCTGCTTGCCGCCAATCCCGGCCGCGTCATGACGCACCGCCAGATTCTTGCGCAGGTCTGGGGCGCCGCTCATGTCGAGGATGTGCAATATCTGCGCGTCCTGATCGGCCAGTTGCGTGAAAAGATCGAGCCCGCCCAAGGCGCGCCCCGCTTTATCCTGAACGAGCCTGGCGTCGGCTATCGGCTGGCCGAAAAATAGGCCCACCAGCCTTACTGGTCGTCAAAATGCCCCCAATTGGCGAAGACTCCGCCGGTCAGCCGATGCCGCGGATCATCTGGGTCCAGGGGCTGGCGCGGATCGGGCTCGCCCAATTCCGTTGAGCTGTGCTGCGGCACCCAGCCCAGCTCGGGGTCGGGCGTGTTGAGGTAAAACGCTTCCGGATTGTCTGAAATGCCGAAGACCGTGCGATGGCCGAGCACCGGCACGTCGAGCCCGCACTCAACCAGAGCGGCCAGATCGTCGCGATTGCACCATAACCGGGCCTCGCGCGGGGTGCTCGGAGTGCCGGCGGTGCAGATGCGAATGGCAAGGCATTGCAGGCCGAACTTGTCGAAATAGAGCCGGCTCAGGGCTTCGCCAAACACCTTGGAGACGCCGTAAAGCGTATCCGGGCGATAGGCATCGCCAACCCCGATCGGCACTGCGTCCAGCTCGTAATAGCCCTGCACATGGTAGGACGAGGCATAGACGATGCGCTCGACGCCGGCCCGGCGCGCCGCCTCGAAAATGTTGTAGGTGCCCACGATATTGGCCTCAAGCAGGCTCTGCCAACCAGCCTCCCCGGATATCCCGCCGAAATGGACCACGGCAGAAATGTCTTGTGCCATCAGTCGGTTAACGGCATCCAGATTGGCAAGGTCAGCAATCTCGACGGGCGAACCATCGCTGCTTGGTACAATATCGCTCGCCAGCACAGCCCGGCCACGCGCCGACAACCAGGAGCGCAAATGACCTCCAAGGCGCCCCGAAGCGCCGGTCAGCAGGATTTTGGGCATTGTCGGTCCTTCAGGCGTGGTCCGGCATTAGTACGACAACTATGGACTTGTCAACGACAGATCATACTTTTTGGCAATGGTTCATCATTGACGGCCGGTTTCGGGCGTTGACAGCGACTTTACGGCAATGATAGTTCAAGGCAATAATACTAATTATTGCGGTGGGAGAGGAGCGTGAGCTTCGAGGACATCAAGGCCGCGATCGGGGCCGGGCTCCTGTCGTTTCCGGTAACCGACTTCGATGCCGATGGCGAGTTCGACCGGCAGTCCTATGCCCGGCGGCTGCAATGGCTATCCTCGTTTGCGGCGGCGGGACTGTTTGCCGCCGGCGGCACCGGCGAGTTCTTTTCGATCGGTTATGACGAATATGACGACGTAATCCGCACCGCCGTCGCCAACAGCGCGCCCAACGTGCCGGTGCTGGCCGGCGTAGGCTACGGCACCCGCATCGCCGTCGACCTGGCCCGACGGGCCGAAAAAGCCGGCGCCTCTGGCATTCTGGTGCTGCCCCACTACCTGATGTTTGCCGAACAGGAGGGCATCGTCGCCCATATGAAGGCGATCTGCGATGCCGTGGGGATCGGAGTGATCTATTATGCACGCGACAACACGCGACTGACCCCCGATTCCCTGGAAAGACTGGCCGACGCCTGCCCCAACCTGATCGGCTACAAGGACGGCATGGGCGATTTGAAATTGATGATCAGCATCGCCAGCCGGATCGGCGACCGCATGGTCCATATCGGCGGCTTGCCCACGGCGGAAATCTTCGCCCAGCCCTATCTGGAAATGGGCGTCACCACCTATTCCTCGGCCGTCTTCAACTTCGTGCCCGAACTGGCGCTGCGCTTCTACCAGGCCGTCCGCGGGCGTGACACGACGACCATCAACGCCCTGCTCAAAAGCTTTTACCTACCCCTGGTCGAACTGCGCGATCGCCGCCGCGGCTATGCCGTGGCCATGATCAAGGCGGGCGCCGAGCTGGTTGGACGGCCTGCCGGCAAAGTGCGCAGCCCGCTGGTCGAGCTCAACGACAGCGAGCGCCAGACCCTGGCAGCCCTGATCGCGGCCCATAGCTGAAGGCTCTCAAGGAAAACCCGCGGATCGCGCTGCGGGATTTTTCGTCGCGAAGGCGCCGGTTCTAAGCTCCGTACGGGTCCCAGCCATTGGCCTGGAACAGGCCGATAATATAGCCAAAGGCAAATGCGAAAGCGGTCTCGAACGGGGCCTCGCCATCGATGTCGGGCACATGGTCGGGCATGATCATGCAATCGACGCCAACCTCTTTGTAGATGCGCAAACTATCGGCCATGTCCATATCGCCATTGTCCGGCAGCACTTCGGTAAAGGAATAGCGGCCACCTTTGATATTGCGGAAATGCACGTTGAAGATTTTCTTGCGGCTGCCGAACCAGCGAATGATAGCGCCAATCTCGTCGCGCGGATTGTCCAGGCTTTCGGCGATCGTGCCCTGGCAGAAGTTCAGACCATGATAAGGGCTTTCAGCGATCGACACGAAGGTCTTGAGCCCTTCGGCATCGCCAAGCACCCGATCGACGCCGCGATAGCCGGGCCGCGTCAGCGGATCGTGTGGATGACAGGCCAGCCGCACTTTGTTAGCTTCGGCAACCGGCACGACGCGCTCGAGGAAATAGGTGATCCGCTCCCAGGACTCATCAGCATCGACCAGGCCGGCCCGCGTCAACACCGTGTCATCGCTGGTCTGGTCATGCCGGAAGGTCGACAGCAGGGCCCCGCCCCGGCCACGCTCGGAGGCGGTGCGCGGAATGCCCAGGATGTTCAGATTGTATTTTACGCTCGCAACGCCCAGGCCGCTCAAAGTCTCGATCAGGGTGCAGATGCCATCGATCTGCTGGCCACGCTCGGGATCCTGCCCCAGCATGATCGCTGGCGCCTCGCTCCTGTCGACACCCGATGACGGCAGGGGCAATTGCACCATGTCGAGCACCAGGCCGGCCTTGTCGATCCGCTCGATATGGCGGGCCAGCACCTCGCGCGTCCAGCCATAGGCACTGCCGGCGGGATCGATGCACACATGCCTGACACCCAGTTGGGCAAGCTGGCGCAAATAGCGATCCCCCACTTCCGCGAATTTGTCGCCGCCGAGTTGAGTGCCGACATACATCGCGATCCGCCCTGTTTTATGATTTCTCCAAAGTTGTATGAAAGATTTTGCCATGCTACAAGAAGGTGCGTTGGAATCCGGCCGATTTGGTGTCGCATGGACACCCATTGTGCTAGCATTGCGTTAGCGCCGACAGGCGCATATCGGTGACTAGGGGAACCACAGGCGTGAGGCGGTCGAGCGGGCATGGTTGAAGCACAAGCAATGCGCCTGACCGATCGCGTCAAGCAGGACCTGGTCCAGTTGATCGACCGCACCAATCTCAAGATCGGCGATAAGCTGCCGACGGCCGATCGGTTGTGCGAGCAGTTCTCGGTCAGCCGCACCGTCGTGCGCGAGGCCATCGCCGGGCTCAAGGCCGACGGACGGTTGCGCTCGCTGCGCGGCAGTGGCGTTTACGTCAGCGAACCCGCAAGAGCCGGCGGCTCCATGTTCATGGAAGCGCCGCAGGACATCGGGGACGTGCTCGATTTCATCGAATTTCGCATGAGCGTGGAGATCGAGGCGGCGGGGCTGGCCGCCGAGCGGCGGACCGAAACCAATTTGCTGCGCATGGAACAGGCGATGAGCCAGTTTGCGCGTCACCTGCAGGACAATTCCCTGGCGACTGACGCCGACCGGGCCTTTCATCGGGCCGTCGCCGATGCGACCAACAATGCGCGCTTCCGCCTGTTCGTCGACGAAATGGGCGAACGGCTGATCCCGCGCCGGGCGCTGGGCGCCAGCTTCGCCGACCAGCAGGACAAGGCCGAGTTCCTGGACAATATCCAGCGCGAGCATCGCCGCATTTTCGAGGCGATCAACGAGCGCCAAGCCGATGCGGCACGTGCCGCCATGCGCCAGCACCTCGAGGGCGGGCGGCGGCGCTATCGCGAATGGAGCCTGCTGCACGACACACCGCACGGCTGAGCAAGCGCCATGGCCCCGCCCGAGATTGACATCGTCGTTGCCGAACGGTTCGGAGTGGGCGAAAGCCCGGTTTGGGACGCCGAAGGGGAGCGCCTGCTCTGGTGCGACATTCCCGCCGGCGTCATTCATGCGTTGCATATTCCGAGCGGCGCGCGCACCCGATGGGCCTTTGGCGAGGCGGTGGCCAGCTTCGGGCTGGCCGATGGGAACCGGCTCGTCGTGGCGCTGTGCCGCAACATCGTGCTGTTCGATTCCCTAGCCGGCACGCGCCGGATCGTCGCCAGCATCGATCATGCCAAGCCCGGCATGCGGCTGAACGACGGCAAGGTCGGCCCCGACGGGGCCTTCTGGGTCGGCAGCATGGATACCAGTGGCGAGGGGAAGCCCAGCGCCCGCCTCTATCGCATCGCGCCGGACGGGGCCGTGCGCACCATCGCCGACAACATCGCCATCTCCAATGGCCTGGCCTGGAATGCGGCCGGCACCAGGCTCTACCATTCGGACTCGCGGGGCGACATCTGGCTCGACACCTGGGATTTCAGCCCCGCCACCGGCGAGGCGCACAACCGCCGCCGGCTACGCCAGCACGACGAGGCCAATGGCCGCTTCGATGGCGGCGCCTGCGACATGGCGGGCGCCTACTGGTCGGCCGCACCGTCGGCAAGTCGCATCAACCGTTTTTCGGCGGAGGGCGAATTGCTCGACTTCGTTCCGGTGCCGCTGCGCAATCCCACAATGGCGTGCTTTGGCGGCCCGGACCTGCGAACCCTTTACGTCACCAGCCTTGATTCGGGCGATAAGAGCCCCGGACGCGACGGCATCGTCAGCTTTCGCGTCACGACGCCGGGCGTTCCGGTCAACCGGTTCGGCGCCATCGCCTAGCCGGTGCGTGTGCCGGCCTAGTCGAAAAAGCCGGCATCTTCCTCCTTGAGATAGGGCTTGGCGGCCTTGGCATCGATATCGAGGCCCAGGCCCGGCGCTTCGAGCAGATCGACCATGGAATCCGTGACGATCTCATCGGGCAGGCCGATGACGATATCTTCCCACCAGGGATCGGATGCACTGGGATATTCAAAGGCGATGTAATTGGACGGCAGCGTGGCGCAGACATTGATCAGCGCCCCCAGGCCCAGAAGGCCATTGGCGGTGCCATGGGGCGCCATCATGATCGAATGCATATAGGCGTGTTCGGCGACCCATTTCAGCTCGGCGATGCCCCCGATATCGGCGGGATCGGGACCGATGACGCGCACCGCCTGGGTTTCGATCAGTTCCTTGAAATTGTGCCGCAGGTAAATCTGCTCGCCGGTATGGATGGGCGTCGTCGTCGACAGCGTCAGTTCGCGATAGGCCTGCGGGTTGACCCAGGGCACGTAGTCGCCGGTCAGCATGTCCTCGAGCCACATCAGGTTGTATTTTTCCACCGCATTGGCGAAGCGAATCGCGTCGGGCAGGAACCAGCCCGGCCCGCAATCGAGCGCCAGCGACACTTTGTCGCCCAGCACTTCCTTCATGGCGATGACGCAATCGAGCATGTGGTTGAAGCCATGCTCGGAGATCTGCCCCTGGTCCATGGCGCCATGGTAGCCGGCCTTGGTCTGGCGCGGGCCATAGTGGAAATCGTCGATGTTGTCCTTCATGTTGGAATGAAAGCTGATGCCCTGCTTGACCATGAAGAAGTTCTGCTTCTGCTCCATCATCCATTTGACGTCGGCGGCATAGTCCTCGGGCCGGTCGCCGGTGCGCTTCTGGCGGATCGAGCCGTTATAGACGCGCACCTGGTCGCGCACCTTGCCGCCGAGCAGCTTGTAGACCGGCACATTGGCGGCCTTGCCGGCAATGTCCCACAGCGCATGTTCGATGGCGCTGACCGCGGCGCCATAAGGCTTGAAGCTGCCGCGCTGGCGGATCTTGATCATCACCCGCTCGACATCGGTGGGGTCTTCCCCGATCAAGGCCTCGCGGAAATGCAGCACCCAGGGCTTGAGATAGGGCTTGGTATATTCCACCTCGCCCAGGCCATAAATGCCCTCATCGGTGACGATGCGCACGATGGGATGCCGGCCGATGACGGCGCAGCGCAGGTCGGTGATTTTCATGGTGGTCCCCCTATTTGACCGACGAAAAGGCCGTCGGCGCCAGCAATTGATTGGTGACATTGGCGACGATCTGCCCATCGCGCTCGGAGGCGTCACGCGCGGTGTGCCAGTCCGGGTCGGTCGTGAACGCCGTCCATTTGGCCTGCCGCTCGGCAAGCGATTCCCAGGCCAGGAAATAGGTCAGGCGCTGGTTGCTGTCCCCGACCACGGTCGTGAAAAACCCGGCCTGGCGAATGCCGTGCCGCTCCCATAGTCCCAGCGTGTGATCGGTGAACCGCTGCAGCAAAGCCGGCAACCGGCCGGGAAGGCAATCGTAGATGCGCAATTCGTAGATCATGGTTCCTCCAGAACCTTCTTCCTTCACCTCGCCCCTTCGGGGAGAGGTCGGCGCGCAAGCGCCGGGTGAGGGGGTCTTTTCTTGATGGTGTGAGGAGGAAGGCCCCCTCACCCGCCTCTTCGGGTCGACCTCTCCCCAAAGGGGCGAGGTAAAAGATCAGCTCCAGGTGCGGTCCCAGGAATAATCCTGATCCCATTGATCGGTAGGCTGCCAGATGCCCGTGACGCCGTCCTGCAGGTGCTGGCTGATGACCTCGTCGACGACGTCGTCGATGCCCAGCCCCGGCTTGTCCGGCACGGTGATGAAGCCGTTCTTGACCAGCGGCTTGGGCAGGCCGGTGACGATATCGTCCCACCAGTCCACCTCGACGCTGTGATATTCGAGCGCCATGAAGTTTTCCGTAGCCACCGCGACATGGGCGGCAGCCATCGCCGCGATCGGGCTTTCGGCCATGTGGATGGCCATGGCGATGCCGTGCTCCTGGGCGGCGTCGCCGATCTTCTTGGTTTCGAGTATGCCCCCCGACGTCAGAACGTCCGGGTGGATGACCGATATGCCCGATTTGAGCAGCGGCTCGAACCCCTCGCGCAGATAGATGTCCTCGCCCGTGCAGATCGGCACCGTGGTGGCTTCCTGCAACTGCCGGTACTGCTCGGTATATTGCCAGGGGATTACGTCCTCGAGCCAGGCGGGCACGTATTTCTCGATCCGCCGCGCCAGGCGAATGCCGTTCTGCAACGAGATATGGCCGACATGATCGATCGCCAGCGGGATCTCGTAGCCGATGACCTCGCGGACCTCGGCAATGTACTGCTCGAGCAGGTCTAGGCCCTTGTCGGTGAAATGCAGGCCGCTGAAGGGATGGCGGACATTGTGCGTGTCATAGACCGCATTGCGTAGGCGCCGATCCTCCATGCTCTTGACCGGACCGCGACCGGGATGGATGCGATAGCCCTCGAGCGAGCCGGCCGGGGCCACCACCGCGCCGGGAACATCGGCAATCTGCATCAGGCCCAGGTCCATCTTGAGGAAGGTGAACCCCATGTCCATCCGCTCCTTCAGGCGCTTGCCGGTTTCGGTGCCGCTGGGCTTGTCCGCGTCGGTGTCGCAGTAAACCCGCACCTTGTCGCGGAACCGGCCGCCCAGCATCTGGTAGATCGGCACGCCATAGGCCTTGCCCGCCAGGTCCCACAGCGCAATCTCGATAGCCGAGACACCCCCGCCCTGCCGGCCATGGCCGCCGAACTGCTTGATGCGGCGGAACAGGCGGTCGATGTCGCAGGGATTTTCTCCCAGGAGGCGGCTCTTGAGCATCAGCGCATAGGTGGCGCTGGCGCCGTCGCGCACTTCGCCCAGGCCCACAAGGCCCTGGTTGGTATAGATCTTGACCAACGCCGAAATGAACGGCGCGCCCACGATTTCGGCGACGCGGATATCGGTGATCCGCAGATCGCTCGGCCGCGAGCTGGTGCGGATATTGGCCTCGATGGTGTCGCCGGCGCTGGGCTCGCTCAATCCTTTGGTCATCAATGTCCTCCTCATAAAATGCTAAGCCGGGCGCTTGCGAGGCCCGTTTCTTTTGGCCACGCCCATTTGTTCGATGATGTGGCGCCCCGACCCTTCGACATGTTTGGCAACGACGGCGGCGGCGCGGTCGGCGTCCTGCGCGCGGATGGCCTCGATCAGTTCGCGATGCTCGCGCAGCACCGCCACCCGGCGGCTGAGCGAGGTGGGAAAGCGCCGGCTGATGGCGCGCAGGATTTCGCGGTGCTTCCACCACAGTTCGGCAGCGTGCCGATTGTAGTGGCGATCGTAGATCAGCTGGTGAAAACGGGTATCGAGCGCGCCGTGCTTGGCGCCGTCGGCGAAGTTCAGCGCTTCGATGTCGGCCTGCGCCGCCTCGAGTTCGGCGATGTCGCCATCGTTGACGATGGTCACGAACCAGCGCGTCAGCGCCGGCTCGATCAGCACCTCGATCTCGATGATGTCGCGCACGAAGGCCTCATCGATCGGCCGCACCCGCGCGCCGCGATTGGGCTCCATCAGCACGAACCCCTCGCCGCGCAATTGCTGCAGCGCCTCGCGGACGGGATTGGTGGAGGTACCATACCGCTCGGCGAGATCAGCGATCTTGAGGCGTTCGTTGGATTCAAGGCGCGCCGCGATAATGTCCTCGCGGATCATCTCATATACCGATGCCGGCGAATCAAGACCCTCCTCGGGTGCTCCGGCGCTGACGGCGATCTGGCTCATAGTGTCTGTTTATGACCATTTTTTGGGCAAGCCAAGCCTGTTTGCACGTGAACGGACGAAAATAATGTACGATCTATGCAATGTTGACAGACAAAGATTAGTCTGGAACTGTCGACGTTCAACCGGCAGACATGGGCGCAAAGCCCGGCTCCGGCGAAAAGCAGCGCAAGCTGGATGGAAAGCCTGGTTCGGCCGAGGGGGCCGCATGGGCGTCCGCACGTGGAGGAGGAACTCTCAATGACAAACGCGCACGGCCGCAAGCAGCGGTCTGGCTTGCCCACACGCCGGCAGGTCATGAACTACGCCCTGGCCGTCCTGACGACGGCATCGGTGATCTCGAGCACCGTTTACGCCCAAAGCGTTGACCTCAGCAAATGGTCGCCTGACTATGTGAAGTCCATTGCCGGCACCAAGGACTTCGATGCCGCCAAGGATTGCGGCGCGGTCGTGCCCAACGACTATACGGGTACGGTCAGCTACTGGTATACCGGCCCGTTCGAGGCCGATCCGCAAATCGCGCACGATCAGGACAAGGCCTTCTGGGACGCGTTCCACGCGGCCTACCCCAACATCCAGACCGACGTGCAGTCGATCACCTATAACGAACTGCTCGACAAGTTCCGCACGGCCCTGCTCGGCAACTCGGCCCCGATGGTCATCCGGCTGCAGATACTCGGCGGCGTCGAATTCGCCGCCAAAGGCTATCTGAACCCCGTCAAACCGGAAGACTACGGCTTCACCGCCGCCGACTTCTGGCCCGGTGCTCTCAAGTCGGTGACCTACGACAACACGCTCTATGGCCTGCCGACCAACAACGAGACCATGGCCTTCATCTGGAATGCCAAGGTGTTTAAGGATGCCGGGCTCGACCCCGAAGCGGCGCCCAAAACCTGGGACGACGTGGTCGCCTATTCCAAGCAGATCCACGACAAGCTCGGCATTTCCGGTTATGGCCTCGTGGCCAAGCAGAACGCGGGCAATACGCCGTTCCGCTTCATGCCACAGCTTTGGGCCTATGGTGGCGGCTCGCTTGACGAAGCCACCGCAGACCCGACCTACAAGTCGGTCGAGATAAACAATGCCGGCTCCAAGGCCGCCTTGCAGGCCGCGTACCAGATGTACGCCATCGACAAGTCGGTACCGGTTTCGGCCCTCACCAATACCCAGGCAGAAAACCAGGCGCCGTTCATCGCCGGCCAACTTGGCATGATGATCGCCCACCCGGCTGAATACGCCAAGATGCTGGACCTCGCCAGCAAGGCGACCGGCGCAGACAAGTCCGTTGCCGACGACGTCGTCGCCAACATGCGCTATGGCCTGATGCCGACGGGTCCGGACGGCAAGCGCGCCGTGGTGTTCGGAGGCTCCAACATCCACGTGGTGAAGCCGGAATTCGTTGATGGCGGCAAAGTGGACGAGCAGGCCGTCAAGGCGCTGATTTGCATGTGGGACAGCCCGGAATGGTCGACCAAGCTGGCCTGGGTCGGTTCCAACCCCGGCAACATCAACGGCTTCCTGACCTCCGCGATGAAGGAGCGCCTGGATACCATCAAGTTCCTGGACGTGACCACCTCGATGCTGCCCAACGGCATCCCGTTCCCGGTCCTGGCGGAATCGCCGGAGATCATGAACATCGTCGTTCCGGACATGCTGCAAAACGCCCTCACCGGCAACATGACGGTCGACGAGGCGACGGAAGACGCCGCCAAGAAGATCGAGACCATCATCGGTGGTGGTGGCGGAGGAATCTAAGCCGAAGTCCACCAGGCTCAAGGCCGGCGGCCGTCTCGTCGCCGGTCTCTTCCGTCATAGCCAAAGGTAGTGCCACCGTGAGCAGCGTACAGGAACGAGCGATCTTCCGGGATGTTCCTGAACCCGCGCCCAAGCGGGCCAGCCTTGGCGAGCGCCTGTACACCAGCCGTTTCGACTATCTCTATGTCGCGCCAGCATTGCTGGTCATGCTGATCGTGATCGCCTATCCGGTCTATTACACGATCGAACTCAGCTTCTACAAAACGCCCGCCAGCCTGTCGCTGGCCGACAAGACCTTCACCGGTTTCGATAACTACACCACAGTCCTGACGAGCGCGATTTTCTGGAAGGTCACCTGGCAGACGATCGTCTGGACCGTGCTGTCAACGCTCTTCTCGTTCCTCCTCGGCCTGGGCGCCGCCCTGGCGCTGCACCGGGCGTTTATCGGCCGAGCTCTGCTGCGCGGCCTGCTGCTGATCCCGTGGGTGGTGAGCGCGGTGGCCGCTTCCTATGTGTGGAAGTGGCTCTACCATTCCGATTTCGGCGCCATCGGCGCGCTACTCAACCAGATGGGCCTCGCCAGGGGGCCGGTTAACTTCATCGACAATTCCACCACCTCGCTCTACGCGCTGATCGTCGTCAACGTGTGGAAGGAGTTCTCCTTCGCCATGATCATGTTGATGGCCGGCCTGCAAACCGTGCCTGAATCGCTGTTGCGGGCGGCGCAGGTAGATGGCGCGTCGGCCTGGCAGCGGTTCTGGCACGTAACTTTGCCGCAGTTGCAGGGCGTGTCGACAGTGACGGTGCTGTTGCTGGTGGTGCAAAACTTCAACTCGTTCATCATCCCCTTCATCATGACGGGCGGCGGGCCGGTGGGCTCGACGCAGATCTGGATAACCCACATCTATGAACTGGCCTTCCTGCGCCAGAACTGGGGCGTCGGCGCAGCCTATGCGGTGCTGCTGTTCCTCATCATGATGGTACTGGGCTATTTCTATGTCCGTGCCCTGACCCGCGGCGACGACACGAGGGCCGGCGCATGACCGCAACCACAGAAAACGCCGTGCGGCGGGGAAACCAAATCGACTGGTGGCGCTGGTCCGGACGGCTGTTCCTCATGCTTCTGCTGGGTTTCACCGTGATGCCGATGGTCTGGATGATCATAACCTCGCTCAAGACCGGCTTTGCAGCGATGCAGTACCCACCACAATGGTGGCCGGCCGAGCCGACGCTGGCAAACTACACCCGGCTGCTCGACCCGTCGGGCCGCATCGGGCAGGACTTCCTGCACTATTTCTGGAACAGCCTCTGGGTTTCGACCATCACAACGATCCTCGCGGTGGTGGTGGCAGTGCCGGCGGCCTACGCGTTCTCGCGCTTCCGTTTCCCGGGGCGCAATTTCCTGTTCTTTGCGGTGCTGCTGCGCAACATGTTCCCCGCGGTGGTGTTCCTCGTGCCGCTCTTCATCCTGATGAAGGCGCTAGGTCTCGTGAATACGCATGGCTCTCTGATCCTGACCTACCTGACCTTCGGGCTGCCGCTGGCGATCTGGCTGCTCAAGGGCTTTTACGACAACATCCCGATCCAGCTGGAACAGGCGGCGCGCATCGACGGGGCGACGCGGTTCCAGGCCTTCTTCTTTATCGTGATGCCGCTCTCGACGCCCGGCATCATCGCCACCTCGATCTACAGCTTCATCGGGGCCTGGAACGAATACATCTACGCCTATACCTTCCTCACCAAGCAGTCGCAGATGACCTTGCCGGTCGGCATCCAGCGCTTCTTTTCGGAAAATGCGACAGACTGGCCGGGCCTGATGGCGGCCACCTTCATCATGAGTGTGCCGGTCGTCGTGCTGTTCCTCGTGCTGCAGAAATACTTCGTGCGTGCCCTCACCGAAGGCGCCGTCAAACATTAGGAGCCGAAGATGGCCGGGATTGTCCTTGAGCACGTCATGAAGACTTACGGCAACATGTACGCCGTCAACGATGTCAGCTTTACCGTCGAGGATGGCGAATTCGTCGCCCTGGTCGGTCCATCCGGCTGCGGCAAGACCACGACGCTCAACCTGATCGCGGGCCTTTTACCCATGAGCGGCGGCGATATTTCCATCGGCGATCGTATCGTCAACGATCTCGATCCCAAGGATCGCGACATTGCCATGGTGTTCCAGAACTACGCGCTCTACCCCAATAAAAGCGTCTTCAACAACCTGGCTTTCCCCCTCCAGATGCGCAAGCTCGGCAAGGAGGAGATCAACCGCAAGGTGCAGGACGCCGCAAGGCTGCTCGACATCACCCATCTGCTCGAGCGCAAGCCGCGCGAACTCTCGGGGGGCCAGCAGCAGCGCGTCGCCTTGGGCCGAGCCCTGGTGCGCGATCCCGCCGTATTCCTGATGGACGAGCCGCTGTCCAACCTCGATGCCAAGCTGCGGGTGCAGATGCGCAGCGAAATCAAGCGTTTTCACCACAACCTCAACGCCACCGTGGTCTATGTCACCCACGACCAGCTCGAAGCGGTCACCATGGCCGACAAGATGGCGGTGATGAACGGCGGCTACCTGCAGCAATACGATACGCCCGCCAATGTCTTTGCCAACCCGATCAACACTTTCGTCGCCAGCTTCGTCGGTAGCCCGGCGATGAGCCTGATCCCGCTCGAAATCTCGGGCACTGCGCTGAAAAGCCCCGAGGGCTGGGACCTGCCACTGTCGCCCGCCAATGTGCGCAAGACGGCCGCCTCAACCACCAAGGACGTCGTGCTCGGCGCCCGCCATTCGACGCTCAAACTGCACAAATCCGCCCGGCCCGGCTCGGTGCCGGGCAAGGTCTATACGGTGGAGCCCACCGGCGACGTCACCTTCGCCCAGGTGTTCGTCAACGGCGCCGTGGTCAATATCAGCCTTGAGCCCAGCGTCGTGATCGCGCCGGACGAGCAGGTTTGGATCGAGTTCGACCAGGAGCGCCTGCATCTGTTCGATGCCGCGACGACGATGGCATTGCAGGCGGCATGAGGAAGAATCTTGTGGGCGTTCAAAAGCGACCGGACACCGGATCACCTCGCCCCTCAGGGGAGAGAGCCCGCCCCGGACTTGATCCGGGGTCGGCGGGTCAGCGCCGGGCGAGGGGTGCGATGCTACAATGAAGCGCAATATATCAGGATCGCACCCCTCACCCGTCGGCTGCGCCTCCCCCTCTCCCCTGAGGGGCGAGGGACGGATCGAGCCGGGCTTTCCGTTTCCGAGCACAAGATAAACCCATGAAAATCACTGCCATCATCCCCTACCCCACCTGGGTCGGCATCCGGAATCAGTTGCTCGTCAAGGTCGAGACCGACGAGGGCATTTACGGCTGGGGCGAAAGCGGCCTGTCGGGCCGCGAGCGCGCGGTCATCGGTGCTATCGAGCATTATCGCGAATTCCTTATCGGCCGCGATCCCATGGCGATCGGGGCACTCTGGCAGGAGATGTATCGCAGCCAGTATTTCGAGGGCGGGCGCGTGCTGACGGCCGCCATCTCCGCCATCGACATCGCCCTGCACGATATCAAGGGCAAGGCGCTGGGCGTTCCGGTCTATCAATTGCTGGGCGGCAAGCAGCGCAGTCACATTCCCACTTTCGCGACCACCAGGGGGCCATGTGGTCCCGCCATGATCGAACAGGCCAGGGAGCTGATCGCGCTGGGCTGGACCGCGATGCGCCTCAACCCGGCCGACCATGAAAGCCGTGGCATCTACGAGCCGCGCCAGAGCATCGGCGAAACCGCCAGATGGTGCGTCAAGGCGCGCGAGGAACTCGGCGACACCGTGGTGCTCGGCATCGATTATCACCATCGCCTGTCGGTGGCGGAAGCTGCCAGCTTCTGCCAGAAAATGCCGTCCGGCACGCTGGATTTCCTCGAAGAGCCCATCCGCGACGAAACGCCCGAAGCCTACCAAGCCCTGCGCCGGATGACCGACGTGCCCTTCGCCATCGGCGAGGAATTCGCCAGCAAGTGGCAGTTCCTGCCCTACATCGAGCGCGACATCCACCAGTTCAACCGCATCGATGTGTGCAATGCCGGCGGCCTGACCGAGGCCATGAAGATCGCCGGCTGGAGCGAGGCGCACTATGTCGACGTGATGCCGCACAATCCGCTGGGTCCGATCTGCACCGCGGCGACCGTGCATTTCGGCGCCGCCGTTGCCAACTTTTCCTGGCTTGAAACCCGCGCCTCGCCGGGCGAAAAACATCACGGCTTCGATGACGCCGACATCTTCACCACCCAACCCGTTCTCAACGGCGCGGTTTACGAGGTCAGCGAACTGCCCGGCCTCGGCGTCGAGGTGAACGAGGACTTGATCAAGCGCCAAAGCTTCAAGTTTTGGGAAGCCCCTCATCTGCGCCGCACCGACGGCTCGGTAACCAATTGGTAGCAACGATTTTCAGGACCCTGCAATGACCGAAATTGCCCAGATTACCCGCCCCTCCGCCGACCTCGTTGCCCGCGTGCAGGCCGTTGGCGCCGCCAGCGCCAGCGCCACGCTCGCCCATATGGGCATCCGCAATTGCCACATCACCGGCCCGGTGAGCTTCAACAAGGGCAAGTCCATCGCCGGCCCGGCGCTGACGCTGCAATTCATGCCCAAGCGCGAGGACCTTTACGGCGAAGGCGAATATGCCAGCGTCGAAAAGCAGTTGCATCGGCACGTGCTGTACCAGGTGGAAAAGGGCGACGTGGTGGTGGTCGATGCGCGCGGCGATATCACCGCCGGCGTGTTCGGGGACATGATGATGACCTATTTCCGTGGTCGCGGCGGCGCCGGCATGGTGGTCGACGGGGCCATCCGCGACTTCGTCAACGTGCAAAAGCTCGACGTGCCGCTGTGGCTGACCGCAGTGACGCCCAATTTCCACACCCAGACCGGGCTGATGCCCTTTGCCGTCAACGTGCCGATCGCCTGCGGCGGCGTCACGGTCATTCCGGGCGACATCATCGTGGCCGACGACGATGGCGCCGTCTGCGTGCCGATTGCGCTGGCCGAAAAGATGATCGAGAACGCCACCCAGCAGCACGACTGGGAAGATTTCTCGCGCATGAAGCTGATGCAGGGCGCGCCGCTGCAGATGTATTATCCCCTGCACGACGATGCTCGTCCCGAATATGAGGAATGGCGCAAGTCCAACCCCATCAAGCACGACTAACGGCCTGACGGCGCTGGCAATCGCTGCACCTTTCACGATTGCCAGCGGCCGATTTCGTCTATCCAGTGCGCCAGACCAGCAATGCACGAGATGATGATGGCCGATTCCATTGCCCCCGAACCGCAGGCGCCCTCGACGGCGCTGGTGACGATTGTCGGGGTGGCCGCGGGTGCGCTGGTCGCCAACCTTTATTATGCCCAACCCCTGATCGCCTCGATCGGCCCCGAACTGGGCATCGGGCTCGATGTCGCCGGCTCGGTGGTCAGCGTCACCCAGATCGGCTACGGCATCGGGCTGTTCTTCCTCGTCTCGCTGGCCGATATCGTCGAGAGCCGCCGCCTCGTGCTCATCAGCCTGGGCCTGACCTGCCTGGGGCTGATCGGCGCGGCGACGTCGAGCGCCGCCGCCCCGTTTTTCATTGCCTCCTTCATCATCGGCATCTGCTCGACCGGCGCCCAGGTGCTGCTGCCCTTTATTGCCCAACTGATCCCCGAGGCGCGCCGCGGCCGCATGGTGGGCAATGTCATGGCCGGCTTGCTGGGCGGCATCATGCTGGCGCGGCCGGTGGCCCTGTTCGTCTCGGCCAGCTTCGGCTGGCGCGCGGTGTTCTGGCTGTCGGCCGCCCTGATGCTGGTCATCGGCGCCGCGCTGTTTGCCATGATGCCCAAGAACCGGCCGGTCGGGGGCACCACCTATCCGCGCATCATCGGCTCGATGCTGGGCCTGCTCAAAAGCCTGCCCATGCTGCGCCGCCGCGCTGCCTACCAGGCGCTGATGTTCGGCGCGTTCAACCTGTTCTGGACCGCGGCCCCGCTTATGCTGGCAGATCGTTTTGGCTTGGGCGAACAACAGATCGGCCTGTTTGCGCTGGCCGGCGCCGGCGGCGCGCTGGCGGCCCCCGTCGCCGGACGCCTGGCCGATCGCGGCCATAGCCGCATCGCCACCATTGCCGCCATGCTGTTGCTGGCCCTGTCGTTCCTCGGCACGATCTGGGCGCTCGCCTCGGCGATCCTGGCCGGGCTGGTCCTGCTTGCGGTCTTGATCGACGCCGCCGTCCAAGGCAACCAGGTGGTCAGCCAACGCATGATCTTTTCCGTCTCGCCCGAAATCCGTGGCCGCACCAATGCCCTTTACATGACCATCACCTTCATGGGGGGTGCCATCGGCTCCTTCCTGGGCACACTGACCTATCACGGTGGCGGCTGGACCGCGACGGCGGGCACCGGCGCGCTGGCCGGGCTCGTGGCCCTGCTGCTATTCGCCGTCGAGAGCCGGTCGCGCTGATTATGGCTCCGGAACGGCTTATTAGGTAATTTCCCTTACGCTGCCGACGTCCCAGCGGCGTGGCCCTGCCACCCGAGCCCGAGAGCGCGACGTGAGTGCAGTCCAAGACGCCCAGACGATCAACCTGTCCGAGGTGGTGGGCGCGCTCAGCTTTGCGCTCGACATCACCGAAGGCCAGCCCGTCGGCCATTCCCTGCGCTGCTGCTGGATCGGCATGCATATCGGCATGCAGATGCGGCTATCGCCGGCCGAACTGTCGGACCTCTATTATACGCTTTTGCTCAAGGATATCGGCTGCAGTTCCAACGCTGCGCGCATCTGCAAGCTGTACCTGACCGACGATCTCGATTTCAAACGCGGCTTCAAGAGCGTCGATGACAGCCTGCCGCAAATCCTGCGCTTCGTTCTGGCCAATACCGGCACGCGGTCGGGATTGGCCGACCGCTTCAGGGCCATGATCAACATCGCCCGCAATGGCGGCGAAATCGCGCGCGAACTGATCGAAACGCGCTGCCAGCGCGGCGCCGACATTGCGCGGCAAATGCGGTTCTCGGCGCAAGTGCAGCGCGGCATTCTCGACCTGGACGAACATTGGAGCGGCAAGGGCCAGCCCCTGGGACTGATCGGCGAGACCATTTCGCTTTACGCCCGCATCGCGCTATTGGCGCAGGTGATCGATATCTTTCACACCCAGGCGGGCCGCTCCGCCGCCATTGCCGAAATCAAGCTGCGCACCGGCATCTGGTTCGATCCCCATCTGGTCGCCATGTTCGAGGCAACCAGCCAAAAGCCCGGCTTCTGGTCGACGCTGCACGCGCCAACGCTCTCGGCCGCGGTGGTTGCGCTTGAGCCTGCGGCCCTCGCGCGTCATGTCGATGAAGATTATCTTGACGACATCGCAGCCGGTTTCGCCCAGGTCATCGACGCCAAAAGCCCGTTCACCAGCGGGCATAGCGATCGGGTGGCTCTGTTTTCCGACATGATCGCCGAAGGGCTGGGGGTTACCCCGCAACGCCGGCGCTGGCTCAAGCGCGCGGCGCTGCTGCACGATATCGGCAAGCTGGGCGTTTCCAACAGCGTGCTGGACAAGCCCGGCCCGCTGGACGTCGACGAATGGGCTGCCGTCAAGCAGCACCCGGCAATGGGCGAAGCCATTTTGTCGCGCATCGCCGTATTTCGGGACATGGCGACCATCGCCGGCACCCACCACGAACGCCTTGACGGCAAAGGCTATCCGCGTGGCATCGCCGGCATGGCGCTGGGGCTGGAAACCCGAATCGTCACCACAGCCGACATTTTCGACGCCCTCACCGCCGATCGTCCCTATCGCGGCCCGATGCCGGTATCCAAGGCATTGGAAATCATGGAGGAAGGCCGGGGTCTTTCCCTCGATCCCGCCTGTCTGGACGCCCTCAAGCGCGGCATCGTGCTGCTGGAACACGTTGCGGCGTAAACGGCCGAGCAAACCGGGCTAAGGCGTCGGCGCATCGGCGCGCAGCAGGCCTAGCCCTTTGAGGTCCGCCCACAGCGCATCGGGGATGGGATGGCGCATGGCCGCGATATTGCGTTCGATCTGGACCGGCTGGAACGCGCCGGGAATGACCGAGGCGACCTGTGGGTGATGCAGCGGGAACTGCAGCGCGGCCGCAGCCAGCGGCACGCCGTGGCTTGCGCATACTGCCGCAATGCGACTTACATGCTCGGCTTCCGCAGGGGACGGCTCGTGGTAATTGTAGCGGGCGCCCGGCACGACTCCGGTCGCCAAGATCCCCGAGGCGAAAACGCCACCGATGACAATGCCGATGCCGCGCGCCTGGCACAGCGGGAATTCCACATCCAGCACCGGCTGTTCGGCCAGCGTATAGGGCAATGCCACGAGGAAAAAATCGAGATCGAGCAGGCCGAGGAACCGCTCGATCGTGCCGACGCGATTGACGCCTGCCCCGATAGCGCCGATCAGCCCATGGGCCTTGAGTTCGGTCAGGGCGCGCATGCCGCCGGTCGCCAACTGTGTCAGATGCGCCGCCAACAGGGCTTCGGACCCCATATTGGCCAGATCCAGATCATGAATTAGCAGCATGTCGATCCGGTTCATCCCCAGGCGTTGCAGGCTGTCCTCATAGGAACGCATCACTCCGCCATAGGAATAATCGTAATGGTGCTCGAACTTGAGGCCCTCGGGCCAGAACCGCTCGGTCCGGGCGAACGCCTCGGGATCGGCAGGTGCGGTCAAGATACGGCCCACCTTGGTGGAAAGGCGCAGTGAAGCGCGCGGCTGGTTGAGCAGGAAACTGCCCATGCGCCGTTCGCTGAGGCCCCGCCCATACCAGGGCGAAGTATCGTAGTAGCGCACCCCCTGCGCCCAGGCGGCCGCCATCGTCGCCTCTGCCTCGGCATCGCCCACCGCGGCGAATAGATTGCCGAGCGGCGCGCCGCCAAAGCCCAGTTGCGGCAATGTCAGGGCGGTCCGGCCAAGCGGCCTCTGGCTGAACGGGTCCATTTTATGCGGCGCTGGTGCCGAACGGGATCGCAACCGGCACGATCTTGGCCAGCAATTGCTCGATTTCGCCTGCCGTCACCGGATCGAGCGCCGTGGTCGGGCTACGCACGAACGCCGTGCGGATGACGCCGCGCCGCACCAACAGCTGCTTGTGCAGGAGATAAAAGATGTCCCCGCCCTGATTGCCGAGCCGGTTGATCGCCATGATGGTGCTGTCGAAGCGCTGTCGTGCCTCGGCCTCGTCGCCGCGCTGGTAGGCATCCCAGACCGCGACGAAATCGGCCGGCTGGCTGCAGAACGGCATCGTGCCCAGGGCGCCGCGGCGCATTTCCTCGATGAAATAGCTGCCGCCGGCACCGCCGAAGATCGTGAGCCTGTCGCCGGCGACTGCGGCCATGGCCGCGACCTTGCTGGTGACCGGCAGCGTTTCCACCTTGATATACTTGACGTTGCGGCACGCCTCGATGATGCGTATCGCCAGACCCGGCGGCACCGGCCCTTGCGGCACGTCCTGCAGGATCAGCGGAATACCCACGGCCCGATCGATCGCCAGGTAGTAATCAAAGATTTCCTCGGCACTGACCGGCATGAACGAGGGCGGGATCACCATCAGCGCATCGGCACCCGCCGCCTCGGCGGCGCGGGAATAGTGGATGGCCAGGTCCGTGCCGGCTGCGCCGGTATTGATGACGATGGGCACGCGCCCGGCAGCGGCGCGGATGACGCAGGCCGTAACCTGCGCCCGTTCGGCCTCGTTGAACTTGAAGATTTCGCTGCCCAGCGCCACGCCGAGCCCATGCACGCCGGCGTCGATATTGAAGTCGACCAGGTTGGCAAGGCTCTCCTCATCGATCCGCCCATCCTCATGGAACGGGGTGACGAGAATGGGGATGACGCCATGAAGCATTGGAAGGGGCATGCGATCTCTCGAAGCTGGATGGGACGGATGTCAGTCGGCGTGGAACATTTCCTCGAGCGGCTCCTGCCAGGGCGAGAAATCGGCATTGGTTTCCATGTAGGGCGCCATCATCTCCCACCATTTCCACACGATGGCATCAATCGGGGCGCCTGGCATGGGTGGCTTCTCGAGTTCCTGATAGGCGAACAGCAGCAGGCCATAGCGATAAATGGAGAAGTTGCTTGTGCCACTGCGCGCCATCAGGTCGAGCATTTCGGGCCAGATTTCGTCATGCTTGCGCTTATAGATCGCCTCATTGCCCGGCTTGAGCTTCATCACCCATGCATGCCGCATCACTTCCCCCCTAAGCCATGACCGGTTGGGCCAGCAGCGGCCAGGCGCCAAGATAGCCGATGCGCCGGCTGACCGCGCCGCAGGCCTCGTTCAGCAATGCTACCTTGGGCAGGATGTCGGCGCCGGGTGTCTTCACAGAAGGACCGGTAATGCTCATCGAGCCGGCCGGATGACCATTGCGATCCAGGATCGGCACCGAAACGCAATAGACGCCGATCACCACTTCCTGGTCGTCGATCGAATAGCCGCGCGCCTTGATGCGCACCAGTTCGGCCTTGAGCACATCAAGGTCGGTCATGGTCTTGGGCGTCAGCGCCACCAGGGGATGTTCTAACACCCTGGCCTGCTCGTCCGCCGACATATAGGCCAGCATCGCCTTGCCGGCTCCCCCGCAATGCAGGGGGCCGCGCGCACCGATCCGCATATCGAGCTGCATGCCTTCATTGCCGCGAACCTTGTCGATGCACACCCCGTAGCGGCCGCTCAAGGCATTAAGATTGACGGTCTCGCCCGTTGCCTGCGCGATTCTTTCGGCATAGGGCCGGGCGAGCCGCGGCAGTTCGATGCGCTCGAGCTGACTGCCGGTGATTTCGAGCAGCCGGAACGACAACTCCCATTCGCCATCAGGCGTGCGCTCGGCAATGCCTTCTTCCTCGAGGTCGAGCAGCAGCCGGTGGACCGAGCCGAGCGGCAGCGCCAGTTGGGCGGCAATGGCACGCACCCCCAGCGGGCTCTTGCGCGCCAGAAGGTCCATTACCTGTACCGATCGCTTGATGCTCGACATGAAAGCTCGATGTCCCGCTACCAGAACTTCTTTTCGAGGGCCAAGGGATCGATCAAATTGTCGTCGATATAGTCCCACTCGATCTCATAGCCCATGCCGGGCCCGGAGGGCATATGCACGTAGCCTTCGGCATCGATCCGGTCGCAGGTATTTTTGAGATAGGGATGGGGCGCGTCATAATCGACGCCGGGCGCCAGGAGGCCCTTCTCATAATATTCCGAAGTGTCCTCCGAGGTCGCGCCGATGACCTGAAGATTGCCCCAGCCGGCCATGTGCATTTCGCAACGCAGGCCATAGGCTTCGGCGACGATCGCGGTCTTGCGCGCCCCGGTAATGCCGCCGCGCACCACGTCGATGCGGCTCATGTCGCCGGCGCCACGCAGGATCCACTCGGCTCTGGAGAACACGCCACCGGCGACGATTTCCGGCGACAGGATCGGGATCGACAATTCGCGCGACAGCCGCACATAGCTCTCGACCCGGTATTCGGGCATCGGGTGCTCGTACCAATAGAAATTGAGCTTCTCGAGTTCGCGGCCGACCTGGATGGCTTCCTCCATGGTCATGTAGGTGCCCCAGGGATCGAACATCAGCACGTAGTCGGGGCCGACGGCTTCGCGCACCAGATGGCAGGTTTCGATATCGGCCTTGATATTGCTCGGGCGGCCGGGCGTGGGCTGGCCGGTTTCGGGATTCCAGAAATAATGCGGATGAATCTTGTAGGCCTGGTAGCCTTCAGTCTTGCAGGCCAAAGCGTGCTCGGCATAGACGCGCGGCACCCCGATATTGGGATAAGTCGAGGCATAGGCCTTGACCTTTTCGCGCCCGGCCCCGCCCATCAGCTTATAGACCGGCGTGTTGAACGCCCGGCCGGCCAGATCCCACAGGGCATTGTCGATGACGCTGGCGACGTTTTCGGGAATATTGGCGACCCAGAGCCACTTCCACACCATTTCCCGATCGAGCGGATCCTGTCCCTTGAGCAGCGGCAGGATGCGGCCGCGGATCATCTGCTGATCCACCACATTGAGCCCCTCGGCATCGCCATGCGAGCCGCCACCCAGGTAGTAGCCGGTAACGCCGGTGTCGGTTTCGATGGCGAGGATGGTCTGCATCAGGTCGGCCTTGGGCACCGGCAGGGCATGGCCCACGTCCCAGCGATCGGCATAGGTGCGGAAGGTCTTGATGCGGATATCGGTGATTTTCACGGGAGATGGGCCTTTGTAACAGCGGAGTGCGGAATTATTCGTAGGCGTCGCCACCGCGGAAGCGGTCGAGCAGGACGGCGGCCAGCAGCAGCAGGCCGACTATGATGTTGACGTAATAGGGACTGATGGCGCGCAGATCGAGAATGTTGGACACCCCCGCGACGGCCAGCAGCCCGAGCGCGCCCCCGATCGGATTGCCGACCCCGCCGCGCAGGATCGAAAACCCGCCGATCATCAGCGCGGCATAGACCTGAAACTCGAGGCCGACGCCGGTGGCGCGCGCGGCACTGCCCAATTGTCCGGCAAAGACGATGCCGCCCAGCCCGCCACCGAAGGCGCTGAGCAACAGGGCCACCACCCGCACGTTTCTGACCGAAATGCCGGCGCGCGCGGCGGCCCGTTCATCGCCGCCCACCGCTTGCACATGCCGGCCCAGCCGGCTCTTGGAGACCAGGAGGGCCGCGACCAGCGTCAGCGCCACGGCCAGGAGGAAAAACAGCGGCAGCCCGAACACCGCCTGGTTGACCAGCGCGAACAGCCCGGGATTGAACGAGAAGATCGAGCCCTGCGGGCCCAGCAGCACCCAGGTGATGCCGCGCAGGGCGACCAGCATGCCCAGCGTCGCCGCGATCGCCTCGGCGCCGAACCCGACAATGGCGATGGCGTTGATGGCGCCGAAGCCCAGGCAGGCGAGGAGCGTTACGGGGGCAGCCGCCCATGGGTCCCAGCCCAGGGTCAGGAACATGGCGAACAGCGCCGAGGAAAAGCCCACCATCGAGCCGATCGACAGATCGACCACGCCCGACAGGAGCGCGAAGCCGGCAAAGGCCCCCACGATCAGCGGCACGATCAGGAACGAACCCATGATGCTCATATTGCCAAAGCTGAGAAAGCGGGGGCCGACCCAGAACAGCCCTACCGCCAGCACGACGACGAAGGTCAGCGCGATGCTGGCCACCGAACCGGTGAGCAGGTCGCGCACCGGATGATGCGGGATGACGAAGGCTTCGCGCCTATCGGCGACCTGGCTCATGGTGTCCCCCGGCGCGCCCGCAATCCGTCGATCGCGACGGCGATGATCAGGATCAGGCCTTGGAAGATCGACTGGGTGTCCGAGGACAGCCCGAAGAACACCAGCGCGGTCGGAATGGTGGACAAGAACCCGACGCTGAGCAGCAGCATCCAGAAGTTGCCGCGCCCGCCCGCCAGGGATATGCCGGCCAGGATCACCCCGGCGATAATGTTGAGCTGCATGGCACTGCCCGAGCCCGGATTGAACGGGCCACTCGTGGCCGCGAACAAGACCGCCGCAAAGCCGACGAAGCCGCCGGCCGCGATAAAGATGGCGAACCGCGTCGCCTTGAGCGAAATGCCGCGCGCCCGCGCTGCCATGCGGTTGCCGCCGACGGCAATGGCGCGCCGGCCATAACGGGTGCGCGGCAACAGAAAGCCGACAACGAGCACGAGCGCGACCATCGGCCACCAGATAGCGGGCAATCCAAGCAGGTTCGCCCGCCCGAACGCGTAAATAGGGCTGCCGAGCGGCACTTCGGCCAGCTGGAACACCAGGAACAGCACCGCCAGGCCGATAAAATTGGTCGCCAGGGTAACAATGACCGGATTGAGCTTGGCGAAGACGATGATGGCGGCGTTGAACGCGCCCCAGGCCATGCCCGCGGCAATGGCGCCCGCGATCACGATCCAGAGCGGCAGGCCGGCTTCGGACAACCGCACTGCAACCAGGCTCGCGCCGATCAGGCCGGCGGGCTGGCTGAGATCGATGAAGCCGCCCGATATGGCGACCAGTCCCTGCCCGATCGACAGCACGCCAACGATGGACATGGTAAAGGCCACCGCCAGCAGCGTCTGGTGCGAGATGAAATCGGCGCGGTAGATGCCGGTGGCTGCGATCAGCAGCAGCCACGCGGCCATGAGCATCGCCCCCGTCCCCCAGCCATGCAGACGCAAGCGCAGCCCGCTGGTCTGCGGCAGGGCGTCGATGGTTTGGCCAAGGGACATGGTGGACTCGGGCAATTATTTGTTCGGGCAGAACAGTTCGTATTCGGTCGTGCCTGCGGGTGCGGCGAGCAATTGCGCTACGCGTTCGGGCAGGTCCGGGACGGCCTTGGCCTGTTCGGCCGACACCGGGCATGGCTCCACCCGCGAGGCGGGATCGCCCGCATCGGCCTTGAGCGGGGGGATAGTGCCCGCGGCGATGGGCCCGATCACGTCGCGAACGGCGTAAACGGCGTAACCTTCGAGGAAGTAGAACACCGAGCCCGCCAGATGCGGATTGACGTTGTCGCCGGTGATGAAGGCGCCGTCCTGGCCCCAGCCGATCACATCGTCGGCGCGGCCGAGCTGTTCGGCGGCATTGATCAGCGACAGCACGCCGCCGTCATTGAGGCCGACCACGGCCATGGTCTTGGCATCGGGATGGGCAGCGAGCAGGTCGCGCGCCGCCGGCAGGCCCACGGCGGCATCGCCCTGGCTTTCGAACGAGACATATTTCGCCTCGGGAATGTCGGGGCAGATTTCCTTGAGCCCGGTGCGCATGCCGCCCGTCCGCCACTCGTTGACGATGCCGGCCGCGGCTCCCTCGGCGGAAATTACCAGGTCGGGATTGCAGTCCCATTTGGCCTTGATCAGTTCGCCCAATTGCTGGCCGCCGGCAATACCCGCCGCCAGATTGTCGATGCCCACGAAATACATGCCGGGATCGGCGATGTCATAGGTGACCACCGGGATATTGGCGGCTTTCATCACTGCGGCGATGGCCGGATTGGCGGTCGGCTGCCCGTTGAACTGGATCAGCGCATCGATGCCTTCCTGCACGAAGATCTGCGCATTCTTGAGCGCCGTGGCAGGGTCGTTGTTGTTGGAGAGCTCGACGTAATCCCAGCCGTTCTTTTCGGCCAGCGCGCGGGCGACGTCGCCTTGCGACTTCATCCATTCGCAGCACGTATTGCCGCCAACGGCCATGCCGAGCTTGAATTTGTCCTGGGCCGACGCGGTGGCCGCAAGCGCGAGTGTAAACGTCATCATGGCGATGCCGTGCAGAGATCGACGCAACATGTGTTCCTCCTCAAGGATGCGATAAGTCTGGTAATCCCGCGCTGCCGGGTGTTCCGGTTCTAGGCGGGGATAGCGTGTCTGGCCTCCTCCTGGGCATCGCCCGGAATGGCTCCGGTGATCAGGCCGACGATTTCGGACACCTGGGTATCCTTGACGGTGCGCGTGGCGATCGAGCGCCCCAGCCGCATGACCGTGATGCGATCGGCCACGGTCATCAATTGCGCCATGTTGTGGCTGACGATGATGACGCTGACGTCCTGCTTGCGCAGTTCGCGGATCACATCGAGCACCTGCCCGGTCTCGCGCACGCCCAGCGCCGCCGTGGGCTCGTCGAGGATGACGATGCGCCGGCCCCACAGCAGGGCGCGGGCAATGGCCAGGCATTGCCGCTGGCCGCCCGACATCCCTTTGACCGTGACGTTGATCGAGGGAATCTTGACCTGCAGGCTATCGAGCACTTCGCGGGCCCGTTGCCGCATCTGCCGGTCGTCGACGAGGTTGAAAAACCGCGCCACCGGGTTCTTGGAAATCTCTTCGCGGCCTAGATAGACATTCTGGTAGGCGGTCATGGTGTCGACCAAAGCCAGGTCCTGGTAAACCGTCTCGATCCCAGCATCCATCGCATCCTGCGCCCGGCGCAACTGGATCGGCGCGCCATCGACCAGCACCTCGCCACTGCTGGCGCTGACGATACCCGACAGGATTTTGAGCAGCGTCGACTTGCCGGCGCCATTGTCGCCAACCAGTCCCAGCACCTCGTTTTTGTTGAGGGTCAGGGATGCATCGGCCAGCGCGATCACGGCACCAAAATGCCGCGCGATATGACGGGCTTCGAGCACCGGCCTGGACAGCGGATCGTTCATCAGTACGCCTCCTGGTGTTCCATATTTGGAACACTCGTACCATATGTAGAACGCTAACGTGCTGCGAGGCCGGGTGTCAATACATCTGTTACGGCTTGGGCCAATGGTCTAGAGGACGGCGTCCAGCGCATCCCGATCTGCCAGAACCATGCCAAAACCGGGCGCTTCCGAGAGTTTGAGCTTGCCGTTCTGCGGCACTGGCTCGCCTTCGAACAGATCGCCGAACACCGGCAGGATGGTGCGGCCATCGGGGCTGGCGGCGACATATTCGCAAAAGGCCGGCCCCGGCTGGCTGGCGATGAACTGATAGGAATAAGGCCCGCTGCCATGCGGCACGACCGGAATATCGTAGGCCGAGGCATGCGCGGCGATCTTGAGCAGTTCGGTCAGCCCGCCGACCCACATTACGTCCGGTTGCACGATATCGAGCGTGCGCTCCTCGATCAGGCGGCGGAAGCCATAGCGGGTATATTCATGCTCGCCCGTGGTCCATTTGAGCGTGGGGTGGGCCTGCTTGATCGCGCGAAAACCCTCGACATCCTCGGGCGACAGCACCTCTTCCCACCAGTGGATATTGAAGGGCTTGGCCGCCTCGGCCAGCCTGATGGCATAGTCCACCGTCAGCGACATGTAGCAATCCACCATCAGCGGATAATCGGGACCGACAGTGGCGCGATGGGCCGCCAGGAACGCCACGTTCGCCCGCAAGCCCTCCTCGCCATCGAAGTGGCTGTGCGGCAGCGGCACCTTGGCGCCCCAGAACCCGAGCGCCTTGATCGCGTCAGGCGCCGGGCCGGTGCAGTAGAACGTGATCTCGTCGCGGCTCAACCCCCCGATCAGATTGTAAACCGGCTCGCTGCGCACCTTGCCCACCAGGTCCCACAGCGCCAGATCGACCGCGCTGATCGCCATGATCGGCAGTCCCTTGCGCCCATAAGGCAAGGACGCGCGATATAACTGGTCCCAGATGGCATTGAGGTTGCGCGCATCCTGGCCGACGATGAAGCGGGCGAAATGGTGCTTGATCAGCCAGGCGGCCGGCGCGCCGCCGCTGCCGGTTGCGACGCCCACCGTACCATCCTCGGTTTCGATCTCGACCACGAGGGCACCCAGAACGCCGATCCCCCAACTCGACCGCTTGTCGCGATATTGCGGATAGCCCGACATCGGGTTGGAGATCAGGGAATCTACCAGCCAGTGATTGGATGTACCCGGCTTGAAATAGGTCCCCGCCTTCGCCGTCGGACGGATGGTATGGACGCGCAGGTCCTTGACGCGGAACGCCCGGGTCATGGCAGCAGGAACACGCGCTTGAGCGGCACCTGCGCCGGTACGTTGTCGGCGTCGGTTTCCATGATGTCCGCCATGTGCTTCCACCAGCGCTGCATGATCGCCGTGTCGGGTAATGCATCCATGGTGTGATCATCGGTGCGGGTCAGGATGCCGAACAGGTGGTGGCTCTCGGGATCGAGCCAGATCGAATAATCGGACACGCCCGCATCCTTGAGCGCTTGCGCCAGCTCGGGGAAAATCGCGTCATGGCGCTGCTCGTAGGCGGCGGCCTCGCCCGGATTCAAATTCATGCGGAAGGCTATGCGTTCTGCCATTGGAGACTCACTGCGGTTTGCCGGCGGCCATGGATTGGATCGTGGTGTCGCGGACATGTTCGAGATGGCGTCGATAGGCCAGGACGGCCGCTTCGGCGTCGCCGGCAACCAGGGCATCGGCGACCGCGATGTGCTGGTTCACGCTACGCGCGATCACGCCGGGCATTTCGCTGGCCGTGCGCCGCACATCTAGGCCCAGATCGTAAAGCACCTGCGCCAGGGCCGACAGCAGATCATTGGCCGCGCCGCCATTGATAGCCTGGTGAAATTCGATATCGAGCAGGCGAAACGCGACCGGATCGTGATCGAACCCGATGCCGTCCACCGCCAGCGTGTGGATGCGCTGCCGCAACTCGCGCGAGGCGCGCAGGGCACACAGCCGCACCAGTTCCAGATCGACCACCGTGCGCGCCTCGAACTGCTGGTGCACGTCATAATCGGCGACCGACAGCATGGTGTTGAACGGGGCCACGAGCCGGCTGGGCGACAGGTCGGTCACGCTGTAGCGGCCACCCTGGCGACTGACCAGCACGCCCATCAGCGTCAAGGCCTTGAGCGCCTCGCGCAATGGCGGCCGCGAGATGCCGAAGGCTATGCCCATCTGCGCCTCGGTGGGCAATTTATCCCCCGATTTGAGATTGCCGCTCTTGATCATCGCCATGACGCGATTGGCCACCTGCTCGGCCAGCGAGCGACGCTCCAGCATGCCGCCGCCGAAATCGGATGCCCCGTCGTCGAGCAGGCTCATGGCGGCCAGGTCGGGGCTCGTATCGGCGGTTTGTGCGGTGCGCTTTGCCATGGGTCCGGGCACTGCCCTACAGCCCCAGCCGATAAAAGCTGTTGGCGTTGTCGCGATAAATCTTGCGCGTGTCCGCTTCGCTCAGTCCCAGCCCGGCAAAGGCGTTGTCGAGCACCTCGACCCAGCGCGGCAGCGTCGTCGCCTGCAGGCACACCGGATAGTCGCCACCATAAATGGTGCGCTCGACCCCGAAGCTCTCCAGCGTTGCCGCGATGAACGGGCGCAGATCCGCCTCGCTCCAGTGGCGCTTGTCGGCCTCCACCGGCAGGTCCGACAGTTTGATCCACAAATTGGGATGGCGCGCCAATTCGGCGACATCATCGCGATACTGCGCGATGGCCCCTTCGGCGATGCCCGGCTTGCCGCAGTGATCCAGGATCAACCGCACGTCGGGAATGCGGCGCACGAACTCGCGCACGATATCCATCTGGGTATGGTTGACGTTGATTTCGAAATGGTAGCCGAACTTCTCCAAAAGGTTGACGCCGGCGATGAAATCTTCGCTCAGCGTCAGCGCCCGCGGATCGCGATCGAACTCCACGATGCGGCGAATGCCGCGCACGGTTGGATGCGCGCTGGCCATCTGTTCCAGCATCGGCTCGACCCGCCCGCCCCATTCCAGCGGCGCCATCGGCACGATCGCCCGCAGCCTGGGGTCGCGCAGAGCTTCCTCTTCGACAAACGCTATTTCTTCGAGGTACTGCCCGCCTGTCGGGGTAAAATCGGCATAGCATTCCAAAAACACCATGGCCTCGACGTCGACATCGCCCAGCGCTGCGGCATAATCCTCGACATGGTAATCGCGCCCGAACAGGGGATCGCCGATAAAGCCGGCATAGGCCAGGCGGCTGTGATCCCAGATGTGCAGGTGGGTGTCGATGATGGGAAAATTTGGCATTGGTGTCGTCCCACGCCCGCAATCGTCAACATGATGCTGCTAGGAGAAATGGCAGAACTTTAGAACTTGTCAAACTTATTTTTGTCTGACAAGTTTATCGCGATTGAGGCGGCCGCAGAGCCGTAACCAGCCGGCGGAGGGGGCTCGCGATGTCATTGACACTTTCAGACCGTCGCCGCGTCGGTCGCACCGCGCTGGAGCTGCCCGTCCTGGGTTTTGGCGCTGCCCATCTGGGTGAACTCTATCAAAAGCTCGACGAGGCACAGTCGCAGGCGACGCTGGAAGCGGCCTGGGACGCGGGCGTGCGCTTCTACGACACCGCCCCCTGGTATGGCCGCGGCTTGTCCGAGCATCGCCTGGGCGGGTTCCTCCGCACCAGGCCGCGCGCCGAATTTTGCGTCAACACCAAGGTCGGCCGCATCCTGGCGCGCCCCGTCGATCCGGCTTCCTTCAGCACCGAGCCCTGGGCCGGCGGCCTGCCGTTCGAAGTGGTCTTCGACTATTCCTACGACGGCATCATGCGCGCCTATGAGCAGGTGCTGCAGCGGCTGGCGCTGAACCGGGTCGATAGCCTCGTCATCCACGATCTCGATACGCTGTTCCACACGCCCGAACTGGTGGAGTTCCACACCAGACAGCTGCTCGAGAGCGGCACGAAAGCGCTCGCCGAACTCAAGACCAATGGCGATATCCGGGCGGTCGGCGTCGGCAACAACATTCCCGGCGAGCTCAGCCGCAAGCTGGGCGAGATCGATGTCGATTTCGCCATCATCGCCATGCCCTACACCCTGCTCGACCAGTCGGTGCTGCATACCGATATGCAACAGTGTCTCGATCGCCAGGTCGGCGTCATCATCGGCGCGCCCTTTGCCTCGGGCATCCTGGTGACCGGATCGGGCGCCGGCGCCAAATATGCCTATGGCAAGGCCGCCCCCCAAGTGCAGGACAAGGTGCGCGCCATCGAGGCCGTGTGCCAGGCCCATGATGTCAGCCTTCCGGTAGCGGCGCTGCAATTTCCCCTGGCCCACCCGGCCGTGGTTTCCGTCATCCCCGGGGCCGCCGCACCCGGCGAGGTCACGCAGAACGTCGCCGCGCTCGCCATTGCCATACCGCCCCAATTCTGGTCCGATCTGAAGGCCGGCGGCCTGCTCGATCCCGACGCCCCGGTTCCGGAACGCTGACCATGCCCGATTCAACGCCATTGATCAGTGCCAAAGGCATTTCCAAGCAGTTCGCTGCCGTCGAAGTGCTGCGCGATGTGGATCTGGAGCTGCGGCATGGCGAAATTCATGCCCTGCTCGGCGAAAACGGCGCCGGTAAATCCACCTTCGCCAAGATCCTCGCCGGTGTGCACCGCCCCACGCGCGGCACCATCACCCTCAATGGCCAGAGCGTCGACATCCTCAATCCCATCGTCGCGCAAAAGCTGGGGATCACCCTCATCCACCAGGAGCCGATCTCCTTTCCGGACCTGTCGGTCGCCGAAAACCTTGTGCTGGGCAGCGGCGATGGCGGCTGGCTCAGCCCTGTGCCCTGGGCCAGAATGACGCGCGACGCGCGCGCCCTGATGGACCTGCTCGGCGTGCGCATCGACGTCACGCGGCCCATGCGTGGCCTCTCCATCGCCGACCAGCAAATGGTGGAAATCGCCCGGGCGCTCGCCTCGGACAGCCGGCTCATCATCATGGACGAGCCCACCGCGCCGCTGACGCCCAAGGAAGTCGAAACCCTGTTCGGCATCGCCCGCCGCCTACGCGACGAGGGGCGCACCATCATCTTCATCTCCCATCGCCTCGAAGAGGTGCGCGCGCTCTGCGATCGCGTCACCATTTTCCGCGATGGCAACAAGATCGCCACCGACACCATCGGCAATCTCACCGACGCCGACATCATCCGCCTGATGATCGGCCGCCCGCTCAAGGAATTCCGGCACAAGGCCCGTACCGAGATCGGCGAGGTTGCGCTCAAGGTCGAGGGACTGTCGCTGCCGGGGGTTTTCCACGACATCAGCTTTGCGGTGCGAAAGGGCGAAATCGTCGGACTGGGCGGCCTTGTAGGCGCCGGTCGCACCGATGTCGCCCGCGCCATCTTCGGGGTGGCGCCTGCCGCAAGCGGCACCGTGTCCGTCTCGGGCCAGCGCGTCGCCATCAGCGAGCCGGCCCAGGCGATCGCGCTTGGCCTGGCCTTCGTGCCCGAGGATCGCGCCGCCGCCGGCATTTTCCGCACGCTTTCGGTGGAACAAAACGTCACCGCCGCAGTCCCCCGCCGCATCGCACCAGCCGGCTTTATTCGCCGGGCGCTGGAACAGGGCTTTGCCCAGGACGCGGTGCGCAACCTGAGCATAAGGCTCGCTTCCCTGCGCCAGCCGATCGGCGAGCTGTCCGGCGGCAACCAGCAAAAAGCCATCCTTGCGCGCTGGCTCCTGACCGATCCCAGCGTCCTCATCCTGGACGAGCCGACGCGCGGTATCGATATCGGCGTCAAAGCGGAATTCTACGACATGATCGGCGAACTCGCCGCCTCCGGCCGGGCCATCCTGTTGATCTCGTCGGAATTGCCCGAATTGCTAGCGCTGTGCGACCGCATCCTGGTCATGTCCGAAGGCCGCCTGACCGCCGATATAGCACGCGCCGAAGCATCGCAGGAGGCCATCATGAGCGCCGCCGTGCCACGCACCGTCCGCGCGGGTGTGGCCGCATGACCGCGCTCCGCTCCATCCTTGTGCGGCGCGAAGCCGGCATTGCGGTGATGATCGTGCTGTTCTGCCTGGCCGTCGGCACGCAGAAGCCGCAATTCTTGACCCTCGACAGCCTGCGCATCATCCTCTTGCTGACCCCGCTCATCATGATCGGCGCCATGGGGCAAATGCTCGTGATCGTCGCGCGCCATGTCGATCTGTCCATCGGCTCCATGCTCGGTTTTTCGGCCATGGTCACCGGCATGATGTTCAAGTTCTATCCCGATATCTGGTGGCCGCTCGGCTTCGTCGTCGCCATCGGCATCGGCGCCCTGCTCGGCCTGCTCAATGGCGTGCTGGTCACGCTGTTCCGCCTGCCCGCCATCATCGTCACGCTGGGCACGTTGAACCTTTATCGCGGACTGACCTATATCGTCTCCAATGCCAAGCAGATCGACCGGCAATATATCCCTTCGGCATTGAAATCGATGTCCCAGACCTCGCCCATCTTCGGGGTTCCCTGGATCATTTTCATCAGCTTCGGTATCGCGCTGCTGACCTACCTGTTCGTCATGCACACCCGCGTCGGCCGGCAGATTTTCGCGCTGGGCTCCAACCCGGTCGCCGCCCCGCTGCGCGGCGTCGATGTGACCCGCGTGACGCTGCTGGTGTTTGCCATTTCCGGGGCGCTGTCGGGCCTTGCCGGCATCCTCTATGCCAGCCGCTGGGGGTTCGTGAACCCCTCCAATACCGGCTCGGGCTTTGAATTCCAGGTGATCGCCGCAGTCGTCATCGGCGGCGTCTCGATCAATGGCGGCGTCGGCACGGTGCTGGGTACCATGCTGGGCGTACTCTTGCTCGGCTGCGTTGCCGCCGCCCTGCCCTTGCTCGGCATTCCCGGCACCACCCAAAGCGCCATCTATGGCGCCGTCATCCTCATCGCGCTGCTGATCGACCGCACCGTGCGCCAGCAGGGCATCGCCAGCCTCTCGAGGGTGCGCGCATGAGTGCCATCCAGACCCCCGCGACGCGTGATGCGCCGCCACCGCGTCCGCGCTGGCAGACCATCGTCATTCGCCCCGAGGCGATGACGCTGGTGCTGCTGATCGTCGCCCTGTTCGGCGCCAGCCTGCTATCGCCCTACTTCCTTGATGTCGGCTATATCCTGCGCAGCTTCACCCTGTCGGCCGAGTTCGCCATGGTGGCGCTAGTGCTGACCATGGTCATTATCGCCGGGGAAATCGACCTGTCGCCGGCCGCCAACATGGCGCTTTCGGCATGCCTGTTCGCCTATGCGCAGCAGGCCGGCATCCCGGTTCCCGTCGCGGTCGCGATCGGCCTTGTCGCGGGCCTCGTCATGGGCGCCATCAACGGCCTGATGGTCATCCGGCTGCAGATCCCCTCGATCATCGTCACCATCGGCACGCTGACGCTCTATCGCGGGCTCGCCCAGGTGATCGCCGGCGACAAATCCATTCGCGTGCCCGACTGGTTCATCGGCGTCAATACCGTGCTGGTCGCCGGCATTCCCTTGACCGTCCTGATTTTCATCGTCATGTCGATCGGGCTTGGCGTCGTGCTCGGCATGACCATTTTCGGACGCCAGATCTACCAGATCGGCACCAATGAAGTGGCCGCCCGCCACGCCGGCATTCGCAGCAACGCCATCAAGATGAGCCTGTTCCTGCTGATGGGCCTGGTCAGCGCCGCCGCCGGCCTGCTGACCGCATCGCGCTTGGGCTCGGTCCGCTACGATCTGGGCCTGGGCGGCGAGTTGCAGATGGTGCTGATGGCCATGCTGGGCGGCACCTACATCTTTGGCGGTCGCGGCACGATTCTGGGCACGTTCCTGGCGGCCTGGCTGCTGGTGGTGGTGGCGACCGGCATGACCGTCGCCAATGTCCTGCCGGCGGTCCAGCTTGTCGTCCTGGGCGTTTTGCTCATCGTCTCCATCATCGCAACCAATTTCATCTATTCCCGCACCCAGCGGTGACGGGTTATTCCGCCGGATCGAAACCGGCACTCAAAGGAGGACAGAAGTGCTGAAGAAAACTCTGCTCGCCGGGCTCGCGCTCGGCATGGCCATGGCCGGCGTCGCGCAGGCCGCCGACCCGGTCAAAATCGTCTATATCGGCAAGAACACCGGCAATCCTTACTTCGACAGCATCACCGGAGGCTTCGAAGACGGCTGCAAGTCGCTGGGTTGCGAATTCGAGTTCGTCGCTCCCGCCACCGCCGAGGCAACCTCGCAGATCCCGTTCATCGAAGCGCAGATCCAGCGCGGCGTGAACGTCATCGCCATCGCGCCCAACAGTCCCGATGCGCTCAATCCGGTGCTCGATTCCGCACGCGAAAAGGGCATCTTGGTGCTCACCGTCAATGGTGACCTGGTCGGCAACGAAACCCACCGTGACGCCACCATCCTGCCGGTCGACTTCACCAAGACCGGCCCCAACCAGGTCGAGCTGATGGGCTCGATGATCGGCTACAAGGGCGAGATCGCCATCCTGTCGGCCACCACCGAAGCGCCCGACCAGAACACCTGGATCGCGGCAATGAACGACACGCTCAAGAACGATCCAAAATACAAGGACATGAGCCTGGTCGCCACCGTCTATGGCGATGACCAGCCCGAGAAGTCGACCACCGAAATGGAAGCCCTGCTTTCCAACTACCCCAATCTGGTCGGCGTTATCGCGCCCACCACCGTGGGTATCGCCGCCGCCGCCCAGGTCGTGCAGTCGCGCGGCATCGCCTCGACCGTGCATGTGACCGGCCTTGGCCTGCCCAGCGAAATGCGCGATTTCGTCAAGGACGGCACCGTATCGGCATTCCAGCTCTGGTCGCCCTACAATGAAGGCTGGCTCGCGGCACACTTCGCCGTTGGCGTGCTTGGCGGCACCATCAAGAACGAAGTCGGCGGCACCTTCGACGTGCCGAACCTGGGAACCATCAGCATTGCCGACAAGAACGCGATGAACACCCAGGCCGAACTGACCACCTTCAACGCCGAAAACATCGACGAATTCGACTTCTAGAAACCTTACAGCGCACAAACGGGCGTCGGCCGGCGGGCCGGCGCCCAATTCCCAATCCGGACACCAGCCATGAACACCTATGATTTTGCCGGCCGCGTTGCCATCATCACTGGCGGCGGACAGGGTATCGGCCTGAGGGTCGCCGAACTCATGCTTGCCAATGGCGGCTCCATCGCCATCTGGGACCGCGACGAAAAGCTTCTGGCCAATCTCACCGCCAAATATGGGCAGGATGGCAAGGTCTTGCCGGTGCGCGCCGATATCGCCGATCTGGCCTCGGTGCAAAGCGCCGTCGCCACCGTGCTCGAGCGGTTCGGCAAGATTGATATCCTGATCAACAATGCCGCCATTGTCGGCCCCAACGCGCCGACGTGGGAATACGCGCCGCAGGACTTCATGGATGTCGTTCAAATCGGGCTGGTCGGCACCTTCTTTGTCTGCCGCACCGTGGTGCCCCATATGATCGGCGCCGGTTACGGCCGCATCGTCAATCTGAGCTCCGTCGCGGGCAAGGAAGGCAATCCCAACGCCTCGGCCTATTCCTCGACCAAGGCCGGCGTTCTGGCCCTGACCAAGTCGCTGGGCAAGGAATTGGCCAAGTACGACATCGCCGTCAATGCGGTAACCCCCGCCGTAGCCAAGACCACCATGGCCATGAGCCAGGACCCCGATTTCCTCAAGATGATCCTGTCCAAGATCCCGCGTGGCCGCATGCTGGAACTGAGCGAAGCCGCCTCGATGATCTGCTGGCTGGCAACGGCCGAAAATTCCTTCACCACCGGCGCCGTCTTCGATCTCTCCGGCGGCCGCGCGACCTATTGACGATCAGGCGCCCCGGCCACCCGTGGTGAACGAGGCGAATTTTGGCAGGACCAGGCTGAAGAGCCGGAACAGCAGGGCGCTGACCACCGCGATGATTAGCGGCAGCAACAGCCATAAGGCCAGACCAAGCGGCGAATTGGAGACTTCGACCCCCAGCGCCAAGACGCCGAACAAGATGATGCCGTGGATGAGATAGATCGGAAACGCGAACTTGGCGAACCGTGCCAGGCCCTGCAGGGTGCTCGAGCTGTGCACCAAGGCGGTCAGCGTCCACATGGTCAGCCCACCCAGAATGCTGAGCAGCAGCCCGCTATTGGCGCTGGGATAGTAATAGTGGACGACGCAGGCCACCACCAGCAATGCGGCGAAATAGGGCAGCCCGCGGTCCAGCACGTCCAGTTTCACCTGGTAGATCGCCAGGGCCGCGCCCATGAAAAAGGCGATCAGCATCGGCGTGCGCAGGATCAGGTTACCGTCGAGATTGTATTCGGCCACCAGTACGCAGATGGCGATGATCGCAATGACCTGGGCACGCACCAGCCTTGAAGCCACCACCGCGATCACCGAGATCACGAACAGGTCGCGCAGGAAATAGAGCGGATAATTGACCGGCCGCGTGCTCCAGGCCAGCGTCGCATCGGCCCAGGTCTGAGCATCCGCCGTCAGCAGGTTCAGCCGCTGACCACTCAATATGCCCAGCCGCTGCGCCAGGTAAAGCGCGGCCACCAGCGACAAATTCCAGAACAGGAAGGGCACCAGCAAGGTGCGCACCTTCTTGTTGATCGTCGCCATGCCCCGCTCGTCGGCATGTTTGGCGAACATGATGAAACCCGACATGATGGTCAGGATGGTCACCGAAAACCGCAGGAATGTCGCATTGGCGATAAAGGCTGGCTCAAGCCAGCCGATCATGCCCAGACTGCGCACGCTGGGCACCTCGAGGGGGAAATGCACATAGACCACGAGGACGATCAGGATCAGCCGCGCCAGTGACAAACGCTGGGAATAAATGTCGACCGCATCGCGGGGTTTGCTGTTGGGCACCGCCGGAGGAGCGCTGGTAGTTTCCAGAACGTCAGTGCTCATTCGCCGCTCCCGCCGCAGGTTGGATCGTGCCGTGATGGGCGCCATAGCGGCGGGCAGCGGCAGACCTGTCAAGCTGGTGGGCCGTTGCGCTGTCATCGCGCCAGCCATCTCGATCGGGAAATGTCCCATCAATCGCAAATCGTTAGCCGCGATGAGCTGCACCATGAGCGCAAGCCTGCCTTGACCGGAGCGGGACGCACACGGCAACTTTCAGTCCGAATCGACGGCTAAGCTGAAGGGGTCGGTGCAAGATTGCGGCCGCATGGCCGACCGCTTGCCACATCCCCAAACCCACACCAGCAAGAGATAAGCGATGCAAAAAACCCGATTGCCGCGAACCCGTGCTCTTCAGGCCCTGACCCTCCTGCCATGCCTGTTGGCTGCCCCCGCCGCCCTGGCGCAGCAGGCCAGCTTCTTTGACGACTTCGACAGCCTCGACCTCAAGCGCTGGTACATTTCCGACGGCTGGGCCACCGGCACCTACCAGAATTGCACCTGGGCGAAAGGCCTGGTGAAAGCCGCCGATGGCATGCTCGATATCGGGTTCTCTCCCCAGCCCTACAAGGCGCGCCAATATAGCTGCGGGTCCCTGCAGACGCGGCAAGCCATCGGCTATGGTACCTTCGAAGCGCGCCTCAAGACCCCGGCAGGGTCCGGGCTGAACGCGGCGTTTTTCACCTTTATCGGCCCCACCCAAGGCAAGCCGCATGACGAGATCGACTTCGAAGTGCTGCTGCGCGATACCGGCACGGTGGAAACCACCACCTTCGTCAATGGCATCAGTGGCGATGGCGAGGTTGGCAGCGGCCAGCAGCACAAGCTGCCCTATGCTTCGGACTCCGACTTCATCGATTATGCCGTGACCTGGGGCCCCCAAACGATCCAGTATTTCATCAATGGCAAACCCGTCCGCACCATCGACGAGGCGTTCCGCATTCCCACCAATCCGCAACGCATTTTCTTCAGCCTGTGGGGAACGGATACGCTGACCGACTGGATGGGAGAGTTCACCCCGATCACCGCGCCCATCAAGATGGAAGTCGATTGGGTCGGCTTCACCGCTGCCGGCGAAACCTGCCAGTTTCCCCAGTCCATTCTATGCGGCTAGGGCCGCGATATCCGGCGTCAGCCGCCCTTAGCGGGTCGACCAGCGGGCATCGCTGAGAGCGGTCGCGCAGCCAAAATCGTAAAGGCTGGTCATCTTGCGCGTGTCGAAATCGGTGGAGCCCAGGCCCGGGGCGGCGTCCGGTATCGCAGCGACGCGCAAGGTCCAGCCGCGCTGGCGCACGAAATCGGTGCTCGCGATCAGCGCATTGCGGGTATTGGACTTGATGGTGGTTTCAAACGAGCGCTGGAAAATGGGCAATAGTCCCGGATCCACCAGCTTGAAGTCGGGACCGACCTTGCCGTTCACCACCACATAGATTTCCGGATCGATGTCGCCGATGGCCATGCGGGACGTCAGGATGGCTTCGGGAACGACCAGAATATTGGCGGTCACGCTGCCATCCACGTGCATTTCCTTGAAGACGCGGCCATTGGCCTGCACTTCGATCAACTCGGGCGGAAAAATCCCCGGAATACTGGTCGAGGCCAACAGCACCGACTTGAACAGCGCCAGCGCCTGGGGATCGCTGCTGCTGGCAATCGTGCCCATGTCCCATACGGCGGTGCGCTGGGAATCCAGATTGGTCGTGACCACGAACAGCCGCCGTCCCGCCGCATGCTCGGCGGCGATCGCGACCAGCAATTGCGGAGTGACGTAGGTATCGACCAGCTTGGCCAGCGGTTCCTCGCGAAACAGCCCCGAGCCGAACAGGCCATTCAGCCCGGCAAATTGCAGCAAGCCTTCGGTGTCTCCGGAGGTGAACATCCGCTTCAGCACCCCGTCATAGGCCGGGCCCAGGAACGCGAAGGGCGCGATCAATGCACCGACGCTGGCGCCGGTCACGATGGAAAACGTCGGCCGCATCCCGCTCTTGGTCCAGCACCCTAAAAACCCGGCCCCGTACGCCCCCTCGGCCCCGCCGCCCGATAGCGCCAGCATTTTGAAGTTGGTCGCGTCGAGACCGCCGCTCGCCCGCTCGCGTTGCATTGCCCCCAAAAACGCGCCCGAATCGTCGGCCCAGATGCGGGCGCCGGGGATGCCCGCAATACCGGCCTCTGCCTGCTCGGTGCTGGTAAACGGAACCCGTCCCGCCGTCGTGCACCCGGCCAGCATCGCCGAAACAGCGATGATGAGGCTCAAACGCGCCAGCACATTGCCATACCTCGAGTTGATCATGATGCCGCCGCCTCCTCCGCGGCTTGGCCGTGTCCGCCATCCTTGGCCGGTGCCTTGATCCTGAACCAGGCCACGTAGAGCGCAGGCAGGAACAGCAGCGTCAGCGCGGTGCCCACGATGATGCCGCCCATCATGGCATAGGCCATCGGCCCCCAGAAGATTTCGCGCGAAATCGGGATCAGCGCCAGGCTGGCAGCTGCCGCCGTCAGGATGATCGGCCGCATCCGATGCTCGGTGGCTTCCACCACCGCCGTCCAGGCGTCCACGCCGGTCTCTCGTAAATGCTCGATCTGCACCACCAGGATCACCGAGTTGCGGATCAGGATGCCGACCAGCGCCAGAACCCCCAGGATCGCCACGAAACCGAGCGCCGCACCACTCAGCAGCAGCGCCGCCACGACGCCGATCAGCCCAAGCGGGGCAACGGCGAAAACGATGAACAGGCGCTGGAAGCTTTGCAGCTGGATCATCAGCAGCGTCGCCATGGCAAACAGCATCAGCGGCGCAACCGCGACGATGGGGCCCGACCCGCTGGCGCTGGATTCAACGCTGCCGCCGACCGCCACCGCATAGCCCTGCGGCAGCTGCGCGGTGAACGCATCCACCGTCGGGGCGAGTTGAGCCACGATGGTGGCCGGTTGCGTATCGTCGATCAGCCCGCCCTTGAGGGTAATGGTTGGCAGGCCCGCGCGGCGCTTGACCAGAGGCTGTTCGAGCTCGTAGCGGAAGGTCGCCACGCTTGCCAGCGCCACGCTGCGGCCGGTGCTGGTGCCGATGCGGACGCTGCGCAGCACATCGATCGAGTTGCGCTCGTCGGCATTGGCCCGGGCGACGACCTGGATCAGGTAGGTCGCGTCGCGCACCTGGGTGACCGAGGCGCCACCGACGATGCCGTTCAAGGCCGCGGCGATATCCTGCGAGGTGACCCCGAGCTGGGCGGCATTGTCCTGCAGCACGTCGATCTTGACCACACGGGACGGCTCGTTCCAGTCAAAGGTCACATCGCTGAGATGGCTGTTTTGGGCGACAACCGCCGCCAATTGGTTGGAGAGCGTGCGCACGGTTTCCACGTCAGGCCCGCTCAAGCGATATTGCACCGGGCGTCCCACGGGCGGGCCGATGTCGAGCAATTTGACGAACGCGTCGGTGCCCGGAAAGGTTTGCTTGAGCCAGGGTTGCAATTGCCCCCGCAGCCGGTCGCGCGCCTCCAGATCCTTGGCCACGATGATGACCTGCCCGAAATAGGGATTGGCCGGCTCGGGATCAAATGACAGCAGGAAACGCGTTGCGCCCTGCCCGACATAGGAGCTCCAATGGTCGATATCGGGATTGCCCGCCAATTGTTCCTGTTCGAACCGATCCATCTGCGCCTTGGTCTGGGCGATGGAGCTGTCCTTGGGCAGGCTGAAATCGACGACCAGTTCCACACGGTCCGACGCCGGGAAGAACTGTTGCTGCACCAGGCTCAGCCCCATCACCGAAACCACTAGCCCCAGCACGCAAACCCCGATGGTCAGCCAGCGCGCGCGCATGCAAAACACCAGGACCGCGCTGAACGCCCGCGTGAACCGGCCCGGCCCATTGGCCTTGTGCTTGATGGTCTTGGGCAGGATCAGCACGCCCAGAAGCGGCGTGAACACCACCGCAACGATCCACGATACCACGAGCGAAACCGCGATAACGACAAACAGCGTGAAGGTGAACTCGCCGGCCGAACTGCCATTGAGCCCGACCGGGATGAAGCTGGCAACGGTAACCAGCGTGCCGGTGAGCATGGGAAAGGCGGTGGACGTATAGACATAGGTCGCCGCCTTGCGCAGATTGTCCCCCACTTCGAGGCGCGACACCATCATCTCGACCGCGATCATCGCATCATCGACCAGAAGGCCAAGGGCGATGATCAGCGCACCCAGTGAAATGCGCTGCAGCGATATGCCAAGATATTCCATGATGACGAAGGTGATGGCGAGCACCAGCGGAATGGCCAGCGCCACCACGAAGCCCGCCCGCATGCCCAGGCTCACAAAGCTCACGGCGAGCACGATCGCAATGGATTCAATGAGGGCGGTCACGAAATGGTTGACTGCTTCCTCAACGACCTCGGGCTGGTCGGACACGAGATGAACCCCGACCCCGATCGGCAGGTCCGCAACCGCTGACTCGATGGTCGCATCCAGCGCCTTGCCGAATTCGAGCAGGTTGGAATAGGGCACCATGCCCACGGCAAGCCCGATGGCGTCCTGACCCCTGTAGCGGAACATGGGGCTGGGCGGATCGACATAACCTCGCGTGATGGTGCCGACATCGGACAGGCGGAAGAATGTGTCCCCCACGCGCAGATTGACGTTCTCGATGCTGTCTTCGGAGGTGAACGAACCACCCACGCGGATGGCAACCCGCTCCGACCCCGCCTGGATGACGCCCGAGGGCACGACGGCGTTCTGCGCCTGCAGCGCCGCGACGATGGATTGCTGGTCGATGCCGAAAGCGGACAGCTTCTGCGCCGAAAACTCCAGGTAGATCACCTCGTCCTGGGTACCGACCAGATCGACGCGGCCCACATTGGGCACGCCCAGCACCTGCTTGCGCACACCCTCGACATAGTCGCGCAGCTGGCGGTCGCTCAGCCCGTCGGAGGTGAAGGCATAGATATTGCCGTACACGTCGCCAAACCGGTCATTGAAGAACGGCCCGACCACGCCCTCGGGAAATTGCCCCGCAATATCGCCGATCATATTGCGCACCTGCGTCCAGGTGGCGACCACGGCGCTGCCCGCCACGCTGTCCTTGAGCGTCACGTTGATCACCGTGCGCCCCGCAGTCGTGGTGCTGCTGGTATAATCGAGCTGGCTCAGCTCCTCGAGTTTCTTCTCGATCCGGTCGGTGACCTGGTTGAGCGTCTCGTCCACCGAGGCGCCCGGCCACTCGGCAACCACCACCATGGTCTTGACGGTGAAATTGGGATCCTCTTCGCGCCCCAGATTGATGTAGGACGATACCCCCAGCACCGTGAAGATGATCATGAAGTACCAAACAAGCGAGCGGTGATCGAGCGCCCATTCCGAAAGATTGAAGCCCTTCATGGCGCGTCTCCTTGAGTGAAACGGACCGGCTGACCGGCCTCCAGCGAGTGGGCGCCCGCGACAACGACGATATCGCCCACCGCCAGGCCTGCGGTGATCTGCATGCTGGCGTCATCGATCGGGGTGGCCGTCACGCTGCGCTGCGCCACCGTCTGCGCGGCTGCATCGACCACCCACACGGAACTGCCCGTCTCCGCCGTTACGACCGCCGTAGCCGGAACGACCAGGCGATCGGGCTCGGGCTGGACCAGCATCGCCATGATGGTGGAGCCAAGCTTGAAACTTTCCGGCGGATCGACAAGGTTGATCCTGACCTCGACGCTGCGGGTGGCGGCATCGGCCTGCGGCGCGATCTCGCGGATCGTGCCCGACACGGCAATTGAGGGATCGACCTGTTTGACGATGGTGAAGCGGTCGCCGACCTTGAGCGTATTGACCACCGCTTCGGCGACCGAAACCACCGCCTCGCTGGACTCCGGACGCACCACCGTCGCAACCGTCTGGCCCGCCGTCACGGTCTGGCCCAGTTCGATCTCGACGCTTGTCACCAGGCCCGCGGTATCGACCCGTAAGGTGGCATAGCCCAACTGCTCCTGGGCCTTGGTGAGTTGTGCCTCTGCCTGCGCCACCGAGGATTGGCCGGCCCGTCGCGCCTGCTCGGCACTTTCGAAATCGACGTCGGCAATCGCATTGCGTTCCAAAAGGCTGCGCTGGCGTTGCTCGATGGCGAGCAGGTTGGTGAGCTGGGCTTCAGCCGCCGCCAGGTTGGCCGTCGCCGAGCGCAGCGCCAGTTCCTGCGCTGTCGCGTCGAGCTGGGCAATCTGCTGGCCGGCCTTCACATAATCGCCCACCTCGACCGACCGGTCGACGACGCGGCCAAACATGCGAAAGCTCAACGAGGTTTCAAAGCGCGGCGCGATCTCGCCGGCAAAGCGGCTGGCCGTCGGAGCTTCCAGCGCCATGGTCTTGGTCAGTACCGGCCGCACCGGCTCGGGCTTTTCCGGCGCCGGTTGGCACCCGGCCAGCACCAGGGCACAAGCAATCCCTGCCGCGCTCACGACAACAGCGTTCATTTTCTATTCCTTGAAGGAGACGACCTGTTGCGGATAAAGCAGGCTGGCGCCCGCCGTCACGATGCGTTCACCCGCCTCGATGCCGCTGGCGACCACCAGGGCCTCGGAATCGAAGGCACTGAGCTCGATCTTGCGCAGCGAAACGCTGTTGCTCTCGGGCGCCACCACCCACACCGCCGGCAGGCCATTGTCGGAGGTCAGGGCGCTGGCCGGTAACACGATCGCCTCGACCGACTGGTAGGCCGCCGTGGTCTGGACCACCGAGCCAAGGGTCATTTCGCTGGGCGGTGCCTGGATTGCCAAGGTGACCTTGACCGACCCCGACTCCTGATCGACGGTGGGGGAAATCTCGCGCAGGGTCGCCGGCGCATTGATGTTCGGAGCCCCCGACATCGATACGATGAAGGACTGGTTTTCGAAGGTGTCGGTCAAAACCCCTTCATTGACATTGATGACCGCTTCCCGCAGCCCGCCATTGGCCACGGTAAAGCTGGTCTGCCCCGCCTGCACCACCTGCCCCACCTCGATGCTGCGTTCGGTAACGATCCCATCGGCAAAAGCGCGCAACTCGGTTTGCGCCAGCGCCTCGTTGGCGCTGCCCAGGGTGGCCTGGGCACTTTCGAGGGCGCTCTGGCTGGTGGTGAACGCCTCCACCACGCCGTCATAAGCGCTACGCGTGGCGAGCCCCTGGTCGAACAGGCGCTGCTGGCGTTCGCGTGTCAGTTGCGCCTGCGCTAATTGCGATTGCGCCACAGCCAGCGCCGACTCGGCCGCGTCGCGGTCGGCAATCTGCTCAGCGGGGTCGAGCCGGGCCAGGACCTGGTCGGTGTGGACGAAGTCGCCCACGCTCACCAACCGCTCGGTGACCTGGCCACCTACCTGGAACGCCAGATTGGTGGTCAACTGCGCCTGGATTTCGCCGGTCAAGGCGGCCTTGGACACATAATCCGTCTTGGCCGCAATCACCGTGTCCACCGGCAGGGGCGTCTTGCGTGCGGCCACCATGTTGGGCTGGCATGCGGTCAGCAACAGCGCGACCGCGCCTGCCATCAACGGCAATAGCCTGTAGGGTCGAACCGATCGGGACGGCTTGGCGTTGGCAAGCGGGCGATAGGGGAACATGCGATATCTCCAGCGCGATAGCCGACACATAGTATTGACTAACTGATCAGTCAATGAAAATATCGTTGCACGGAGGACATGCTTAAAATGAGTGAAACGCAGGTCGACAAATCACCCCGTGGCCCACGGGCAGCGCGCAAGCAGGCCCGCCCCCGTGAAATCTTGGAAGCGGCCTTCGAGGAATTCTTGCAAAAAGGCTATGCCGCGACGCGGCTGGACGACATCGCCGCCCGTGTCGGGGTCACCAAGGGTACGCTTTACGTGTATTTCGCCAACAAGGAACAGCTGTTCGAGGCCATGGTGGGGGAGTTGTCCCAACCCGTCATCGAAAGCCTGCACTATGAGCGCGCGCTGGACGACGCCTCGGCGTTCGAGGTCATCAGCCTTTTTCTCACGGACCTCTACGCCGTGATAACCGATCACTACTATACCAAGGAAATCATTCGCTTCCTGATCGCCGAGGGCAATACCTTCCGCGACCTGCTGGAGCGGCACCACCGCAACTTTGTCCAGCCTACGTTCTCGATCGTGTCGCTGATTATCGAACGTGGGTGCGAACGCGGCGAGTTCCGGCAGAGCGCCCGCGACTACGCGCCATCGTTCCTGCTCAGCCCCCTGATCGGCACCACCATCATGCGCATGGTCGCCCTGGAAGACATCTCCGACCACGCATCATATTATCAGAACCATCTCAGCATGCTGCGCGCTTTGCTGATACAAACCGAAAACGATCCCGCTTGAATCGCGCCGGTGACCCGGTTGTCAAATCCAGTGCAGCGGGCGCGGCATGACTGGTGAGCGAGAGGGCCTGACCTTAAATCTTGGTCAGCAACGGGATCATGGTGTCTTCCGACATCATTTCAAGCAATTCGATACCGTAACCGTCAGGCCTGGAGGCGCGAATGCGCCCTGAAAACGAGCGATCCTCGATAAGCAGGCTCACGATTTCGCCATCTCGCCGCTGCAAATATTGCGATGCAGGACGAAAGCGCATGCCGCCGAGCGAGATTTCGTTGATGACCCCGTCGATGTGCTGGGCATTGCTCACGACGACCAGCCGCCCCACGATGAAGGTGGCGTGACGCTCGAAGCGGCGCTTGTGCGCGTTTTTTTGTTCGTCCTGTTGCAGGCGGCGGCGCAGCGTGGCGGTATCGATAACATTTTCGGTCGTGGTCATCGTCTATCCTTGGCGGGCTGCGGCAGTTGACATCATGTTGGCCTCGACGGGAGCGTCGTCGTCGTTCCAGAGCCGGTCGCGCACCTTCCCCAGTTCGCCCGTCAGCAGGCTTGCCTTGAGTTCTTCAAGCAGGCGAAAGGCCTCGTTGGCCTGGGGGGTCGGCAGCAATGCCGCCTCGGCGTCGCGTTGCCGCAGGACTGTGAGCGTCTGGTCGAGCGTCGACAGGCTTTGAGCCAATGCATGGTCTCTGGCTTCCAGTTGGCGGCTGAGTGAATGCGTGGCCTCGACGATTTCGCTCTTCGCATCAAGGTTCACGGAGACGGAGCGGATGGTCTCGAGATTTCTCGCCATGGCCTGGCCGAGAATGCGCCCCTGCTCCTGGAGTTCGCCGATCCCGCCAAGGACGCTCTGGACCGCATGCGTCTGACCTGCGGTGACCCGGGCCAATTCCACCATATTGGTGGAAAGAGCGTCGAGTTGCGCGTTGAGGCGCGCATTCGAGGACACGCTGATACGGGCAGCCCGAAGCACGAGGTTGAGCTGCTTGGCTTCCATCAGGTTGGAAACCGAACTTCCCGTGATTTCGCCTTCGCCGTCGATCTGCACGATATTGGCCAGCCACCCTTCGAAATCCTGGGTGAATTCGGAAAAGGCCATGGCCGAGAACCGCACCATCATTGATAAGACCAGCGAGGTGATCGCGCCAAACAGCGAGGCCGAGAAACCGACTGACATGCCGCGCAGCGGAATTTGCAGGTTCGCCAGGAGCTTGGCGATCGCGCCGGTTGGATCGGCGCCCGAAATATCCAGCTCGCCCAGGATCTTGCCGACCGATGCCAGGGTTTCCATCAGACCGATAAAGGTTCCGATGAGGCCCAGCAGGATCAGGATGCCGGAGATATATTGCGTCAGCGACCGGCGCTCGTCGAGACGGAGCTGGATCGAATCGATCAGCGTCTGCATCGTCCCGGTCGTGACGTGCACATCCTTGCCATTGGCCAGTTCCTCGGAAATCAACTGGTAGGCGTGGCCGAGCACTTCGGGCTTGTCAAACACGACGGCCAGTTCGTTGCAGCGGTAGTGCCGCCACATCGGGTCGGTCACGCGCCCCATGCGCAGGTTCTTGGCATCCTCGTACATTTCCCGAAGGGCTCGGAACGCCAGGTCCTCGTTCTTCATGCGCAGCATATTGCGATAGGTCAGCACCACGCCGAAAAAGAACGTCCCCCAGATCGCCAGGTTCAGGTAAACGTTGGACATGATGGCGTGGTAGACGAATTCGGACTGCCAGGACCCAACCGCCAGCAACAGGCCAAAGACCACCGAAATGCGCGCCATCGGCCCCTTGACCGCCTTGGGCAGGTCGAGAAACGGGGTAATGAAGGCCTTGGGAGAGATCAAACGCGGCAGTTTGAGCCGTTTTGGCATTGCGCGACCTAATCGATACAAATGGTTGGCATGACTATCGGCACAAACCCTTGCAAATTGATTGAATTTGCCGGGGCTCGACTGAACTATTGCAAGAAAGCCTTTACCGTATCCACGTCCTCCGGGGTTTCGGCGACGCGAACGCTGATGTCGATACTCGCCCCCGCAACTTGTCCCTCGAGAAGCGCATTGCGCACCGCCAGCAGCCGGAAATAGGCACTGCGCTTGGCTTGGGTCAGCGCCAGGGTATTGCCGTCGTAGAACGACCACAGCGATATCGTGCGCTGGCTGAGAATGGTCTTGTTGGCGGTCACGAACTGCAGGGCCTGCGTATCGGCATCGGCACTCATGTCGACAGAGCCCGACTGGAAGCGCACGGTCAGGACTTCGCGCGCCGCAGTGACAACCACCGGCTTCTCCTCCTTGGCATCTTCTTCGGCTTGGACGACGATTTCGGTGGCGTTGAAGTCGGGCCGCGATGTGACCTGCATCGTGTTGTCGGCAGTGACGGCCTCGTCCTGCGTCGGTGCATCGGCCGCAGTTTCGTTCTGGGTGGCGATCGTTTCGGTCAGCTTGGCGACGGCCTGCACCTGCTGTTCGAGTTGCTGCTGCGTTTCGGCCAGCGCGGCGGTCTTGGCCGCGGCTTCAGCCTGGGCTGCGTCCAGAGCCGCCTGGGTTGCGGCCGCCTGATGCGCGAGGGACTGATTGGCTTGTTGCTGCTCGGTCAGGTTCCGCGCCTGTTCCGCCACCGTCTGCGTCGTGGCGTCCAACTGCGCCGCAACCGCCGCGGCCTTGGTCTCTGCAGCCTCGGCCAGCGCCGACTTTGCGGCAAGTGCGGCGGTTGCTGCGTCGGCCTGTTGCTGCGCTGCCTGTTGGCTTACGGCACTGGCAGCCAGTTGCAGCGCTTGCTGCGCCGCGACCTGCGATGTGGTCTCCAACTGCTCGGCTACGGTGGCTGTCTCGGCGAGTGCTGCCTGCTCTGCCGCCGATTTGGCCTGCAGTTGGGCCGCCAAAGTGACGGCTTGAGCTTGCGCCGCAGTCTGGGCATCCGTGGTCCGGGCCAGTTGCTGGGCGAGTTCGGCCGCCTTGGTCTCGGCCTCTTGCTGCGCCTCGGCAATGCGCTTGGTCTCAGCCTCGGCCGCTGCCTGGGCGGCGGCACTTGCGGCAAGGGCATCGGCAGCGCCGGCGGCCTGCGCAGCCGCCTGTTGCCGGGCCGCGGTCAGCGCTGCGACCTGCTGCTTGCTGTCATCCAGTTCGGCGGTCAAGGCGCTGGTCTGGTTGGCAATGGCCTGTTCGCTGATCATGGTGCCTTCGCTCAGCGCCTTGGACACCTGGGTGGATATCGCAAAGATCACCACGCCCAGAATGATCAGCAGGAACGTCACCACCATGACGATGGTGGACAGCGCATCCACGAAGCCCGGCCAGTAGTTCTCTTCTTCCTCGACAAGTCTTGCCATCTGCGATCACGCGACCTTCTGCAGGGATGCCAGGACCTGCGCCTTGGGGCCATCTGCCACGACGCGGCCCTGTTCCATCCAGATGATGCGATCGACCAGCGTGAGCAACTGCATGCGATGGGTCGCCAGGATCAAGGTGCGGCCCTCGAGAAAGGCCGGCATGGTGCGGATCAGGTTGTTCTCGGCCGTATTGTCCATGGCTGCGGTCGGCTCGTCGAGCAGCAGGATGCGCGGATTGTTGAGCAGGACGCGGGCCAGGCCGACGGCCTGGCGCTCGCCGCCCGACAGGAATTCCCCGCGCGGACCGACATTGACGCTGTAGCCCTGCGGGTGCCGGCGGGCAAATTCGGCGACGCCCGACAGGGTCGCGGCCTGCTCGAACGCCAGCGGATCGACGCTGTCCAGGCCAAGGCAGATATTGGCGCGCAACGTGTCGTTCATCAGCACCGTATCCTGCGCCATCAGGCTGATCGAGCGCCGCAGGTGCTGGGGCGCCAATTGGCGGGAATCGGTACCGTCGAACAGCATGGTGCCGCTTTGCGGCTCATAGAGGCGGGGCAGCAGTTTGAGCAGCGTGCTCTTGCCGCAGCCATTGCGGCCGATGATGCCGACGCGTTCCCCGGCAGCGATGCTCAGCGTCACGCCATCGAGCGAGGCCGTCGCATTGCCGGGATAGGCAAAGCGTACCGCATGCAGGTCGATCGTGCCCTTGAGCGATTGGCCGGCCAGCGCGCGTTCGTCACCGCCCGCCTCCTCGGCGCGGTCGATCACCGCGAAGAAACCGCCGATGGCGCCGCGCATATTGGCCAGCGAGCCGATACTCGTCACGATGGTATTGGCCGGCGCGATGATGCGCCCGACCAGGAGGACACAGGCGGCCAGATTGCCCAGCGTCATGTCGCCTTCACTGATCTGGATGGCCCCGACAACCACCGTGAAGGCGATGACCAACTGGGTGGCGACCAGCGAAATCTGACCCGACCAGGCCGATGTCTGGCGCGAACTGTGCGAGGCATAGGCGGAGGCATCGGTGGCCTGCGCCCAGCGCCCGATCAACTGTCCCTCGGCGCGGGCAGCCTTGATGGTGGCCAGCATGGAGGTCGACTCGTTGGCTTGGTCCTGCACCTTGATCCGCAGGCGATGCGCCAGCCCGGCCGCCTGCTTGGCACGACCGCTGCCGACGGCGGATATCACGGCGATGAGCAGGACGCCCAGCAGCGGCACCATGACCACGACGCCGCCCAGATGGGCCACCAGCATCAGCATCAGCAGGACAAACGGCAAATCGGCCAGGAGGCTGACCATCAGCGTCGGCATGGTCAGCGACGCACCGTCCACCTCATGCAGCAGGGCCGTGACCCCAGACGCGGCTCCCGTATTGGCTGCCAGGGGCGCGCGCACCAGCTTGCGATAAAACTGGTTCTGCAACGCCACGCTGATGGTCACGCCGATGGCCTCTTGAAGATTGACCCGCGCGAGCCGCAAACCAACATCGATGGCAAAGACGATGACGACCCCGATGCTGAGCGCAGCGAGCGTTTCGAAGGCGCCGTAGGGCACGACGCGATCGTAAACCGCGGTGATGAAGAGCGGCAGCACCACCAGCAGCAGATTGCTGAGAAAGGCTGCGGCCATCAACTGCGTCAACTGGCTCTTGCGGGCACCGGCGACGAGCTTGGCCAGGCGGATCAGGTTGGCCCATGCCGAATGGGCGCCGGCAGTCTCCGCGTCCGGCATGACCCGTGACACCCCGATCACCCGCCCCGAGGACAGGCGCTGCAGGTGACGCGCCGTCATATGTTTGACGCCATCGGCGGTGTGGCACACCAGTTGTCGCTTCGGAGCCACGCCGGTAATCGCGACCGCCGAGCCGTCCTTGAGAACAATTGCATAGGGGAACTGTGCACCGGCAAACAAGCGGGCGTGCTGTCGGACGGCCAGCGCCATGCCGTGCTCGCGCGCCAGTTCGATCAGGTTGTCGAAGGCTGGCTGCTCGCCAAACCGCGCGAGCAGAACATGATCGGATGGGAGCTCGGGAACAGCCCCGACCGCCATTGCCTGGCGCAAGGCCAGGACCAGCGGCAGGCCCAGACCCTTCGGCTTGCCGCGACGGAATGAAAAATTGTCGATGATCCGTTGGCGCAGACCAGCCACGGATGCCGGGGAAACCGTTGGTTCGGTAGCGCTGTCGTCTGGCGCGGTTTGCGATTGCACGGAATGACCCCAATGGCACTTGCGCTTATAAGTAGCCGCTGGGGTTAAACATCTGGTTAAGCTTAACTGGTAGTAAAAGAGGCAGTTCAGTCCCTTGGTAGCGGATATTGCGATGACCCTGGCCGCAAGCGACAACGCCGATCCGCCCCACACCACCTTTTTCGCCCCTGCCACCGAGCGGATCGGGCGATCCTCCAACGCCATTTTCATCCTGGTGACATTGCTCGGCTTTGGCAGCTTTTTCATCTGGGCCGGCTCGACCGCCATCGAGGAAGTCACGCGGGCCGACGGCCGCGTCATTCCCACGGCGCAAAACCAGGTGGTGCAGCACATGGAAGGCGGCATCATCTCCGACATCCTGGTGCACGAGGGTGACCTGGTCAAAGCCGGGGACGTGCTGGTGCGGGTGCAAAACAGCTTCAACCTGGCCGAAATGCAACAAATTCGCGTCGACCTGGCGGCACAAACGGTGCGTTTTGCCCGCCTCGATGCCGAGGCCAGTGGCGCAGAGACGTTCAACCCGCCCCCGATCGAGGGCGACCGCTATCCCGAACTGATCGATAACGAGGCCGCGCTGTTCGAACGGCGGCAGGCCAATCTCGACGAGCAATTGGCGATCTTTGATGATCAGGCCAAGCAGCAGCGGCTGGGCCTGGTCGAGCGGCAGACGCGCCTGACCAATATCAGGCAGGCCTATGACCTGATGCAGCAGCAGGTCACGAGCCTGACCGGGCTTGTGGAGCAGGGGGCCGCTTCACGCAATACCCTGCTCGACCGCCAAAGCCAGTTGCAGGATATCCGCACGCAGATGGACGATCTGCAATTTCAGATCCCGCAATACGAATCCGGCCTGAGCGAACTGGTGCGTCGCCGCAGCGAGGCCCAATTGCAGTTCCGCGCCGATGCGGAGAACGACCGGGGCGACGCCCAGATCAAGATTGCCAAGCTCAAGGAAACCATCACGGCCATGACGGACCGCTCGGAACGCACCAATGTGACCGCCCCGATCAGCGGCCGGATCAACCGGCTGCTGGTCTCCACGGTCGGCGGCGTGGTGCAGCCGGGCCAGACCCTGCTGCAGATCGTGCCCTCGGACGCGTCGGTTTCGATTGAAGCCAGGGTGTCGCCCAAGGACCGCGGCGATATCTATCCGGGCCTCGATAGCGTCATCAAGATCAGCGCCTACAACTATTCGGTCTACGGTGGCCTGCACGGCAAGATCGTCGAGATTTCCCCGGACGCCCTGCAGGACGAGAGCGGCGAGCCCTATTTCCGCGTCCGGGTGGAGGCAAGTGTGCAATCGTTCGGGCCCGACCAGCCGGTATTGCCCGGCATGCTGGCCGAGGTCGATGTGCTGACGGGGTCCAATACCGTGCTCGACTACCTGTTGCAGCCGATCCGCCGCATCAGCGAAAACGCGCTGCGCCAGTAGCCCAACGCAGCTTCCCGATCGTCAACGCGCCTAGCTGCCATTGACGATCAGTTGCGCCAGTTGCGTGGTGTGGCCGGCGTCCCAGAAGTCATAGGTCGTGCTGTTGCCGACCGTGCTGGTATCGACCACGCCTGACCCCGCATCCACCGCGATACTGTCGTTTCCCGCCAGATTGATGTTCATGGCGAGGGTGTTGCCGCCACCGGTGATCGCCTGCACATTGGCCGCAGAAATGGTCAGATTGGCCGCGACACCGGCCTGGCTGAAGTCGATGATTTCCGTATTGGTCAGGATCGAACTCAATGCGCTGGCATCGGTGACGCTGCCCGCTGCGTTGAACGTGACCGTATCGCTGCCTGCCCCGCCATCGATATGGGCATTGGGCAGGCTGATCATGCCCGTGTCGATCAGGAAATTGTCGTTGTGGGTCGAGCCGATCGCGCGCTCGATGCCGCTCAGCGTGTCCCCGGCCGCATCGCCGCCGCTCGCGGCGGCGCCATCAAAGCGCAGGGTGATGCCCGCCGAAGACGTTGAATAATCGACGGTGTCGATACCGGTGCCCCCGTTGAGCGCATCTGCGCCAGCGCCGCCCACCAGGCTATCGTCACCATTGCCGCCATTGAGCGTCTCGGCCGCGCCGGTGCCGTTGAGGATATCGTCATAACCCGAGCCATTGACCGTCTCGATGCCGCTGAGCGTATCGCCTTGGGCATCGCCACCCGAAGATATGTTGCCGTCGAGATTGACCGTGACGCCCGATCCCGAAGCCGAATAGTCGGCAATATCGGTGCCATTGCCGCCCATCAGGCTGTCAGCGCCGCCGCCACCGATCAGGGTGTCATTGCCATCGCCACCATTGAGCGTTTCCCCGCCGCTGGCCGTTCCAACCAGGGTATCGGCCTGACCCGAGCCAATGACCTGCTCGATGCTGCCCAGGGTATCGCCCTGCGCGTCGCCGCCGGTGCTGGTCGCGCCATTCAGGTAGACCGTCACGCCCGCGCTCGAGCCGGAATAGTCGGCCGTGTCAAAACCGCCGTCACCCATGAGGAAATCGGCGCCACCCGCGCCGATCAGCGTATCGCTGCCGCCACCGCCGGTCAGGCGATTGGCCATGCCATTGCCGGCCAGCGTATCGGCGCTGCCCGAGCCGGTCAGGTTTTCGAAACCCGAAATGGTGTCGCCGGCCGCATCGCCACCCGCTGCGGCATTGGTGGCCAGATTGACGGTAACCCCGCCTGCCGAGCCCGAATAGTCCAGCGTGTCGATGCCGAGGCCCCCGGTCAGAATGTCGCCGCCGGCGCCACCCTGCATCGTGTCGTCGCCGTCCCCGCCGATCAGTTCCTCGGCGACGGCCGTGCCGGTCAGCGTATCGGCAAGCGCCGAGCCGATGACGCGCTCGATCCCGGACAGTGTATCCCCGGCAGCGTCGCCACCCGAAGAGGCGCCACCGTCGAGGCGAACCGTGACACCGGCGCCCGAGCCCGAATAGTCGGCCGTGTCCGTGCCGGCGCCGCCGGTGAGCGCGTCGGCACCCGCGCCGCCGCTCAAGCTGTCGTCGCCATTGCCGCCATCGAGAGTGTCGTTGCCGGCACCGCCCGAAAGCGTATCGGCACCGACCCCGCCGCTCAGCACGTTGGCATTGCCATCGCCGGTCAGCGTGTCGTTGAGGGCGGACCCGATCAGGTTCTCGATGCCGCTGAGCGCGTCGCCCGCAGCGTCGCCGCCCGCAGCCGTCGCGGCGGCCAGGTTGATCGTCACGGCACTTGCCGATGCCGAGTAATCGGCTGTGTCGATCCCCGCGCCACCGCTCAGCGTGTCGGAGCCGGAGCCGCCAACCAGTGTATCATCGCCATTGCCGCCATTGACGATGTCGTTGCCGGCACCGCCAAAGAGGGCATCGGCACCGTCGCCGCCGTCGAGCTGGTTGTTGCCGGCATCGCCGCTCAGCGTATCGGCAGAGGCCGAGCCGACCAGCCGCTCGATCGAGACCAGCGTGTCGCCCGCGGCATCGCCGCCGGCGGCCGTTCCGGCCAATAGGTCGACGGTGACGCCGCTGCTCGAGCCCGAATAGTCGGCGGTGTCAGTGCCGGCGCCGCCATCGAGAATATCGCTGCCCGCACCGCCATCGAGGCGGTCATCGCCATTGCCACCGCGCAATTGTTCGCTGCTGCTCGCCGTACCCGCGATCACGTCGTCGAAGGCCGAACCGATGACCTGCTCGATCCCGGCCAGCACGTCGCCCGCAGCATCGCCACCCGAGGATACCGCATGGTTCATGTACACGGTGACGCCGGAGGCCGATGCTGCATAGGTCGCGGTGTCGAAGCCGGCATCCCCCTGTAGATCGTCCGCCCCGGCCCCGCCCACCAGGGTATCGTCGCTGTCGCCGGCAACCAGGATGTCGGCGCCGCCGCCGCCGATCAGCATGTCGTTGCCGGACCCGCCGGTCAGCCGGTTGGCATTGCCGTCGCCGGTCAGGGTATCGGCAAAGGCCGACCCGATGACATTCTCGAATCCGGACAGGGTATCGCCCTGCGCGTGTCCACCCAGGCCGGTCCCGGCTCCCAGGTCGATGGTGACGCCGGCATTGGAGGCGCTGTAATCGGCCGTGTCGGTGCCCGAGCCGCCGACCAGCACGTCGGCGCCTTCACCGCCGGTGACGGTGTCGTTGCCGGCACCGCCATCGATTGTGTCATTGCCCGTGCCGCCGTCCAGGGTATCGTTGTCGTTGCCGCCGGCGATGGTGTCGTTGCCGTCCTCGCCGTAAATACTGTCGTCGCCATCGCTGCCGATCAGCGTATCGTTGCCGCTGGCGCCCGAAATCGCGTCATTGCCCAGGCTGCCGTCGAGCACGTTGTCATTGCCATCTCCGGTCATGGTGTCCGAGGCCAGCGAACCGGTGACGTTCTCGATCGAGACAAAGATATCGCCCGCCGCGTCGCCGCCCGTATTGACGCCACTGGTCAGGTTGACGGTAACGGCCGAGATGGTGCCGGTATAGCTGACCGTGTCGATACCCAGGCCGCCATCCAGCCGGTCCGCGCCGCCGGCACCGATCAGGATGTCATTGCCCGCGCCGCCGGTGAAATCTTCGGCGGCGGCCGTACCGGTAATGGTGTCGTTATAGGCGGTCCCGACAACGGTCTCGATGCCGGTCAGGCGGTCGCCGGCCGCGTCGCCGCCAGCCGAGGCCACGCCATCGAGCCGCAGGATGATCGCCAAGGCCGAGGCCGAGTAGTCGGCGCTGTCGGTTCCGGCGCCGCCATCGAGCGCATCGGCGCCCAGACCGCCGATCAGCGTGTCGTTGCCATTGCCGCCATCGAGCGTGTCGTCTCCCCCATTGCCGGCCAAAACGTCGTTGCCGGCATTGCCCTTGAGTACGTTGACGCCGGCATCCCCGGTCAGCGCATCGGCTTGGGCGGAACCGTCGATGTTCTCGAAATTGGTGATGGTGTCGCCCGCAGCGTCACCGCCGGAGGCGGTGCTCGTGGCTAGATTGATCGTGACGCCAGCGCCCGAGGCGGTGTAGTCCAGGGTATCGACACCGATGCCGCCATCGAGCGCATCCGCACCGGCGCCACCGGCAACACGGTCGATGCCATTGCCGGCGTTGATCGTGTCATTGCCGGCTTCGCCACCCAGCACGTCATCTTCGTCGCCACCCAGGATGGTGTCGTCGCCATCGCCGCCAAAGACCGTGTCGTCGTCGTCGCCGCCATCCAAATAGTCGGCGCCGATGCCGCCATAGAGGGTGTCGTCGTCCTCCATGCCCAAAATGGTGTCGATGCCGTCGCCGCCCGATAAGGTGTCACTGCCGTCCCCGCCCTCGATGCGATTGTCGAGCGTATTGCCTGTGAGGGTGTCGGCGCCGGCGGAGCCAATGATGTTCTCGAAGTTCGAGAGGACGTCGCCAGCCGCATCGCCACCCGCCGCGGTCGCAGCCAGAAGGTTTATCGTGACGGGAGCGGACGAGGCGGAATAGTCCAGTATATCGATGCCGCCGCCGCCATCAAGCGTATCGCCGCCGGCGCCGCCCCAGATTCGGTCATTGCCCAACCCGCCCCGGATGGTGTTGACGGCGGCGTCGCCGGTCAGTGTATCGTCATAAATTGAGCCGGTAATGCCTTCGATCGCGATCAGCATGTCGCCTAGGGCGTCGGTTCCGGCATGCACGCCGCTCGTCATGTTGACACTGACGGCAGTCCCCGCTGCCGAATAGTCGGCGAAGTCGAACCCGCCACCGCCATCCAGCGTATCGGCGCCGGCGCGACCTGCCAAGATATCGTCGCCCAGCCCACCACTCAGCATGTTCGCACCAGCGGTGCCCGAAATCGTATCCGCATTGGCGCTGCCGATGACGTTTTCGATGCCGGCATAGGTGTCGCCGGCCGCAAAGCCGCCAATGCCGGTGCCGTTGAGGTCTACCGTGACCGCGCCGGACAGCGAATAATCGACGACGTCCGTCTCGCTTCCACCATTGATGGCGTCGTTGCCGAGGTCGCCCCAGATTGTATCGTTGCCGGCATCGCCATTGATGGTATCGTTGCCATCGCCGCCGTAAAGCGTGTCGCTGCCATTGCCGCCGCCGATGACGTCATTGCCCCCATTGCCAAAGATGGTGTCATTGCCATCGCCACCGCGCAGGGTATCGCCCGTCGTGCCGCCATTGAGCGTGTCGTTGCCGCCATAGCCGTCGATCACGCTGCCGGTATCGGACGCGGTCAGGGTGTCACCGGCATTGGAGCCGGTGACTTCCTCGATATTGGCGTAGGTGTCGCCTGCGGCGTAGCCAGCGGTACCGAGCCCGGTCTGCAAGTTGACGGTAACCGCAGTGCCGACGCCTTCAAATGTCAGCCGGTCGTACCCGTTGCCGCCATCGACGATGTCGGCGCCGTCGCCGCCATAGATGGTGTCGTTGCCGTCGCCGCCATTGACCGTGTCGGCCCCCGCACCGTCGCCGATGTCGTCATTGCCGGCGCCGGCATTGATGATATTGATATTGGCGTCGCCGCTGAGACTGTCGGCAAATCCCGAGCCGGTGAGGTTCTCGATGCCGCTCAACTGGTCGCCGAGCGCCTCGCCCGAAGTGCCCAGACCACTGCCCAGCGAAACCGTTACCCCGCCCGTCGCATTGGCGTAGCTGGCCGTATCGCTGCCCGCGCCGCCGGCCAGGGTATCGCTGCCGGCACGACCCTCGAGGATATCGTCGCCCAACCCGCCGGTCAGGATGTTGTTGGACGCGTCCCCGATCAGTGTATCGGCGTAGTCCGAGCCGGTCAGGTTCTCGATGGCGGTGAGGGTGTCGCCCAGGCCATCGCCCAGCGTGCCGGTACCGGCGGTCAGGCTGACCGAGACCGCCGATGTCGCCGTGCTGTATTCAGCGGTATCGATGCCCAGACTGCCAGCGAGCGCGTCCGCCCCGGCGCCGCCGATCAGGCGATCGTCGCTGTCGCCGCCATTCAGGCTGTCATTGCCGGCTTCGCCATAAAGGATATCGGCGCCGTCCTCACCGATGATGGCGTCGTTGCCGACCCCGCCATAGATTGTGTCCAGCCCGGAGCCGCCGCGCAGGTCATCATTGCCATCCATGCCCGAGATGGTGTCGTTGCCGGTGCCGCCCAGAATGCGGTTGTCGCCGGCATTGCCGGTCAGCACGTCGTTGCTGTTGGACCCGGTCAGGTTGTCGATATCGGTCAAGGTGTCGCCGACGGCATTGCTGCCCGAATGGGTGCCCGTGGTCAGGTTGACGTCGACGGCGCCCGAATTGCCGTAGTTGACCGTATCGATGCCGGTGCCGCCGACATAGGTATCGGCGCCGCCGCTGCTGTTGAAATTGTCGTCGCCCAGGCCGCCATCGACATAGTCGGCGGCACTGGTGCCATCGAAGCTGTCGTTGAACGCACTGCCGATGATGCGCTCGATCTCGAACAGCCGATCGCCCTGCGCATCGCCGCCCGCGCTGGCCGCACCGTCGAGCCGGATGGCGATGCCGCTGGCGGACGCGGAATAGTCCAGCGTATCGATGCCGGTCCCGCCATAGATCAGGTCTGCGCCCAGCCCGCCCACCAGCATATCGTCATCGCCGCCGCCATAAAGCGTGTCGTCGCCGGCGCTGCCGTTGAGGCTGTCGTTGCCGGCCCCGCCCGTCAGGATATTGCCGGCGGCATCGCCCGTCAGGGTATCGGCAAAGGCCGACCCGGTCAGGTTCTCGATGCTGGTATAGCTATCGCCCAAGGCATCCAGCGTATTGTTGGCCGGGGTCATAAGGCTCGCGATCGTGCCGGCGGTCGCGGTTTGATATGAGGCGGTGTCCGATCCGGCACCACCGATCAGCACGTCCGCTCCGGCGCCACCCACCAGGACGTCATCGCCAATGCCGCCGTCCAGCGTATTGACCACGCCATTGCCGATCAGCGTATCGTTATAGATCGAACCGCTGAGATTTTCGATGCCCGAAAGCGTATCGCCCTGCGCGTCGCCGCCAAGGCCGGTCCCCGCGCCAAGATCGACCGTAACGGCCGAACTGGAATTGAGATAACGCCCGGTGTCGATCCCGGCGCCGCCGATCAGCCCGTCGGCCCCCGCCCCGCCTTCGATGATATCGGCGCCGTTGCCACCCGACAGCTGGTTGACGTTGTTGTCCCCGATCAGCGTGTCGTCGCCGACGGTACCGACCAGGTTCTCGATTTCGATCAGCGTATCGCCCTGGGCATCGCCGCCAAGGCCGGTGCCCGATGCCAGGTTGACGGTAACCGGGGCTGCGGAGCTCGAATAGTCGGCGGTGTCAGTGCCCGCATTGCCGTTCAGCAAGTCGGCCCCGCCGCCACCGATCAATGTATCGTTGGCGTCCCCGCCATAAAGGAAATCGGCCCCGCCAAGACCCGACAGGGTGTCGTCGCCATCGCCGCCATAAAGGGTATCGACACCGGCCCCGCCGGTCAGAACGTCGTTGCCGGCCAAGCCGCGCAGGTCACTACCCGTGGCCGCCGCGACCAAGACGTCGCCCAGGGCCGAGCCATCGATCCGTTCGATGCCGGCAAACGTGTCCCCCGCCGCATCGCCACCGCTCGCCGTGTTCGTGTCCAGATTGACCGTTACGGCCTGGATCGAGTCGATATAGCTGACGCGATCGGCACCAACGCCGCCATCGAAATGGTCGGCGCCGGCCAGCCCCACCAGCGTATCGTTGCCGCCCCCGCCAACCAGCACGTTGCTGCCCGAACTGCCCGTCAGGCTGTCGTCGAAGCCGGAGCCTTCCACATTCTCGACATCGAGCAGTTCGTCGCCCTGCGCATCGCCGCCCAGGCCGAACCCGCCGGCCAGCGTAACGATCACCCCCACCGCCGAAGCCGCGTAGCGTGCCGTATCATTGCCGCCGCCGCCGCGCAGGCGGTCCGATCCGGACCCCCCTTCCAGCAGGTCGTCGCCCAGCCCGCCTTCGAGCGTATTGTTGTTGTTGTCGCCGACGAGGCTGTCGTCGAACCCCGAGCCGATGACGTTTTCGGCAGCGCTGATGATGTCGCCCTGCGCATCGCCGCCCATGCCGCTCCCGAGTGCCAGGTTGACGACGACGGCAGATCCCGATGCCTGGTAGTCGAGCGTATCGATGCCTGCACCGCCATCGAGCGTATCGGCGCCGCCGCGACCCACCAGCGTATCGGCATTGTCGCCGCCGCGCAGCACATCGGCCCCGGCATTGCCGTAAAGCATATCGTCGCCCGATCCGCCCAGCAGGGTGCTGCCGGTGGCCGCCGCGGACAAGACGTCGTCGCGCGACGAGCCGATCACGGTCTCGATGCTGAACAGCGTATCGCCTTGCCCATCGCCGCCAATGCCGGTACCGGCCGCCAGGTCGATGGTCACCCCATTGAATGAATTGGCATAGGACGCCGTGTCATTGCCCGCGCCACCATCGACGGCGTCGGCGCCGCCACGGCCCTCGATAAAGTCATCGCCGCCATTGCCGTAAAAGAACTCGTCTGCCGCGGTGCCGCCCAGCGCATCGACGAAGGCCGAGCCGTTCAGCACTTCGATACCGCTCAGCGTATCGCCGGCCGCGGTTCCACCGGCGCCCGCCGTTCCGTCCAGCGATATCGTCACCCCGATGGCCGATGCTGCATAATTGGCGGTGTCGCGACCCGTGCCACCGATCAGCGTATCGGCGCCCAGACCACCCACGAGCGTGTCGTCGCCTGCCCCGCCCGTCAGGATATTGGCATTGCCGTCGCCGGTCAAAACGTCGTCGAGGCCAGACCCGGTCAGGTTTTCCATGCTGACATAGCTGTCCCCGGTCGCATCCCCGCCCGTGCCGGTGCCTGCGCCAAGGTTGACAGTGACGGCCAAGGCCGAGGTGGAATAGTCCGCCGTGTCGCTGCCGGCGCCGCCATCCAGGCTGTCGGCGCCCAGGCCACCCGCCAGGACGTCATTGCCGCCGCCGCCGACCAGCGCATCGTCGCCAGCCATGCCGAGCAGGCTGTCATTGCCCAATCCACCGTCCAGCCGGTTGACCCCGGCATCGCCGGTCAGCATATCGTCGCTGCCCGAGCCGATCAGGCTTTCGATGCCCGCCAGCGTATCGCCCTGGGCATCTGCTCCGGTGCCAAGCCCAGTGGTCAGGCTGACCGATACGGCGCCCGCGGCGCTCGAATAATCCGCGGTATCGATGCCGCTGCCGCCGATGAGCACGTCGGCACCGCTGCCGCCGGTCAACCGGTCATTGCCGGCGACGCCATCCAGCGTATTGATCCCGGCGTCCCCGGCAAGACTATCGTCGCCATCCGAGCCGATCAGGTTCTCGATGGAATTGAAGCTGTCGCCGGCCGCGTCCCCGCCGCTGGCTGTATTGGCCGCCAGGTTGATCGTCACGGCAACCGCCGAGGTGGAATAGTCGACGGTGTCCGAGCCGGCGCCCCCGCGCAAGATATCGGCGCCGCCCAGCCCGGCCAGGATATCGTCGCTCGCGCCCGCATCGATCAGGTTGGCCGCGCCGTCGCCGGTCAGGCTATCGGCGAAGCTGGAGCCGGTAAGGTTCTCGATGCCGCTCAGCGTGTCGCCGGTCGCATCGCCCGCAGTGCCCATGCCGGTGGTCAGGTTGACGGTGACGCCGCTCAGGGCTCCGACATAGGCTGCCGTGTCGATGCCGCTGCCGCCGGTCAGCACGTCCGCGCCGGTGCCACCTTCGAGCACGTCGTCGCCGATGCCGCCAAGCAGGGTGTCGGTCCCCACGCCGCCCTCGAGCCGATCATTGCCGGCGCCACCATCGACGGTGTCATTGCCGCCCAGGGCCGACAGGATGTCATTGCCCCCATTGCCCAACAGCGTATTGGCCAGGTTGTCGCCATCGAGCACGTCGTCGAAGGCCGAGCCGCTCACATTCTCGATCTCGGCCAGCGTATCGCCTGCCGCCGCGCCGCCCAGCCCGGTTCCGGCCAAGAGGTCAACCGTGACGGCAGAAGCCGAAGCGGCGTAGTCGGCGATATCGGTGCCCGTGCCGCCCACCAGGGCGTCAGCGCCCAAGCCACCGATCAGCGTGTCGTTGCCGGCGCCGCCGGTGATCGCGTTGGCGCCGCTGTCGCCCGTCAGCGTATCGTCGAAACCCGAGCCCGTGAGGTTTTCGATGGCGGCGAAGCTGTCGCCCTGCGCATCGCCACCCAGGCCGACGCCGGTCGAGAGGTTAACCGAAACCCCGGCACTCGAAGTCGAATAGTCGGCGCTATCGAGACCCAGACCGCCGTCCAGCATGTCGGCGCCCACCCCGCCGGCCAGCGCGTCATTGCCGTCCCCGCCCACCAATGCATCGTTGCCGGCCAGGCCGAGAAGCTGATCGTTGCCGGTGCCACCTTCAAGGCGATTGGCATTGGCGTCACCCGTCAGCACGTCATTGCCGGCCGAGCCGATGATGTTTTCAATGCCGGTCAACGTGTCCCCTTGCGCGTCCGACCCAAGGCCGGTGCCATTGGCCAGATCGATGGTCACGGCGCCCGCCGCGCCGGAATAGTCGGCCGTGTCGATGCCGCTGCCGCCGATCAGGGTGTCCGCACCCGCTGCGCCGATCAGGCGATCATTGCCCGCTCCACCGTCGAGACGGTTGTTGCCAATATCGCCGGTCAGCACGTCATTGCCGTCCGAACCCAAAAGGTTTTCGATCGAATCGAACGTGTCCCCGCTCGCGTCCCCCCCGGTCGCGGTGTTGGCAGACAGATCGATGGTGACCGCAACCGCGGAGCCGCTGTAGTCGGCCGTATCGGAGCCGGAGCCGCCGCGCAGCACGTCGGCACCGCCGAGGCCGACCAGCCGGTCGTCGCCGCTGCCGCCGTCAAGCACGTTGACGCTGCCGTCGCCGGTCAGATCGTCATTGCCGGCCGAGCCCGTGAGGTTCTCGATACCGCTCAGCGTGTCGCCGGTTGCGTCACCGGCCGTACCCATTCCGGTGACCAGGCTCACCGTCACCGCACTCGCCGAGGCGACATAGCGCGCCGTATCGGTCCCCGCGCCGCCACTCAGGCTGTCGGCACCGACGCCGCCTTCCAGGATATCATTGCCCAGTCCACCCTGCAGGCTGTCCAGGCCAAGCCCGCCATCGAGCTGGTCGTCGCCGTCGCCGCCCGACAGGGTATCATTGCCGCCGTTGCCGACCAGCATGTCGTTGCCGGCATTGCCGGTCAGCGTATTGGCCGCGCTATCGCCCGTCAGCGTGTCGGAAAATGCGGACCCGGTAAGGTTCTCGATCTCACTCAGAACATCGCCGGCAGCACTGCCGCCAAGGCCGGCGCCGGCATTCAGGTCGACGGTAACCGCACTGGCCGAAGCGGCATAATCGGCGGTATCGCTGCCCGTCCCGCCGGCCAGTGTGTCGGCGCCAAGGCCACCAACGAGGATGTCGTTGCCCGCGCCGCCGATCAAAAGGTTCCCATTGCCGTCGCCGGTGAGAATATCGTCCAAGGCGGAGCCGGTGACGTTTTCGATGCCGGTATAGCTGTCGCCCGCGGCATCGCCACCCAATCCGGTGCCGGTGCCAAGATTGACGATGACCGCCGCAGACGAGCTTGCATAATCGGCCGTATCGAGACCGGCGCCACCATCCAGGCTATCCGCCCCGGCGCCGCCCGCCAGAATGTCATTGCCCAGCCCGCCCACCAGCATGTCCGAGCCGGACAGGCCCGATAGCGTATCGTCGCCGTCATTGCCCTCGAGGCGGTTGTCGAGCCCATCGCCGGTAAGGCTGTCATTGCCCGCCGAACCGGCAAGGTTTTCGATACCACTCAGCGTGTCGCCCTGCGCATCACCACCGGAGCCTGAGCCCGTTGTCAGGTTGACCGTGACGGCGCCGCCCGAACCGGAATAATCGGCAAAATCGATGCCGGTCCCGCCCAGCAGGGTATCCGCGCCGACGCCGCCTTGCAGGCGGTCGTTGCTGGCGCCACCGTCGAGCCGGTTGGCGCCGACATCGCCTGTCAGCAGATCGTCGAAGGCCGAGCCACGCACGTTTTCGATCGAGGTAAAACTGTCGCCGGTCGCGTCGCCCCCGCTGGCCGTGCCCGCCGCCAGATCAACTGTGACGGCGACGCCCGAGGCGGCGTAGTCCGCCGTGTCCGCACCGTCGCCGCCGATCAGGATATCGGCGCCCCCGAGGCCGGAGAGCATATCGTCGCCGCTGGCGCCATTGAGCCTGTTGGCCGCGCCGTCGCCGGTCAGCGTGTCGGCATTGGACGAACCCGCAAGATTTTCGATGCCGCTCAGGGTATCACCCTGCGCATCGCCGCCGGTCCCCAGGCCGGTGGTCAAATTCACGTTGACCGCCGACAGCGAGGTCGAATAGCTCGCGGTATCGTTGCCGGCGCCACCGATCAGAGTATCGGCCGCGCTGCCGCCTTCGAGCGTATCGTCGCCGGCGCCACCGCTGAGCGTATTGAGCAGATTGTTGCCGATCAGACTGTCGTCGAAACTCGAGCCGATCAGGTTTTCGATGCTGAGCAATGCATCGCCTTCGGCATCGCCGCCAAAGCCGATAAGGGCGCTCAGGCTGACAGTCACAGCCGAACCCGAGGCGCTGTAATCCGCCGTATCGACGCCCGTGCCGCCATCGAGCAGATCGCTGCCAAGACCGCCGATCAGGGTATCGTTGCCGAATTCGCCTTCCAGCGTGTCGGCACCAAGACCGCCTGAAATGGCGTCGTCCCCCGAGCCACCCGACAGCCGGTTGTCTTGCGTATCGCCGCTCAGGCTATCCGCCAGGACCGAGCCAATGACGTTCTCGATACTGGTCAGGGTGTCGCCGGCCGCATCGCCGCCCGCATAGCTCGCCGTGCCCAGATCGATGGACACCCCGGCCGCCGAGCCAGCATAGCTGGCCGTGTCGCTACCGGTGCCGCCGTCGAGCATGTCGGCGCCGCTGCCGCCCGTCAGGGTGTCGTTGCCATCGCCGCCATTGAGCTGGTCGGCACCGGCAAGGCCGGACAAGACATCATCGCCGTCACCACCGGTCAGCACGTTGGCGAGCGCATTGCCGGTCAGGCTGTCATCGCCGGCGGTGCCGATCAGATTTTCGATGCCGTTAAGGACGTCTCCCTGCGCATCGCCACCCGAACCGACGCCGGTCGCCAGGCTGACCGTTACGGCCTGTCCCGAGGCGCTGTAATCGGCGATATCGGTGCCGTCGCCGCCATCGAGCGTGTCCGCGCCGGCATAGCCGATCAGCACGTCGTTGCCGGCGGCGCCGCTCAGCCGGTTGTCCAGGCCGTTGCCGATCAGCGTGTCATTGAAGGCCGAGCCGATTACCGCTTCGATCGAGGAGAAACTGTCGCCCGCCGCATCGCCGCCCGTGGCGCTGTTGAGTGTCAGGTTGATGGTGACCGCGGACAGGGAGCCGGCATAGCTGATCGCATCGAGGCCCGCGCCCCCCTGCAGGCTATCGGCGCCCGCGCCACCTTCGAGCACGTCGTCGCCGCTGTCGCCAAAAAGCTGGTCATTGCCGGCGCCGCCATTGATGGCGTCATCGCCCGAGCCGCCGCGTAGTCGGTTGGCCTGAGCGTCACCGGTAATGGTGTCGTTGCTGCCCGAGCCATCGATATTTTCGATGCCGGTGAACGTGTCGCCGGTGGCATCGCCGCCACTGCCCAGGCCCAAGGCCAGGTCGATCGCAATGCCCTCGAACGAGCCCGCATAGCTGGCGGTGTCGACGCCGGCGCCACCGACGATGACGTCGGCTCCGGCGCCACCCTCCAGCACGTCGTTGCCCAGCCCGCCTTCGAGCCGGTTGTCCAGGGCATTGCCGCGGATGGTGTCGTCCAGGTCGGAACCCAGGATGTTCTCGATGCTGACGAAGCTGTCGCCTTCGGCCTCGCCGCCGGTAGCAAGCCCGGCTGTGAGATCGACCTGCACGGCAACCGCCGACTGGCTATAATCCGCCGTGTCGATCCCCGTGCCGCCGATCAGCGTATCGGTGCCGTCCCGGCCACGCAGGATGTCGTTGCCGGCACCGCCACTCAGCGTATTGTCGCCGGCATCGCCGAACAGCTGGTCCGAAAGGGCCGAGCCAATGACGTTTTCGATATTCAGGTAAGTATCTCCATTGGCATCGCCACCGGTCGCCGTCGACGCCTGCAGGTCGACGATGACGGCAGTGCCGGAGCCGGAATAGTCGACCGCGTCGATGCCGGCACCACCATCGATAAAGTCGGCGCCGCCACCGCCTTCGAGCAGGTCATTGCCATCGCCGCCATAAAGGTCGTCGTCGCCGGCCTGGCCACGCAGCACGTCGCCGCCGGCGCCACCCTCAAGCCGGTTGCCGTTGGCATCGCCGACAATGGTATCGGCATTGCCCGAACCGATGACATTTTCGATATCGGTCAGCGTATCGCCTGCCGCGTCGCCCGCCGTGCCGGCGCCGAGACCCAGATCGAGCGCGATGCCGACAGCCGAGCGGGCATAGCTGGCCGTATCATTGCCGGCCCCGCCATAAAGCTGGTCCGCCCCGCCCTCGCCGGCCAACACGTCGTCGCCCGCCCCGCCTTCCAGACGGTTGGCGGCTGCAGTGCCCAGCAGCGTATCGTCCAAGGCCGAACCGGTAACGTTTTCAATGTCCTCGAGCTGGTCGCCCTGGGCATCGCCACCGGTGCCGGTGCCCAGCAGCAGGTCGATGGTGACCCCGCTCCCCGATGCCGCGTAATCGACCGTGTCGATGCCAACACCGCCGCGCAGCAGATCGGCACCGCCACGGCCTTCGAGCCGGTCATTGCCGGCGCCACCGCTGAGGACGTTATCGCCGCCATCGCCAAACAGCACGTCGGCAAAGGCGCTGCCTTCGACGCGCTCGATGCCGATCAAGGTGTCGCCGGCAGCATCGCCACCCAGCCCCGTTCCGGCCGCCAGGTCGATGGTCACGCCCAGGCTCGAGGCGGCATAGGAAGCGGTATCGGTGCCACTCCCGCCATCGATCACATCGGCCCCGCCAAGCCCTTGCAACCGGTCGTCGCCGAGCCCGCCGATGAGCTGGTTGCTTGCGGCATCGCCGGTCAGGCTATCGGCAAAATCCGAACCGATGACATTTTCGATGCCGACATAGCTGTCACCCGCCGCCATGCCGTTGCTGCCGATGCCGGCCGACAGATCCACGGCAATGGCGCGATCCGAGCCGGCATAGGTAACGGTGTCGCTGCCGGCCCCGCCATCCAAGGCGTCGGCGCCAAGGCCGCCATCGAGCCAGTCGTCGCCCGCCCCGCCCCGCAGCGTGTCGTTCCCGTCACCACCCGACAGCGTATCGTCACCTGCGCCGCCAGCAAGCGTATTGGCATTGCCATCGCCGGTAAGTGTGTCGTCATAGCTCGAGCCGGTCACGCCCTCAAAGCTGGTAAAACTGTCGCCGGTCGCCTCGCCACCGCTCGCGGTTCCCGCACCCAGATCGATCGACACCGCGGCGGACGAGCGCGAATAGTCGAGCGTATCGAACCCTGCGCCGCCGATCAGCACGTCCGCGCCGCCGCCGCCACCGATGTCATCGTCGCCGGCACCACCATCGATCAGATTGGCGGCAGCGTCGCCATGCAAGGCGTCGGCACTGGCCGAACCGGTCAGGTTCTCGATTGCGCTCAGGACGTCACCAGCCGCGTCGCCGCCCGCGCCAAGCCCGGTCAGCAAATCCACCGCAACGCCTGCGGCGGATTTGGCGTAGCTGGCCGTGTCGATACCGGCACCACCATCGAGCATATCGGCGCCGCCAAGTCCCTGCAGCTCGTTCGCGCCGCCATTGCCGGTGAGCCGGTCCGCGTAGCGAGACCCTTCGAGATTTTCGATTCCCGCCAGAACGTCGCCACGCGCATAGCCGCCCGAGGCAGTGCCGGCAGCGAGGTCGACGCTGACCGCGGCGCTCGACTGCGCATAGGAAGCGGTGTCCGTGCCGCCGCCGCCGGCCAGCTGATCGGCGCCTGCGCCCAGGTAGATCAGATCGTCGCCATTGCCGGCGTCGATTATATTGCCCGGAGGCAACGCATCGATGGCGGTGGTGACATTACCGGTGGTGGGGTCGGTAAAGTAGAGATCGGCGTCGCTGAACACATCACGTAGGCCGATCGTCGTCGTGGCGACAGAAATGCCTTCGGTCCCGTCCGATTTCTGCAGCGTGTATTGGATCGTCAGCGACGCCGTGTTGTAGAAGCCGTTGGCATCGCTGGGACTGCCGTCTTCGGGCAGGGTGTAGTTGAGGATCAGCGTCTGCACCAGCGGATGGGTCGGATCGACCGCCAGGGCCCAGCCGTTCTCCACGCGCGTTGCGCCCAGGATGGACATGCCCGCAGGCAGGGCAGTCACGATCAGGCTGGTCGGCGTATAGGCCAGGAACGGCAGATCGAGGGTGACCTCTACCGCGCGGCTGCTGGTGCCGCTGGGCGCCAGGTCGGCGTCATCGGCATAAATGATGTCGCGACCTGTCGTGCCGGTCAGCACTTCGGCGGCGGCCTGCACGGCATGGCTCGGATCGGTCGCGGCCGGGGCCCGTGCCGTTGCACCCACGATCAGGGTTTCGCCGCTATCGAGGCGGGAGATCGTCTGCTCGGTGATCCCGAATACCCGTAGCGAGATTTCCGAATCGGGCAAAATATTGGAAATGCCGGTCTTGTTGGATGTGCCGCTGCTCGATGAACTCTCGTCGAACCGCCGGTTGTGCTGGGCCGCACCCATGTCGTCGTCGACATGGGAACGGTCGAACTCGGCGTAGGAATTGCCCTTCTTGTTGTCGATCAGATCCTTGGGCAGCGGCTTGACCGGGGCCTGGACCTCCTGGGCGGGCTGGGCAGCAGGTGCCGCAGTGTCGGCCGGCTTCGCGTCCGGTGCCGGCGGGCTGTCGAGCTTGCTCTGCGCCATGGAGGAGCGAACCGTCTCGTCGCTCAGGGAGGCGCTGTCGAACTGACCCACCTGCGAGATCACATCCTTGGGCAGCACTTCAAGGCCGTCGAACTCCAGCGCGGGAATAGCGTCCAGCGCCGAAAGCAGGCCGAATTCGAGCAGGATGATCTTGGCGCCGTCGGGAAAGGTAATGATCAGGTCGACGTCCGACAGATTGATCGAAACGTCCTGCAGCTCGAACGAAAATACCAGATGCTGGCCTTCGCTGACATCGACCACCAGCGTGCCGCCCGCATCGGGCTTGTCGATGACCTTGTCGGCGCCGTCCGGCGCCGCGCCATTGGTCAGGTCCTGAACCGTGACCGCCCCTGCTGCATCCTTGTTGGGAGTTTCGACCATGGCGCTGCAATGAACCTGTGAAAGGCCGAATGGCCGGACGGCAATTCACCAGTTAGACGCAGCTCTGGCGTTGGCCAGTAACTTTGGTTCATAATGATTACCAATTCGGAAAGACGCCGACCCTCGCCTGAAACGTCAATATTTGATCACGAATTGGCCAGGCAATAGTCCTTATGCGCACCCAAGTGGATTTACTTAAGTGATCCTTAACCAAAAAAATTAATTCTGCGTTCACCTACAGGATGAGGCAGAGTTCATGTTTGCGTTGAGTGGTGCGGGGTCCGCACGCGGATTTGCCCTTGCCATCATGCTGGTCGGCACCACAGCTCTGGCCGGCTGCGCGACAACGGCGACCCCAAGCGTGACGGACGCGCAGATCGTCACCGGCTCGATCGGCCAGGACGCGCTGGGCGCAGCGCCGTCTGCTTTGCCCCACCCGGGCGGCTCCATGCAGTTGGCCCAGGTGCTGGCCTATACCGTCGACAACAATCCCGATATCGGCATTGCCCGCTCCCAGGCCAAGGATGCGGCCGCGGGAACCGATGTTGCCGCCGTCCCCTTCATGCCCACGATCGACTACAGCGCCGGCATCGGACCCGAAACCACCTTTGCCTACGACACTGAGATCACCACCGACGAGACTCGCCAGGAGGCTTCGGTTCGCGCCTCCCAGCTGCTATTCGACTTCGGCAAGACCAGCACCGATGTCGAACGGGCCACGGCGTTGAAGGATTCTGCGTCGCTGCGCCTCGACGCCAAGACCACCGAGATCATGACGGCCGCCATCGAGGCCTATCTCGGCGTGCTCGAACTCGATCTGCAGATCGCCAACAGCCGCCAGAACGAAGCCGCCCATGAGGAAATGCACCGCATCGTCACCCTCAACGAACAAGGCGGCAACGGCACGATCGCCGACGTGCAAAAGGCGCTGACCCGACTGGAAGCCGCCCGCTCGCAAACCCTCGACCTGCAGGCCGAGCGCCGGACGGCCGCGAGCACGTTCGAGCGCGTCACGGGCATGGAGCCGGTCAACCTGCAACTCCCCCATCCGCCCGCCGCAACCGGTACGGTCAGCCAGGCCGACATTGCCAACTATGCGGCGACCGATCCGTTCCTGCTCTCGCTCAAGCAGGACAAGATCAGCCTGGAAGCGCAGATGAATGCGCTGCGGCTGGACTACTTGCCCAAGATATCGCTTGAAGGCACTGCTCGCATCCAGATGGATGCCGGCGGCACCAATCCGGCCCGCACCGACGCCCGCGCCATGCTGTCGATTAACGGCACGCTGTTCGACGGCGGCGATCGCGCTGCAAAGATCGCCCAGATTGAAGCCCGCATCGAGGAAACCGGCTACCGTTACAGCCGCGCGCTCGACAATCTGGAGTTCGATGTCGACGACGCCGGCCGCATCCTCGAGACGGCGGGCAGCCGGTTGGGCAATATCGCCGACCGGATTCAATCCGGCCAGGGCGTTGTGACGCTGTATGGCCAGCAGTTCCAGAGCGGCACCCGCAGCATTTTCGAACTGCTCGACGCCCAGCAGGAACTCAGTGCTGCCCGATCCGAACAGATCACCGCTCAGTTCGATCTGCTGCGCGCCAAATACCGCATGCTTCGTCTGACCGGCGAACTGGCCAAAGCCGCAGCCAAATAGGCCTATGCACCGGCGGATTGCCCGGTCAACGCGGCAGCGGCATGCGTTCGACTTCAGCGAGAACCTCCAGCATGCCGGCGGCATTGGCTTCGGCGATGATGCGGCCTTTTTCGGCAGTAGCCAGCGTAGCATCCCCTGCCGCCCCGCCGGGATTGATGTCCGAAGCGATCCAGGCATAAACGTGACCGAAGGCGCCGGTGGGGCGCAGATGCTTGAACTCGGCCTCGTCACGGGCGGCGATGGAGATGAAGTTTTCCGCCTTGGACATGTCGACCAGGTCCGGTCGGAAATGCAGGATCAGCGAGGTTTCGGCGTCGCCGCCATGGATGCCGTGGCGGCGCTCGACATCGCTGAGCACGCCCGGTGGGGTGAAGCGCCAGCCGCTCTTGACCGCCAGCATGCCGGCCTGGACCCGCAATTCGCGCGCTACGATGCCCATAATCTCCTCATTGCCGCCATGCGAATTGATGAACACGATCTTCCTGATCCCGGCGCGCGCCACCTCCAGCCCGATCTGGGTCCAGGCCTCGATCAGATTGGTGGCCTTGTGGCTGATGGTGCCCCTGGCCCAGATATGCTCGTTGGACTTGCCCACCGCCTGCACGGGCAGGATGCGCACGTCCATAACGTTCGGAATTTTTGTCACCAGCAGATCGAGCATCGACTGGTTGATAATCGTATCTGTGCCCACCGGCAGATGCGGGCCGTGCTGCTCCACCGCCGCGATCGGCAGAATCGCGATGGTCCTGTTGGGATTGAGGCCCCCGAATTCGGAAGCGGAGAAGTCGGTCCACCAGATCTTGCGGGGCATGCTTATTCCTTCATTGGACCGGCGGCGACGGCTTCGATCTCGACCACAAGTTCGGGCCGGGCAAAGCCACTGACGATCATCAGCGTCGAGGCCGGCAGCGGCGCGCCGAACAGGCCATTGCGCACACCCATGTAAGCTGGCAGGTGCTCGCGGCCGGTGACATAGGCATTGATGCGCACGACGTGCTCGAGGCCCAGTCCCGCCTCGCGCAGGACCGCCGCAATATTGTCGAAACAGACCTGCGCCTGTCCGGCGCAATCGGGCAGCACTAAGCCTGCGGCATCAATGCCCAACTGACCCGACACAAACACCAATTGCTGCCCCGGCGGCACGCTCATGCCATGGCTGTAGGCCGCAAAGGGTGGGTGGATATCGGTTGGGGAGAGCGGCGTGGCCATGCGGGCGTGTTCCTTGAGGCGGGGATGTTAGCCGCGTACAAGCCGATTGCAAGGCCGTTTGCACGTCACAAAGGCAATATTTTTTGCTGCCGCATTTTTAGCTTCACATCGTCCCATTATAACGCAAAGAATGGGCATGCCTCTGAATGGCGCACAAGAATTCACCACGACCGGATGGGGTGCGTCCGGAGCTTTGGAGATCAAGATGAAGTTGATGATACGAGCCGCCGCCACCATCCTACTCCTGGGCGGCCTGACCGGGATGGCCGCTGCGCAGGACAAGGTCACCTTCGGCACCAACTGGCTCGCCCAAGCCGAGCATGGCGGCTATTACCAGGCGGTCGCCGACGGCACCTATGCCAAATACGGGCTCGACGTCACCATCCGCCAGGGTGGACCGCAGGCGCCGAACGGGCAATTGCTGATTGCCGGGCAGATCGATTTCTACATGGGCGGCATGTCCACCATCGATGACGTCAAGCAGGGCATTCCGGGCATCACTGTGGCCGCAATCTTTCAGAAGGACCCGCAGGTACTTCTGGCTCACCCCGAAGCCGGCTTCACCGATGTGGCGAGCCTCGTCGGCGCCAGCAAGCTGATCATGGGCAAGGACAGCTTCTTTGCTGGCTATTGGCCCTGGATGAAGGCGAAATTTCCGGGCTTCACGGACGAAATGTATGAGCCCTACACCTTCAATCCGGCCCCGTTCATTGCCGATCCCAAGGCGGTGCAGCAGGGTTACCTGACCTCCGAGCCTTATGAGATCGGCAAGCAGACCGGCACCGAGCCGCAGGTTCTCCTGCTCGCCGATGCCGGCTACGCGCCCTATTCCACCACCATCGAAACGCGCCAGGAGATTGTCGAAAAGACGCCCGACCTGGTGCAGCGCTTCGTCGATGCTACCGCGATCGGCTGGTACAATTACCTCTACGGCGACAACAAGGCCGCCAACGACCTGATCAAGACCGACAATCCCGAAATGACCGATGGCCAGATCGAATATTCCATCGCCAAGATGAAGGAATATGGCATCGTGATCTCCGGCGATGCCGAAACCAAGGGCATTGGCTGCATGACCGACGCGCGCTGGAAGGAATTCTACGACAGCATGGTGGAAGCCGGGGTTTACGAGGCCGGCATCGACATCACCAAGGCCTATACCACCCAGTTCGTCTGCAAGGGCGTCGGCATGGAACTCGCCACCGCCAAGTAAAGTGCCGGGCATCGGCGCGGGTAATCCTGTCCGCGCCGTTTTAACCCTAACATGGGTTCACGCGTGACCGATTTAGCTTTCCCCGAAGCCCAGGCTTCGGTTGCTCCTGCGCAACGCCGCCTCGTCGTCGCTATGAACAATGTCAGCAAGGTGTTTTCCAACGGCACGCTGGCGCTCAAGGGCATGTCGCTGGATGTGCGCGGCGGCGAATTCATCTCCCTGCTTGGCCCCTCGGGCTGCGGCAAGTCCACCGCCCTGCGTATCATCGCCGGCCTGGGTGCCGCGAGTTCCGGCAGCATCGACTGGCCCAGCTCCAAGATCAATTCGCGCGGCCTGCCCGAGGGCGATGTCGGCTTCGTGTTTCAGGAGCCGACCCTGATGCCGTGGGAAACGGTGTTCGGCAATGTTTACCTGCCGCTCAAGCTGCAGGGTGTGCGCCAGGCCGAAGCGCGCGACAAGGTGATGGACAACCTTGCCAGCGTTGGCCTCGCCGAGTTTGCCGAGGCCTATCCGCGCGTGCTCTCCGGCGGCATGAAAATGCGCGTCTCCATCGCCCGCGCTCTGGTCACCCGCCCCAAGCTGCTGCTGATGGACGAGCCGTTCGCGGCGCTCGACGAAATCACCCGCCAGAAGCTCAACGACGACGTGTTGGCGCTGTGGCAGCAGACTGGGATCACCGTGATTTTCGTCACCCATTCGGTTTATGAATCGGCCTATCTGTCGAGCCGCATTGTGGTCATGCGCGCCCGTCCGGGCCAGGTGTTTACAGATCTCGACATTGCCCAGCCGGCAGTGCGCGACGGCGCCTATCGCGTCTCCGAATTCTACCGCGCCAATTGCCAGACCGTGTCGGACGCGCTGCAAAGCGCCATTCAATCGGCGGAGAGCTGAGCATGACCGACATCAAGGCCGTGGCCGAAAAAGGTACCGACAGCGCCGTGGCCGTCCTGCTGCCGCGCATGTCCAACAACGAAAAACTGATGCAGATCGTCGTGCCTTTGGTGGCCCTGGCTCTGGGCATCGCCGCCTGGCAATGGATCGTCACCGCCAACGGCATCCCCAAATATATCCTGCCCGGCCCGGGCGACGCGGCGGTCGCCTTGTTCACCGATTCGGCGACGCTGTGGCCCGCGCTTTGGGTGACCGTGCGCATCACCTTCATGGCACTGGCCATCGCTTTGGTGGGCGGCGTCACGCTGGCCATCATCATCGTACAGTCCAAATGGCTGGAACTGGCGCTCTCGCCATTCACCGTCATCCTGCAGGTCACCCCGATCATCGCCATCGCCCCGCTGATCCTGATCTATGCGCCAGATACGCAAAGCGCGCTGATGATCTGTGCCTTTCTGGTAGCCTTTTTTCCCATCCTCTCTAACATGGTGCAGGGCCTCAAAAGCGTCGACCATAACCTGCTCAACCTGTTCGAGCTCTATGGCGCCAATGGCTGGCAGACGCTGGTGTTTCTCAAAATCCCCGCCTCCATGCCCTATTTCATGGCCGGCCTGCGCATTGCCGGCGGCCTGTCGCTGATCGCCGCCGTGGTGGCGGAATTTGCCGCGGGCTCGGCCGGGCAAGGCTCGGGCCTGGCCTTCCGGTTGCTGGAAAGCCAATATCGGCTCAACCTGCCGCGCATGTTCGCGGCGCTGATCATGCTGTGCGGCACCGGCATCGCCATTTATGGGCTGACCTCTTTCATTTCCTGGCTAACGTTGCATCGCTGGCACGAAAGTGCCATTCGGCGGGAGAACTGAGCGTGCCAAACCCCTCCTCCTTCCCCGCCAGCGGCAGCTTCGTCCTCAAAAACGCCACCCTCCCCGTTGCCGCCATGGGCCAGCGCGGCGGCCGCGTCGAACAGCACGATATTGCGGTTGTCGACGGCCTGATCGCCGCCATCGCGCCCAGCGTGGACGCACCCGACAACGGCAAAATCTATGACTGCGACAATGGCCTGGTCCTGCCTGCCTTCGTCGATATCCACACCCATCTCGACAAGGGCCATATCTGGCCGCGCAAGGAAAACCCGGACGGCACCTGGATGGGCGCCCTGCTCGCCGTGCAGTCCGACCGCGAAAACATGTGGGCTGCCGCTGATGTCGAACGGCGCATGGATTTCTCCCTCCGCTGCGCCTATGCCCATGGCACCGCCGCCATCCGCACGCATCTCGATTCCGCGCCGCCCCAGCATGAAATCAGCTGGGCGCTATTCGAAAAGATGCGTGGCAGGTGGGCCGACCGCATCGAGTTGCAAGCCGTGGCGATCATCGGCCCCGATACCATGGTCGATCCGGTGGCGCTTGATACCATTGCGCGACAGGTGAAGTCGTCCGGCGGCCTGCTCGGTGGCTCGGTGGCGGTCTATGACCGCTCGAAAGAAGCCATGCTCGCCGTGGTGGAAAAGGCCGGCGATCTTGGGCTTGATCTCGATCTGCACACCGACGAGACCGGCGACCCCGCCGCTCACGCCCTGCTGCATCTCGCCGAAGCAGTGCTGGAAACCGGCTACAAGGGCAAGGTCATGGCCGGCCATTGCTGCGTTCTGACGGTGCAGGACGAGCGCACCGTCAAGACCACCATCGACAAGGTCGTTGAAGCCGGCATCGCCATTGTCTCGCTGCCCATGTGCAATATCTACCTGCAGGATCGCGACAACGGCAACGGCGCGGTGCGGACGCCGCTCCGCCGCGGCGTCACCCTGCTCAACGAATTCAAGGCGGCCGGCGCCACGGTCGCCATCGCCTCGGACAATACGCGCGACCCGTTCTACGCCTATGGCGATCTAGACGGCGCCGAAGTGTTCCGCGAGGGCGCCCGCATCCTCCATTTCGATCATCCGCAGGACCAGGCCTGGGACTGGGTCCGCGCCGTCGGCGGCGCCCCCGCCACGCATGGCGAGTTCATGTACAAGGCCAAGATCGCCGTCGGCCAGCCCGCCGATTTCGTCATCTTCCGTGCCCGCGCCTGGAGCGAACTGATGAGCCGGCCGCAATCCGACCGCATCGTCATCCGCAAAGGCCTGCCGGTCGACACCACCCCGCCCGATTATCGCGAACTCGACGACCTGATGGGACGCCCACAATGAGCATTGCCGCCTTCCGCGCCGACCTCGGCGACATTCCGGTTGAAGACCATCCCCGCATCGTGCAGCAGCGCAGCCGAGACCATTACTGGTATTCGCCCGTGCTCAAGGCCAAGCTCGATCACGTCACCGCCGAAATCGTCGTCTCGCCGCGCACGAACGCGGAGGTCAAGACCATCCTCGCCGCCGCCTACAGGCACAATGTGGCCATCACCCCGCGCGGCGCCGGCACCGGCAATTACGGCCAGGCCATGCCGCTCGCCGGCGGCGCCATGCTCAACCTGATGACCATGGACCAGGTGCTCGAAATCAGGCCGGACCGGGTCCGCGCCCAGGCCGGCGCCATTCTCGAGCAGATCGATCACCAGACCAAGACCGCCGTCGGTGGCGAATTGCGCTTCCACCCCTCGACCTATCGCATGGCGAGTCTTGGCGGCTTCATCGCCGGCGGTTCGGGCGGCGTCGGCTCGGTGCGCTGGGGCGGGTTGCGGGCCCTGGGCAGTATTCTGGGCCTCAAGGTCATCACCTGCGAAGCCGAGCCGCGCGAACTCGATCTCAAGGGCGAGGACATCCTCAAGGTCGCCCACGCCTATGGCACCAATGGCATCATCGTCGAAGCCGAAATGCCGCTGACCACCAGCTATGACTGGGTCGACATGATGGTGGGCTTCGACGACTTCATCGATGCCTGCCGCTTTGGCCAATCCGTGGCGCTGCAGGATGGCCTCCTCGTCAAGGAAGTCTCGCCCTGCGCCGCGCCGATCCCCGAGGCGTTCTTTGCCCGCCACAAACCCTATATCAAGGACGGACAGTCCGTCGTGCTGCTGATGGTCGCTCCCGTCGCCCTCGAGGCGATGACGCTGTTCGTCAACCATCACCATGGCGACATGCTATACCGCGCCGACGAAGCAACGCCCGAAGAGCTCAAGCGCCTGCCCCCGATCTACGAGCTGGCCTGGAACCACACCACGCTGCGGGCGCTCAAGATCGATCCGACCATTACCTATTTGCAGACCCGCTATCCAACCTTGGCGCATGTGGAAAAGATCGTCGCCCTGCTCGGCGACGAATTGCCCATGCATATCGAGATCACGCGGCAGGATGGCGAGGTGACCTTCGCCGGCCTGCCCATGGTGCGCTACACCAGCGAGGCGCGGCTCGACGAAATCGTGCGCATCCACGAGGACAATGATTGCGCCGTGTTCAATCCCCATCGCTACACGCTCGAGGAAGGCGGCATGAAAAAGACCGACCGCAAGCAGCTCGCCTTCAAGCAGGAGGCCGATCCCAAGGGCATGCTCAATCCGGGCAAAATGATCGCCTGGGAAAATCCCGATTTCGATTTTAACGCCGGCAAGGCCTGGCTGTTCGACGGCCTCAATCCGGTCAACGCCGCCTGATGCGCGTCCATGTCATCCATGCCCATCCCGTCGAGACCAGCTATAACCGCACGCTGTTCAACACCGTCATCGAAGCGCTGACGGCTAGCGGCCACACCGTCGATGCGCTTAATCTTTATGACGAGGCTTTCCCCGCCACGCTCAGCCGCGAGGAACGCCTCAACTATCACGAGGTGCCGGGCAATCTGACCCCTGCGGTCAAGCCCTATGTCGATCGCCTGATGACCGCCGATGCGCTGGTCTTCGTCCACCCGGTGTGGAACTACGGCTACCCTGCCATCCTCAAGGGCTATTTCGACCGGGTGTTCCTGCCCGGCGTCTCCTTCATCCTCGAAGGCGGTGGCGACCGTGGCAAGCTGTTGCCCAACCTCACCCACATCAAGAAAGTCGCCTTCGTCACCACCTATGGCGGCAATCGCTGGCGCACCATGGTCATGGGCGACCCACCGCGGCGCCTGGCGCGGCGTTGGGCCTGGGTGACCTTTCGAACCAGGACGCCGCCGCGCTACCTGGCGCTCTATGACATGAACAACAATACGCCCGAACGACTGACCGGCTTTATCGAGAAGGTCAAAGCCGAGATGCAGCAATTCTAGTTGCAACCTGGCGATGACTGAACGGCTGGAAGCCGAACTCGGAGGCGAAGCGCGGATTGACCATGCGGCAGGCCTGGAAAGCCCTGGTTCGGTCACAAACCCGCCACTCCGGTCGTCAACGCACTTGCAACCGGCAAGTGGGTGGTAATTTGATCGAGCAGACAGCCTCAATGAAGCTCTTCGAGGCCGAGCGACATCGATTGCGTGGCGTTGCTTATCGTTTGTTGGGATCGGCCGCAGATGCGGAAGACGCGGTTCAGGAAACATGGCTGCGTTTGCAGACAGCCGACATAGAGGCAATTCACAACCCTCGCGCTTGGCTTACGACAGTCGTTTCGCGGATCGCCATCGATATGCTCCGAGCCCGTGAGCGCCGCCAAGAGATCCACGACGACCAGTTGATCGTGGTACAGCGCGGGGATGCACGCAGCCATCTGGACCCGGAAGACGAAGCCTTGTTGGCAGAATCGATCGGGATTGCGATGCTGGTGGTACTGGATCGGTTGAAACCTGCGGAACGCGTGGCGTTTGTTCTGCACGATTTTTTCGCACTTCCCTTCAAGGACATCGCGACCATCATTGCTTGCTCTCCAGACGCGGCGCGCCAGCTTGCCAGTCGAGGCCGCCGCGCCATCCAGGGAACCCAAAACGAGGGCACAAGCGCGAACCTTGCGCAACAGCGAGACCTTGTTGAGGCATTTTTCGCCGCATCCCGCGGCGGTGACATGGCGGCCTTGATTAGAGTTCTCGATGCCAATGTCACCTTGACTGTCGATCCAGTTCTCGGCGGCCGGCATACCGTCCGTGGGGCGGATGCCGTGGCGCGGCGAGCTCGACTGGGTGCCGCTCACCAGCGTGCCGCTCAGGTCATGCTGGTGAATGGCCGGGCCGGCATCATCGTCGCGCCGAACGGCAAGCCAGGCTTGGCAATGACCTTCCTTACCTCAGGTTTCAAGATCACGGAAATCACCATCCTGGCCGAACCGCGTGCCTTGACTCGGCTCCAGCTGACTGTCCTCGACTAGTCAACACGTTACGCCAATTCGAGCCGTTCGGGCTGTCGCAGCAGGCACACATCGCCAACCATCAGCGACATGCCACCGGAAAGTGTCGCTGCAAGAGATCCGACTTGTTCCAACGGCGGAAGTCGGATCTCTCAGGGCAGCGATAGCGAACTGGCAGTGACGTGATCTATGACAAAAACGGGATTAGGCCGTGCCGGACGATCCGCGTTTGTCTGGAGTGATCGTTCCAGCAAAAGCTACGGCCAGACTACCGCGTTGGCGCCTGATCTCACCAATAGACCGCGCAGGGCCGGATTTCCACTGCACCACCAAGCCGCGCTGCTGGAACACGGCCCGCGAGTTCAACGGCTTCGTCAAGACTGGCGGCGTCAAAGATCATGAAGCCGCCGACCGCTCCCGCAACGCCGACATATGGTCCGTTGGTGGTGACGATCTTCCCATCCTGGACGGTCACTGTCTTGGCGTCGTCGGGCAGTCCCAACGGAGGTCCAGGCGTGACCTGCGGTGTAGAGCTAACCGCGCCATACTCTGCCGCGATCGCGGCGTGTTCTTCGGCAGGCAGCGACTTGGGATCGAAAGGAAATGGCTGGTAGATCATCAGGACGAATTTCATGATTGCGGTTCCACGGTGAAAGATGTGTCCGTCCCTCGCTCAGATCGAGGGCGTACCCACCATTGACGTACCGACCAGAGCTAATGTGACCAGATAGCCCAACTCCTCCAAAAAGCCGGGACGGATGCCGCTTCCGAACGAGCCCGGTCGAAAAGCTGACATCGCCGATTGGCAAATTCGGTTGGGGAACGGACTGACTGCCATCCTGAATGTGAATAGCTGTTGCGGCTTCCGAAGTTGATTACTGGACCCGCAGTGCAAACAACATCAGCCGGACCAATTCGTCTTCGACCTCGGCAGATTGCAGCACCGCAGACCCGTTGCGGCCCAGGGCCAGGACCGCCCCGATGACAGCGCCCAACGTGGCGTGAGCGGTGATCGAATCCACCGCATCGGTTTCGGGCGGCACCACGTGCTGCATCAGGAGCGGCATCAGCCGGTCACCGACCTGCATGGCCGCATTGATCATATCCTGGTCGGAAAACAGCAATTCCATCATGGCTCGCTGCAGGCCACGCCGGTCGTCGAAAGGGCGTAGCGCGGTGCGCAGAATAGTACGGATCAATTGATCTGCCGGCAGGGGAGTCTCAACCGCAAGCAGCCGCCGCAATTGTTCTTCCTGCTTGCGTGTTTCTCGAATGACAAGAGCCTGCAACAAGGACTGCTTGTTGGGAAAGTAGCTATAAAGCGTTCCGATCGAATAGCCTGCTTTTTCGGCCACCCGATTGGTGGTGAAACGAGTAGCGCTTTCCGCCTCGACAATCCGGGCAACGGCTTCGAGGATCGTCTCCACCGTTGCCACGGAGCGTGACTGCGACGGCGTACGGCGCCTGTTTTGCACTGTTCGCGACACGCAGCCTGTCTCCGGAAAATTTTGGTCCGCCCTGCGAAATGCCGGAAGGCTCGCCGTCATTGGTATCACTCTCCCATGCGCGGCGCAAAGACGAGCCGCCGCCGTTTGGACGAACGACAGACCCGCACGAACGTCTAGAAAAATGAGACTAATCAAAATGTTATAGCGGAAGAAACCGCCAACCAGCATCCGGCGGGAACGCGAGTAGCGCCAAGGCGCGGCGTCTCGCACCATATCGGCCAAGATGAACCCTGAAGGACACATCATGCTTCCGATCGCGATCGTTCTGGCTGCATTGGCAGCCACACCGGCAAGCGCCCAAACCAATGCGTCGGCACGCTGCGCCGAGGACCTCAACGCCGATGCCCTCGCCATTTTCGAGGCGAGCGCGCCAGCCATAGCAGAAGGCCGTGAGCTCCAAGCTGTTGTAACCGGCACAGCCCGCCAACTGGTGATGAGCGGCAAGATCGACATGAGTGCGGCGCCCGACAATGCAGTCAAGGCCGGCCAATGCTTGCGCCTGCTCTAAGGTGATCCAGATCATGCGCATTGCTCTTGTCTGCAACGATACGCGCGGCGGCATCCAGCCCTATGTCGCGCTCGCAAAGGGCCTGCGCGATGCTGGCCATACGGTTCGGGTGATTGCGCCGGGTGCCTTTTCGGCAATGGTGCTGGGCGCGGGCCTGCCAATGGCACCGCTGTCCGGCCATTCCGAGGATTTGCTCCGAACCGGCGGTGCCGAGCGCGGAACACTGGCCGCCATTCGCATGATGCGCCAGCACATGCCGCGGATGATGGCCAATTGGACGGTCGAGACGCTGGATGCCTGTGCCGATATGGACATGATGGTCGGCGGCGTCGGAGGCATGGTCATCGGATTGGCCGTCGCAGAAAAGCTGGGCATTCCGTTTATCGCGGCTCACCTGCAACCTATAGCGGCGCCTTCATCGGCTTATCCCGGCGTGCTGCTGGCCAACGTGCCGGACTGGCTTGGTCCATTGGGTCGCCGGGCCAGCCATTCTTTCAGCGATGCTGCACTCTGGATGTCGTTCAAACCCGTCATGGCAAGAACACGGCGCCAAGCCCTGGGCCTCACCGGACGGCCAAAACCTGCTGACGACCGGTTGGCACTTTACGGCTTTAGTAACCACGTCGTGCCGATGCCTCCGGCGCCCAATCGCCACGTTACCGGCTATTGGCCTTTGGCCGCGCCGGCGGACTGGCAACCACCGGCCGATCTGCTCGCATTCCTGGCGCAGGACGGCCCGGTGATCAGCATCGGCTTTGGCAGCATGGCCAACCAGGATGCTGGCGCGGTCACCGAGCTGGTTCTCGGCGCCGTGCGAGATGCCGGGACACGCGCGGTGTTGCTGTCGGGTTGGGGCGGTCTTCGCCATGCCGACAGCCAAGAAAACGTCTTCTGGGCGGATGCCCTGCCGCACGACTGGCTGTTTCCGCGGATGACTGCCATCGTCCATCACGGCGGCGCCGGAACAACCGGGGCAGCCCTGACTGCGGGCAGGCCTTCCATCATCATTCCATATGCCGTGGATCAACCCTTCTGGGCCAGCCGCGTCGTGGCGATGGGCGTTGGTCCGAAGCCGGTTCCGCGCCGCCGACTGACCCGCAAAGCACTTGCCACGATCATTGCAGAAGCCATTGGCAACCATGACATGCAGCGACGCGCGGCAGACCTGGGCGCGCTCCTGCGCCAGGAAAATGGAGTTCACGGCGCTGTTACACGTCTCGGCGAGCTTAAATTGAGCCGGACCTGGACCAATAACCAAAATTAAGACCATGCCACCCCGGAAAAAGGGCTATTGACCTTGCCATGGGTTGCTCGATAGGCGCCGGGGAGCACTGCGCCCATGCCGGTCATCGAGATCACTCCCGCAGGTTCCAGACGTGGACGCCGATACCGGAACGAAAAGCATGCGCCTTCTGACAGGAAGAGTTTCAGCAAGCTGCTTCGGCGCCTTGGCAAACCGCCGCCCATTCCCGTCAGATCAGGCCGGAAGCACCGGGAGCCAGATCCGGATTTTTTCTTAACGCCGCGCCGTCCTCGCCCGGTGGCTTGCCATACATCCGGCGGTACTCGCGACTGAACTGGGACGGGCTATCGTAACCGACGGCAAGACCGACCTCGGCGACATCTTCTCTCGCCGCCATCAGGCGTGCCCGCGCCGCCTGCAGGCGAAGCTGCTTCTGGTATTGAATCGGGGTCAGCGATGTGACGATACGGAAATGCCGGTGCAGTGACGTCACGCTCATGCCGGCGATCTCGGCCAGGTGTTCGATGCGAACCGTTTCGGCGAAATGGTGGCGCAACCAGCGCACCGCCCGCCCGATTTGCGACATGCGGCTATCGGCCAGGCCAATCTCGCGAACCAACCTGCCTTGCGGGCCATTGATCAGCCGCCACAATATTTCGCGCTCGATGGCAGGGCCCAGCACGGGCATGTCGGACGGGCAGTCCAACAGACGCAGCAGGCGTACGACGCTATCGAGCAGATCGCCCGACAGATCGCTGACGGCTATGCCGGGCCGGTCATCGCTCACCAGCCGCCGGCTGCCCGATTCAAGCAACAGGCTGGCAATGGCCTCCGCTTTCAAGATCAGGCCAAATCCCAGATAGGGCCGTTCAGCACTTGCCTCAACCACATACGCATCGGCTGGCAAATCCACCGACACGATCAGAAATTGGCCGGCACGATAATCAAAGGTCTGCTGGCCGACCTCGACGCGTTTGGCGCCTTGGGCAATCAGCGAAAAGATGGGCTCGACGACGACTGGGCATGGCAAGGTCGGCCCGGATTTGATCCCGAGAATAAAACCGGGCATCCCGCGCAGCGGCCATGCGTCGGGCCCGGCATGCCGTGCGATCAGCGTCACCAATTCAGCAAGCGAAACGGTCGTCATGCGCCCAATGTCACACGTCCGGCAGATGCTGTCACCTGCCGGATTTGTCCAACATTGGCAGGATCGTGCATTAATTTGGCAGCATCAGTCTAACTATGGCCTCGGGCGCGTGATTTAACCTTCTGCTGGAGCCATGGACATGGCCAATTTTGGCGTCTGATCAGCCAGGCAACCTACAGGCTCTTCGTGCCTTCTCGAACAGAGGATGAAAAAATGTCACTTGATAAATACATTACCCTTGGCCGCTCGGGCCTGCGCGTCAGCCCGCTTTGCCTGGGCACCATGACGTTCGGCGAGGACAATGGCTGGGGCAGCAGCGTCGAAGAGTCGGGTCAAATTCTCGACCGATTCATTGAATTGGGCGGGAACTTCATCGACACCGCCAACGGCTATACCAAGGGCCATTCCGAAAAGATCATTGGCGACCATGTCGGCCACAACGCCGCCAAGCGCGACCGCCTGGTCATCGCGACCAAGTTCAGCAGTAATCTCTATCTTGGCGATCCGAACGCCGGCGGCTCGGGGCGTAAATCGATCATAGCCGCGTGCGAGCAGTCGCTCCGGCGGCTCCAGACCGATTATATCGACCTCTACTGGCTCCACAATTGGGACGTCCACACCCCGATCGAGGAGACCATGGCAGCGCTTGAGGACCTCGTGCGTGCCGGTAAGGTGCGCTATGTCGGCGTGTCAGATACCCCGGCCTGGAAGGTTGCGCAGGCCAATGTCATCGCCCAGTTCCGCGGCTGGTCGGCGTTCGTCGGCTTGCAGATCGAGTATTCGCTGCTCGAGCGGTCGGTCGAAGCCGAACTGGTCCCGATGGCAACCGAGTTCGGCCTCGGCATCACACCGTGGTCACCGCTCAAGGGCGGCGCGCTCAGCGGCAAATACACCCGCGACAGCGCCGACCGGATAAAGCCTGATCGCACCTTCCTCGTCTCCAATGCTCTGAACGACAAGACCTATGCGCTCATCGATGAACTGGAGCAGATCGCCGAGGCGCATGAGAGTTCCGTAGCCGCCGTGGCGCTCGCCTGGGTGCAAGCCCAGGCAGGCGTGACCTCGACAATCATCGGTGCACGGCGGCTGGCGCAGCTTGAAAGCAACGTGAAGGCGCTCGATGTCAAGCTGACCGAAGACGATCTTGCCCATCTCGACGGGCTCACCAAGCCAACGTTCGGCTTCCCCCAGAGCATGGAGCCGTTCTTTCCTGCGATCCACAATGGTGGCACGTCGGTCAACGGTGTTCAGGCGCCGCCAATGCTCATCCAGCCTGGCGAAAAGCCGTACTGAGATCAAGACCTGCGCATACGCCGCTAGCGGCGTGTGCGCAGGTCCCGATTGAATAAAACGTATTCGAGGGGGCAATGACCGGTTCAGCTATTTCATTGCGTCGCCCTCGGTATAAAATTCGTCAAGCTGCCGAAATTGACGCAACCGCAACTCTGCACACCCCTTCGCCACACCTTCGCGTCATGATCGGTCATGGGTGGCCTGTCATTGGCGCAGGTCGGCGCGATGCTAGGTCACAAATCAACACAAACCGCCCTTCGCTATGCAGACCATGCGGTCGAAACACTAAGGGGTTACAGCGAACAGACGAGTACCGCACTCGCAGCGATGAGGGCCCCTCGCTCACTTCTCGTCGATAGGAATAGTCAAGATTGAGCTTTGCTTTTGATCCTTATAGGCCTCGCACCAACCATCGCGACCTCAACTGCGGCCAGAATGTTAGAATTCGAAGTCTTCCAGCCCCTCACATTCTCACCTAGTCTAATTGTGAACATGGCATCCGTCTTCAAGTTCTTGCTGACGACTAGAAAATTTTGACTGCGTCCACCGTGGTCACCATAAACATTATGGGCTTTACGCAGGCTTTCGAGGCGCTGTCGAGTTGCGTTAAACATCATGTTAACGTTGGGAAAAGCGCGCCCGGCAGTGACGAATTTCTGGACCTAGAGAGCGCATTACAAAACAGCCAACAACCGATGTTGGCGACTTATCTGTGCGACGTGTCGGCTACGGCCTTGACCGGTTTGCCGGACATTTCAGGCGAAAATAAATCGACGAGGATGACCTTGTCGGTCGATGCGAGTGGTCAGTTGCATGTGAACGGTACCACCATTGTGCCGCAATACGCTGATCCCCCACCCAGCGACGGCGCTCCCATCGCTGTCGTCGCATAATCCGCCAATCCGCCGCAAGCAGTTCGGGCGTGCCAGCGACTATGCCGGGTATGAGCGAAGAAAGCGTGCAAGCGCTGCAAGCTGGTATCAACATGATGCTCGGACAAGCCTTCCAAGGGCGCGGCCGCTACATGGTGATCTCGCTCAACGACACGGTGCAGTTTTTCGACCTGTCGCCGGACGGTCAGATGGTCAACACCAGCGCGTCCAATTGCGCTCGCGTACAGTGATAGCGCAGCGAGGGCAATGAGGGTCATGGAGGACGACGATAGCGGCTTTGGGCTGATCTTCTGGATTGCGGTCATCGCAGGTGCCATCTACCTCATACCAACATTTATTGCCTTCGGTCGACGCCATCCCAACCGGTGGCTCATTATGGTGATCAATGTTGCCTTCGGGTGGAACCGCGATCGGTTGGCTGGGCTCACTGGTTTGGGCGTTCCAGGCCGTGCATCGCAGTGAAGGGGGCAGCCACGGCGGCGAGAGCGGCATCAACCTGTTCGCCAACGATGCGGTAATCGTGCGAGAGGAACCAAGATCGCTGCAACCCGCCGACAATGACCCTGCAGAAAAGCTGCAACGGCTCACGCACCTGTTTGATGGCGGGTCGCTCAGCGCCGAAGAATATGCGGCTATGCGCCGGCCTATCGTTAACCCGCTAATGGATTAGCTGCGAATGCATATCGTTCATGTTGAGGGTACCTTAACGCTGACCTTGACTGGGACATAGTGGAACAGCGTAAAAAATCGACAACGAAATGCTGTCTTACTTAGTCAGTAACCTACTTTGACAATTTGATTGGCCGTCACAGGTCGCTCAAGCCCTTTTCCATTCAATGTGTAGATTTGTAGTTCAGTGATCACCCCCCGCGAGTAAAATACGAGTAACTCAATACTGTCGTCCGGATCGGTAGAACCTTCGACTTTTGCTGTCGCAACACCTACCGCTCCACTAAGGTCAGCCTGTCTTGGTTGATCAGGCCCTTCCCAAAAACGGAGAGAGCCGAACTTGTCCAGGATAGAGACTTTGTACAGCGATGCCGTAACGTCAAATTCGTCCCGAGCATCCCTCTCCTGCGATAAAACCGCACTAACAAGTTGTATCTCTTGGGCAGTGAGCGCACGTTTATCAGATTTCATATCGTGTCCTTTATTTAGTTTGGGAATGTTGTTCCAATACTTATTGTGCCATTAGACAGTACAAACCCTCGATAATGAACGTCATTCGCTTGACCGGCAAAGTTCGTACCTGGTACGAATGGCCCAAATAAACCCACGCATTGGCGAATGGTGGAAAGCACTCGTGGTCTATATTGCCAACCCCAGTGTCTCAGGCCATGTTGTTGAATAATTATTAGTTGAAGGCCGAGAGGGTCTATTCGTTGTAGGGGATCATTAGCCACATACGCATACCGGCTCGGTCCATCAACCAACCCAGCCGGGTCCGGCTGCGTGTACCTCGCCGTGGTCGGATCGTATTGCCTGAACCAGTTGTAATGGAGCCCGCTCTCGCCCTGGAACAGCTGCCCGGGGAACCGCAAATCGAGATCGACCGAGCCGCTATAATTGATCACCCCACCGAAGGGCGACCAGATGACATCGGCGACGACGCTCTTGCTGGCATCGGTCAGTATGATCGGGCGGCCGATGTGGTCAGTCGTCATATAGTAGGTGTCGGCAGGCGTACCGGGGTCGATAATCGCCACGGGCATATCGCCCAACCAGACATATTCCCGCTTGAGGTCGCCCGTCGTGCCGTCGAACTCGGCAATGACATGACCGTCCTGATCGTAGAAATAGACTGTGACATTATGTTATTGCTCGCTAACAAGCAATAAGCACTCCCCGTGGAATTGCCCACTTGGGGCTATTTCACTTGCCTGCATCACTAAACGCTATGCTCCATCGATTTCTCAATGCCGCTGAGCAGAATTGAGGTAAGTTTCCCACGAAATTCTTTCAGAGAAAATGCGGTATCTGCGCTGGTTATATCTAAACGCCACGACAGATGAATTTTTGACCCTCCGTCGAATTCAATAACTATTTTTTTCTCTGCCGCTTCGACTAAATTTATTATGTCAATTACGATCTGGCCGTCGATAAATTCGAGCGCCTTATTGATCCCGTCGACCGGAGACACGCCCCCATGGACTGTTTCGCCCTCGATAATCTCCCAGTCGCAATCCTGTATCCACAACTGATAATCCCCTACGAGCCAAACTCGCCTTTTTCGAAGCAGCTTAACAACTGATGGAATTGTGCTCTTGATGTCAGACTGCGGTTCTCTAATGTTAAGATGCGGCTCCCCAAACTCAATCGTTAGGTAATTTCCCAGTCCTCTCTTAGAGCCCCAAGCCAATTTGCCTTTTATGTCCTCTAGCAATTTCAAATCCTCAACAACCACAGTTTGGGAACATGGAAATCGCAGTCTCCATAATCTCTTGGTAGCTAAAATTCATCCCGGAGATTTCATCATGAAGGCGACGCCGCTGATCTTTGTTCAAACCAAGTTGTTTGCAAACGTCGTTAAATTGTTTGTTCTGAGCCTGATTGTTCCTGGGGGTACCCTCTAATCCTTGAGGATCAATCTGCTGCAGCGGATCATTTCCAACATAGGCGTATCGGCTCGGCCCATCAACCAGCCCCAGCGGATCAGGCTGCGTATAGCGCGCCGTGGTTGGATCATGCTGGCGTTACGTGTCCATGGTTCGACATCATAATTCGGCCGAAAAACTTGCAGAGTTTTCGTTAGGAAATAACGCTCCAAATAGACGCCAGAACTAAGATTCGAGCCAATTCGGAAGATCAAGTCCTCCCGCCTCCCTCCATTCATCAACGTCATTCGGTTCAAAATACGGAAATTCCTGATAGATTTCGGCAATTATGTCAGTACTAATGGCCCCCATTATGCTGGCGACTTTTTGTTTGTAGATTACGAATTCAGATTCACTCATTTGATTTTGCATTTTGGCGACCGAGTTATTCAGCAAGGCCATTGCCCGGATCATTGTTCGAAGGATTTCAGTACCGTGTTCTGTGTTCATCATTTTCTACCTGAGCCAATCCTTGAAAGGTTGTCCCGCCATGCATTGATTCATACACCGCGCGAATGCCATTCCATAGTCTCCTGTTGGGAGGGCAACATCAGAACAATAACGAATACAGTTGTTTTTAGTAATTGCTTCCGGAAACGGCACCATGGCAGCACCGACACACATGGGCGCGGTCATCTCGGATCGCGTAGAGGATATTGTGACGCCAGGTCGTGGCATATTTATCGTAACTGCACGTCCTTGAAAATCAATCCGTTGCAGCGGATCATTCCCAACATAAGCATACCGGCTCGGCCCGTCGACTAGCCCCAGCGGATCAGGCTGTGTATAGCGTGCCGTGGTCGGATCATACTGGCGGAACCAGTTGTAATGCAGCCCGCTTTCGCCCTGGAACAATTGCCCGGGAAACCGCAAATCCAGATCGACCGAGCCGCTATAGTTGATCACTCCGCCGAAGGGCGACCAGATGACATCGGCGACGACGCTCTTGCTGGCATCGGTCAGTATGATCGGGCGGCCGATGTGGTCAGTCGTCATATAGTAGGTGTCGGCAGGCGTACCGGGGTCGATAATCGCCACGGGCATATCGCCCAGCCAGACATATTCCCGCTTGAGGTCGCCCGTCGTGCCATCGAACTCCGCGATGACGTGCCCGTCCTGGTCGTAGAAATAGACCGTAACGCCGTTGGCCGTGGAGTTGGTCACCGAGCGGATGACCAGTTGCCCCCGCGCATTGTAGATGTATTCGCCCCGTAGGGCGCCAGCGGTGGTCACTGAACTCATGCGGTGGGCGTCGTTGTAGCCGTAGGTCGTGGCGGTGCCGCTGAGGGTATCGCTGAGCGTATTGCCAGCAGCATCGTAGGTGAAGGAGCGCACAGGAACGCCATTGCGGGAAATTTGTAGGGTGAAAGCCAAAGGCTGCGACATCACCAGATCAGACAGCGGCAAGTTAGCTTGACGTGCGGAAAAGACGGAAGCTGAAGCTATCGGGGGGATTGGTGACAAATATCCCGCAGTTAGATCATTGACTCTAAATTTTTCCGCGTTTTAAGAACTGCGGTGATACAAAGTGGTTATTTGCTGCTGGTAAATCGGCTCCACAACTTTGTCCAACTCACATTGTCACTGGGATCGCCGGCCGACGTCCACTGTTGAGCCGGCCCTCGGTCGCAACAAAGCGGGGATATCCATAGGCCGTTGGCAATGATGGATGCGGCCGGGCAACCAAACGCATTGAACCCAAAGTTAGGAAAGCGTTCACCAAGCCGGGTTACTGCTTATTCACTATTAAAAGCAGGTGTGTCATGGCGCGATCTTTTCTGAGTCTAGCGGTCGTTCTGTGCTCATGCGCGACAGCATTGGCTGGCCCCATGCCGACCCTGCCGGACCTTCCGCCATTGCCGGAAAATTATGCACCAGCCGGTGGTGTTGGTGGCCTTTATGCCGGGATTGTTGGCGGCTTCTCAACCAATGATACTGGGCGTGGTGTCATCGGCGTCGTGGCCGGAACAGCCGTGGTGGGGGATACAGTGGTATTTGGGCTCGAAGGCATGGGTCTGATCGAGGATGGATCGTCCTCCCTCGAAGCTGGACTGCGGCTGGGTTTGCCAGTGACTGACAGCGTCAGGATTTTTTCGCAAGCCAGCCTCGGTGCTGACAGCGCCGACGGCGCGTTCGCTGGATTGGGGGCAAGCGTGGACTATCTGTTCAGCGACAGCCTGACTTTGCGTGGGCAGTACCGCCACGCTTTTGACCTGTCCGGAGACGCGGACCAGGACCTGCTGTTGATCGGGATTGTCTTCAACTTCTAGAATCATTGCGTCAGCATTCATCCTTCATCAGCAGGTCACGGCGCACTGTCCTCTCATTGGAGGATGGTTATGGCTACTGGATCCGTTTTCACCCTATGCGTAGGGCTAGCTTTCTGCTGCCCAAGCCTTGCTCAAGCGGATGAATGGCAGGTGACGCGTCTGCGCGGTGGCGTTTTTGTACTCACCGACGGGCAGTGGACCCAACTCAATCGTGGCAGCATCGTCAGTGACGAGCGGGTTATCAAAAGCGCTCCAGGCAGCCGGGCCACGTTCGTCCGCAACGCCGAAACCATCGAAATTGGCCCCCATACGACAATCCAGATCGAGGATGCCGGCGGGTTTACAACGGTCTACAACCATGAGGGCGTCGTCGGCATCGACGCCGAGGCCCGCAATGTTCAGCATTTTGCCGTCCAAACCGCCTATCTGGCCGCGGTCGTCAAGGGCACGGCTTTTGTTGTGCGGTCCGATGCTGCGCACAGCACCGTGGCCGTAACACGCGGCACGGTGGAGGTGGACGACGCGGTTTACGACACCTCGATCAACCTTCCTGCTGGACAGGAAGTATCCTCAGGCTCCGAGCCGATCACGGTGGATCAGGTCGTGCCGATTTCGCGGACTTTACCGCCCTCACCCACCCCTGCGGTTGCGGCTGCCGCAACCGCCGCGCCGCAGACCAATCCGGTTCCGGAAGGCGACAAACCATCGAGCGCCACTGACGCCGGCACCACCCCCGGCCAATCTGGCAACGACACCAAAGGCGGCAGCGATACCAGTGGCAGTAGCAACGGCGGCAGTGGCAGCAACGGGAATAGCGGCAGCGGCAACAGCGGGAGCGGCAACGGAAATAGCGGCAACAGCGGCATCGGCAGCGGTAGCAGCAACGGCAACGGCAACGGCAACAATGGGAGCGCCAATGGCAATAGCGGGAACGGGAACGGGAACGGGAACGGGAACGGGAACAACGGGAATGGGAATGGGAATGGCGGAAACAAAGGGAACGAGAAAAAGGATTGAAAGTCCTCCGCCCGGCAACTAGAGCGGCCCTGCGGCGCCTTGTCGTCTGTGGATTGACGGCCGTGGCGTTCGGCTGCGCGGCGCTGGGCGTCTTTGGCCCGCTCGACCAAACCCTGCGCGACTGGCGCTTTCGGCTCACCGATCGCGCTCCGAGCCACGATACGGTTTTTTTGGAGATCGACAGCGCCAGCCTGGCTGCGATCGGGACTTGGCCCTGGCCGCGGCAAATCTACGCGCAAATCCTCGACCGGCTAACCGCACTGGGCGCGGCTGAAGTCGTTTTCGACATCGATTTCAGCTCGGCCTCGACCGAAGCGGGAGACGCGGCCCTCGAGGCGGCCCTTGAGCGCGCGGGAGGGTACGCCTACCTCGCGGCTTTCCAGCAGATCGACGCGGATGGCCGGCTGACGCTCAACAGGCCATTGCCCAGATTTGCGCGATTCAGCGATCCAGTGCTGGTCAATGTCGACGGCGACGGGACGGGACTGCTGCTGTCAGTGCCCAGTTCCTTGCCCGAGCAGGCCATTCCATCCGTAGCCCGGGTGCTGGCCCCCCAATCGAACGCTCCCGGCCCCAGCATCACCATCGATTTCGGCATCGACCTCAACGCCATCAAGCGTCTGCCGGTGGAGGACTTACTGGAAGGCTCAGACTTGCCTCCAGACCTGTTTCAAAACAAGCAGGTGGTCATCGGCGCCACGGCAATCGAGCTGCGCGACTTTTTCCGAGTGCCGCGTTTCGGGGTCGTGCCCGGACCATTGGTCCAATTGGCTGCGACGGAAACTCTCAAGGCCGGCCGGTCGCTGAACGATCTGGGGGTCGGCCCAGGAGCCATCGTAGCGTGCCTTGCCACATTGCTGTTCCTGACCACGAGAAGACAACGGCCGGTCTGGCAGGTCGCCATTGGTGCGGCAGTGATCGGCATGCTTGCGGAGCTGTTCGCCTGGCTGCTCCTCCGCGATGGCCGGATTGTTATCGATATCAGCGTGGTGCATGCCAGCCTCGTGGCGCTGACGCTGTTGTCGGTCATGGAAGACCGGGCCCATCTCTGGCGCCGGTCGCGTCGCCAACGATCGCGCCTGCGCTACCTGGCCCGTCATGATACCTCCACCGGTGCCTTCAATCGCGAGGCTTTTCTCGACACCCAACGCGGCGGCAAGGCTGACATCGTCGTGCTGCAGTTGCTGCGGTTCGATGGTGTCGCTACCTGCCTTGGCCATCATGTGGCCGAACGCGTTGCGGGCGAGGTCAAGGTCCGGCTTGCAAAGCTGGCTCGATCGAAGCCGGCACGATTGAACGCCGACAGCTTTGCCCTTCCCTGGTCCGGCGACTTGCAGCCGCTGCTGGCGTTCTTGGATATTCCAATCCTGGCTGACGGGCACAGCGTCATTCTCGGCATGGCCTTGGGTGTTGCCGCTTTCGACAGCCAGATTCCCGACGCCGAACGGCTTCGTCGCGCTGAGATCGCCCTGCTCAAGGCGCGCCAGAGCGGCAAGGACGTGGTCCATTTTGAAGCCAGCCAGAGCGCGGAAATCGAGCAACGTCGATCGCTGGACATCGCCTTGCGCCAAGCGGTCGTTCGGCAGGAGTTCTTGGTCCTGTTCCAGCCTCAGGTCGATCTGAAGACGGGCAGGCTCCTGGGGGCGGAGGCCTTGGTTCGTTGGCAAAACCCGACGCTGGGCATGGTTTCGCCGGCTCGGTTTATCCCCTTGGCGGAAGAGACGGGCCTCATCGTTGAGCTGGGCGACTGGGTAATGCAGCAATCGTGCCGGCAGGCCGCGCACTGGCATCCGGACCTGACCATTTCGGTCAATGTCTCGGCAGTGCAATTCAAGCTGGCCGATGTTGCCGGTTCGGTTCAGCGGGCCGTGGCAATCTCGGGCCTATCTCCCCACCGCCTCGTCATCGAGATTACCGAAAGCCTCTTTGTTGATAACGCTGTCACCACCGTTGCGGCGCTGGAAACGTTGCGGGCGATGGGCTGTACGATCGCCTTGGACGACTTCGGCACGGGTTATTCTTCGCTGAGCTATCTGGCGCGGCTACCCGTCGACGAGATCAAGATCGACCAATCGTTTGTGAGGGCTTTGCCGGATCTGCACCACCAAGCCATCGTGGAAACCATCGTGCTCATGGCCAAGCGGTTGGGTAAGGTTGTCGTCGCTGAGGGGGTCGAGACTGACGAGCAGCGCGCGTACCTTGCGGGCATCGGCTGTGACGTGGCGCAAGGATACCTTTTCGGACGTCCAGGCGACGCGGCCCAGATGTTGGCCTACCAGCCAGGTCTAACGGCAGCTTAGCCATGATCCTCCCTAGCTGCGAAGAGCCCGAAATTGTCGTTCACCTGAAAACGCCCCAACGCGCAACAAGGTCGGCGAGCTTGACAGCAGCTCGTGCGCACCGAATAGAATGCCGTCAATGGAAGGATGAGGCGTCGACCTTCCAAATGGGACTGCCTAACGAATGTTTGCTCCCGGAGTGGGTCGTTCAGCTATGCCAATCTGCGGCCTAGCGGTCGCAGGATCACGGCCCGTGCCAAGCGCAGCTTTGGGTTTGAGGTGCTCCGCAAGGGGCACTTCGAATGAGCTACCGGCTTTCGCTTGGAGGATTCGATAAACCTGCATGCGTGAGCAGCCGACTTGGCTGGCTATTTCCGAAGGACCAAGACCGGCGGCACTAAGCGCTCGAACTTGTTCACGGTCGAAACGTCGCTTGCCGCCGGTGTAGATGCCCTGGGCTTTGGCCTGAGCGAACCTGAGTTATACACCAAGCAGGCTGTTGAAATTGTAAGGCCCGAATACTGGTGCACGAATCTTGATTCTGCACCGCACTGGCGTCCGCACTGCCCGGTGAGTAACTCGGGGAGATCGCCGGCATGAGCGTCACCTCGCTGCATCGGCATTTCCGCATCGTCACGTCTCTGACACCGATCCAGTATCAAAAGCAATTTCGCCTTCAGGGGTCGGTTTTCTGCATGCTCTGAGCGCGCCAGAAGGCATGCCACCTAAGACCTACGTTGCGGGCCAGCGAGCCATCGCGCAGCGTTGTTAAGAGTCATGTTGACTTGCGGAGCTGTCCTTCGCTAGCCTGCAGATCAACGTCACGGGCCCTGGCTAAACCACGGCGCGCCGGGCGCTGTTGCATCTGCCAAGCCATCGTCGATCGGCGAAGTGAAGCAGGCTCGCTAATTCTAAATCAGAACAGCCGATCTTACTTGTATATCGCAATGGTTCTTGTTCGTTCATGCGCCCGCTGTATCTATGAAGTCCTTTAGCCATTCGACATCGTCGCCCGACAGCGTATCGATCAGGCCGGCGCGCAGATATTGCGGCAGCGTCTCATTCCAGTTCAGCCCCGACTTGCGCGCCTTGTCCCAGGTGCTTGGGCTATAGGCGTGGCAGCGGATGGCGATGCTGGCCGCGTGGAGCTGTTCGGCTCCCGTCGGATCGAAGACGTCGAGATCGATGCACAGCTCGTCGAGATCGGAAATGCGCGCCACAGCGACCGTGTCAGGAAACTTTTCATGGACAATGCCGCCGGTGCGAATAGACGGGATCGCGGCCTTTACTGCCTTGAGATTGGCATGGTCGAACGAGATCATCATCACCCGTGCCAGGTCGCGCGGATCGGCCAGCGCCGTCTGCAGGGCGCTGACGTAACGGTCGAGATGGACCTTTTCCTTGATCTCGACCTCCAGAACCATGTCCAGCTCATGGGCCAGGGCGATGGTTTCGCCGAGCGTCGGCATGCGCTCGCCGGCAAATATAGGATCGAACCAGGCGCCGGCATCGAGGGCCTGGATTTGCGCGAGAGTCAAATCCTTGACGGCACCGGTGCCATTGCTGGTGCGATCGACCAGCAGATCGTGGATGACGACGATCTGGCCATCGGCGGTCAGCACGGTGTCGATCTCGAGGCTGCTTGCGCCGAGCTCGTGGGCAGCGCGGAAGGCCGCGAAGGTATTTTCGGGCGCCGAGACATTGTGGCCGCGATGGCCGCAGAGACGAATGCGACCGGTATCGGCAGCGAGGAAGGGATTGCTCATTCAGGTGGCTCCAGGGATTAAAGTTTGCCGAGGCCAGCGGCCATCACGTCATCCTTGCTGAGACGTTCGGCGAGGATGAAGATGACCAGCATCGGGGTGAGAAGAATGAAGGTGACGACCGCCGCGGTGGGCAGCACCAGAACGTCGCCGCCGAGATAGCTCCACAGCCGCACGGCCAGCGTCTGCACCTTGGGCGCACCGACCATGAAGCTTTTTTCGAACTCCTCGAACGAGGCGATGAAGGTGAGGAGGCCCCCCGCCGCAAAGCCCGGCCAGGCCAATGGCAAGGCGATGCGCATCACTGCGACCCGCGGCGACGCGCCCAGCGTGCGGGCGGCATAGATCAATTCGTTGGGAATGCCTTCGAGCGTCGCGGTCAGGATGCGGATCATGAATGGTAAGGTACCGATCAACTGCACCAGGATGACGCCGAGCACAGTGCCGGCGAGGCCGAAGCGGAAGAAGATCTCGCCCAGGCTGACGGCAACGACGATGCCGGGGACGATGATCGGCGCAAGAATGAAGACCTCCACCGCGCGCTTAAGCCGGAACGGGAACTGTGCCAGCGCCCAGGCGGTGGGGAAAGCCAGCGCGCCGGTCAACGCCGTAACCACCACCGAGACGAATAGACTGAGCATGGCCGAGGGCCACACATTGCGGTCGGCCAGCACTTCGCGCCAGGCCGAGACCGAAAAGGCGCGCGGAATGATATCGGGTGGGAACCAGCCGACCTTGGGATCGTAGAAGGCCCAGAGGGCGATGACGACCAGGGGCACGAACAGGGTCAGCGCCAGATAGGCGTAGAGCCCTGCCCCGATCAGTCCCTGCGATCTGCTGCTGCGCGTAGCCATGATCAAGTCCTCGTCTGGACCGCGGCGCTGCCGCGGCTGAACGAGCCGACAATGGCGTAATAGGCGAGCAAGACTGCGATCGCCATCACGCTGAGCAGCGTGCCCATGGCATAGACCATAGGCCAGTTGCCCATGCGGAAGCCCTCGACAAACATGTGAACGCTCAGCGGCAGCGGATAGGTCGGGCCGAGCAGGCTAGGGATGACATAGGAGCCAAGCGAGCTGATGAAGCTGAGCAGTACCGCGGCGGTGATACCCGGCTGCGCCAGCGGCAACTGGACGCGCCACAGCACGGTCAGGCGGCTGGCACCAAGCGTGCGGGCGGCGGCGAGGATGTCCTTACTGATCGCCGCCATGGCGCCGGCGATGATCAGGGTCATGAAGGGCACGGTCTTCCAGGCCGAGGCAATGATGGCGCCTACGCCCCACTCGTCACGCACCAGCCGTGGCATGGGAATGCCGAGCGGCGCCAGCAAGCGCGATGCCATGCCGCCCCGATCGAGAATAACCAGGATCAGGAAACCGGCCACGACCCCGGGAACGACCAGGGGAATGCGATACAGCGAGCCGAACAGTTTCTGGCTGGTCTCATTGGCCTGCATCAGCGCCGAGAGCGGCAGGCTGATGAGCAAGCTGACGGCGGTCGGCGCAATGCCCAGCCATAGGGAAAACCACAGCCCGTCGAGATAGACCCGGCTGGAAAACAGCGCGATCCAGGTATCCAGCGTAATCGCCGACGCGCCGGGCTCCCGGCTGGTGAAGCTACCGAACACCACGGTGACCAGGGGCAGGCCGAAGAACAACAGGAGATAGCCGAGCCCCGGCAGCAGGCAAAGCCATAGCGTCGCGGGATTGATCTTGCCGGCGTTCATGACTGGGCACCGAGCGACTTGAGTAGGTGCAGCGCAGGTGGCGGCATCAGCTTGACCCTCTGGCCGACCGGCAGGATGGTATTGCTGCCGCCGCTGGTAATGGCGCGCAGAGTCCCTCCAGCCGCCTTGATCCAGTAATGGGTCGCGGCGCCCATGAACATCGATTGCTCGACGACGCCGTCAGGCTCGCCTTCGGCCGGCTCGATGAGCAGGTCTTCGGGGCGAATGGCGACGCCTTCGACCTGGCTTTCGCCGGGGTTTTCAATTCTGCGCACGGCGCCCCAGGGCAGGCGGCATTGGTCGCCCTCGATCTGGGCCTGAATGACATTGGTCATGCCGAGGAATTCGGCGGTGAAGCGGTAGATCGGGCGGCGGTACAGCTCGATCGGCGTACCGCGCTCGACAATGGCGCCGTCCTTCATCACCACGATTTCATCGCCGAGCGCCATGGCTTCGGACTGGTCGTGGGTAACATAGATCGAAGTGACGCCCAGCTTTTGCTGGAGGGCGCGCAAATCCTCGCGCAGGCTATCGCGCAACTTGGCATCGAGATTGCTGAGCGGTTCGTCGAACAGCAGCACACCGGGCTCGATGACGATGGCGCGGGCGAGCGCGACACGTTGCTGCTGCCCGCCGGAGAGCTGCTTGGGTAGGCGGCTGGCCAGATGGCCAAGCCCGACCAAATCGAGCGCTGCCGCCACCCGGCGGTCGATCTCGGCCTTGCCGACGCGGCGCATTTCAAGGCCAAATGCGACGTTCTTGGCGACGCTCATATGGGGGAATAGTGCATAGGTCTGGAACACCAGGCCGAAATTGCGCTTTTCGGGCGCCACGCCGTCGATACGCTTGTCGCGCAACCAGATTTCGCCACTCGTAGGATCGGTGATCCCTGAAATGGTACGCAACAGTGTGGTCTTGCCGCAGCCGGACGGGCCGAGCAGGATGAGGAAACGGCCGGGCGGGATGTCGAGATTGATGCCCTTGAGCACGGACGTGGCGTCGAACTGCTTGGTCAGTCGGCGGATGGAAATGGAAGCGTCCATGGGTGGACCTTTTGCGCAAGAGAGGCGGCGGCGCCGGAGCGCCACCGCTGGATACGAGACCTACTTGGCCAGGATATTGGCGACGAAATAGGCGGTCAGCTGATCGTTGAGGATCGCCGGCATGCGCTCGATGGCGCGGCTGCTGAATTCGGCGGTCGGGATCAGACGCGCCACCTGCTCAGGCGTAAAGCTGGCGGCCGGGTCGATATCGGTACGCGCCGAACGCGAACCGTTGAGCTGCAGCTTTTCCAGTTGAACGTCCTTGCTCATCAGGAAATCCAGCATCAGCAGGCCGGCAGCCGGCGCGGTGCCGTTGACGGGGAAAAACATGCCGTCGCCGCCGCCAACCTGGCCCTCTTTTAAGAGGGTCTGGCGGACTGTCGGCGGCAACAGGCCCCGGCCAGTAAAGTCATAGGCCATGTCTTCCCATGCGGTGCCGATAGCGCCGGCGCCATTGGCGATCAGGTTCAGCGTATCGGAATTGCCATTAGTGACTTCCACCACCGGCAGCAGGGCCTTGTAGTAGTCCCAGACCGGCTTCATGCAGTCGCTGGCGGCGAAGGCGTCGGCTTCTTCCTTAGTAATGTCGTATTTGACGAAGGCGGCGCGGCAGGCTTCATCGGTGACCTTGGCAAAGGCCACGGTCTGCATGAAGCCATTGCCCGAACCGCCGCCAGCAGGCGAGGTGACGATGAACTTGCCGGGATTGGCCATGGCCCAGGCAGCCAGCGAATCGAGATCGGTCGGGGCGCTTTCGGCGGGGATGGCGGTGGTGTTGTAAACGATGTCGGTCTGGTTACGATGGAACGGCAGGAAGGTGCCGCCATGCTCGATGCCGCCGGTGATGGTAGCGATCTTTGGATCGATCCCGGCGCCGCTCGGCAATATACTGACCAGGGGAATGTTGGCCATGACATCGGAGGAACGCAACAGCGGCAGACTGCCCGAGCTGACGAAATAGGCATCGGCCGGCGCCTTGGCTCCAGCATTGTGAGCGGCGATCAGTTGCTGGTTGGCAGCGTCGCCTTCACCGCGAACGTAGGAAACGGTGATGCCGTATTTGGCTTCGAATTCGGGGATCAGGTGCTCGGTGAACAGCGGGCCGAAGCTGTCGGTAAAGTCATAAAGGGTGACGCTGCCCTCTTTTTTCGCCAACGGAACGATGACATCATAGAAATTGTCAGCCGTCAGCGTGGTGAGGTCGAAGCCGGGGTCGGTGTTGAATTTGTCCGATCCGACGGGCTCCACGGCGTAAGCGGTGGTGCTCAGAAGCAGGGCAATAGACGCTGCAATCAAGGCTTTCATTGTTTTGTCTCCACGTTGGGGGAAGGCTTGCGATCGCTCGCAATATTTCCGGCACTCCGCCGATCATTTTCCCGATGAAGCGGAGTGCCGGAAAGCAGGCCCGGCACAGCGGCCAGGAGTTGGGATGAGATGGCGGGCGCCGCGGCATAGACCACGGCGCCATGCTCCAGTCCGCCGGCGCCGATATAGTCGGCGGTGACGGCACCGGCGCAGGCGGCCAGATAAAGCCCGCCCATCGCATCCCAGGGGTTCATATGCGGCTCGAAATAGGCATCGAGCCGTCCAGCCGCGACATGGGCCAGGCACAGCGCGCCTGCCCCAAGGCGCCGGTATTCGGCACCGGAGCGGATCAGGCCATCCGCAATCGCCCCATTGAGCGCGGCGTCGTGACGGATCGAGAAGCCGAGCCCGATGACTGCCTCGCCGAAATCGGACTGGCTAGCGCAGCGGATCGGCATGCCGTTGAGGCGGGCGATATGGTCGGGACCTGCATGAAACAGCTCGTTCAGCAACGGATCGAGGGTCCAGGCAGCGATCGGCCGGCCGTTTTCGAGCAGCGCCAGCGCCACGCAAAAATAGCCAAGCTTCCGGGTAAAATTGACGGTGCCGTCGACCGGATCGATCAGCCAGGTATAGCCGGTCGTCAGGAGACCGCCGCCCAGTTCCTCGCCGATAAAACCGTCGTCGGGAAATTCCGCGCCGATGGCCTCGCGCGCCATGCGCTCTATGGCGAAATCGGTCTCGCTGACCACATCACCCGGCCCCTTGCTGATGACTTCGAGCGCTGCATTGTCAAAGGCCAGGCGGGCGATGGCGCCGGCGCCGGTCATGATGGTTTCGGCGAGCAGCAGGCGGCGGTCGACACTCAAGATTGCACCATCGTGGTTTGCCGCACCACAAGGCGTGGCGGGCAATAGCAGACGCCATCGGCGCTGCGAGAAAGCGGCGCCGACTGAGTCACCGGCCCGGCCGGAACATCGTTCTGATGCGCCTCGATATGGCCGAGGACACCGGCGACCATGACATCGAGGCGCTGCTCGAACGTCGTCATCCGGTAGGGCGCCCAGGCGGACGCGGGCAGATTGTCGAAGCCGATCAGCGAGAGTTTGGAAGGCAAGCTGGGACCATCCGCGCGCAACCCGTCGATAAAGCCCAGCGCAATCGCGTCGTTGGTGGCAAATACCGCATCGGCGCGGCTCCCGGGCGCGAGGTCCAATAAGCGCACGGCGCAGGCCTGGCCGGCGTCGACCGTCATCTCGGCATTGTGCCACACCAGCGTACGATGCCCTGCCCGCTCCAGCGCGGACACAAAGCCCGCAACGCGGCGCGAACTGGCCCAGCTATCCTCGGGCCCGGCTAGCACCAGGAACCGCTGGCGCCCTTCGGCCAGCAGCACGGACGCCGCCTGCTGGCCGCCAGCCAGATTGTCGGTGGCGATGGAGAAGGCATTGGGATGGTTGCCAGGCCGGTTGAGCGCCGCAAGGAACTGCCCGCGCGACAGGATTGCCTCGGCCCGAGCCGGCGATATGGCGCCCGCGGTGACCACGACACCACGGGTGCGCCAACTGATGGTTTCGCCCAGCAGCCGATCGACCTCGTCGTCATTGTCCGCGTAGAACATCAGCGGCTGCAGGCGCCGTTGCTCGAAAGCCTTGAGCAGGTGCGACAGGACCTGGGCGCGCCAGTCGAAGCTCAGCCGCGTGGTGATGACCGAAACCAGCGGCGCATCCCCGGTGACCATGCTGGCGGCCAGCGCATTGGGATGCCAGCCGATCTCGGTCGCGACCTTGAGGATGCGCTCGCGCGTATCGGCGGCGATGCGGCCATTGCCGGTAAAAGCCCGGCTGACCAGGGCCTGTGACACATTGGCGGCCCGCGCCACGTCGCGCGAAGTGACGGCTTTGGCGGTGCTGAGACGCGCCATCAGCTGCACGGCCCGCTGCACAGGATGGTATTACGTATTACCGTGATTGCATCGAGGTCGCTGTTGGTCATCCGCTCGCCGATTCTGCTTGAATGGCTGCAGTCTTATCGAGCTTCTGTGACAGTCTGGTTGCAACCCGGCGAAACTTTCGCCGCGATGTCTTCGGGGACATATTGGCTTGCAAATGTCCTGCGACCTGTCAGCGTCGCCACGACAAGCGCTGATGTATCTGCCACCGACGGGGCGTGCGATGGTCGAAACCGCTACCACAATCGCTCCAGCTAGCATATTGCGGGTCATCACCGCCGATTGGGCCGAAGTCGCGCACATCGGCGACCAGATCAACATCACGGACCGGGCCGGCATTTCGGTCTATGGCGCCAATGCCCAGCAATCGGTGAGCAGCTACGCCGGCAAAATCCTGGACGAAGTGCGCAATCGTTGAACCATCTGAACTCGGGCGGGCACCGCCAGCGTCAAACTAAGCGCAGTCTTTCCCACCGCTGCATTCCGATCATAGGGGGTAGACCGGCCGCAGTCCTGCATTTGTCCGCGGCGTCTATGAGTGACCAATATGCGGCGCAAAGCGGAGGTGCTCCTAGGACCTCAAACGGAGCTTTCGGAGAATTCTAATTTGATCTGGAACGGGTCGGCAAGCGCCGGGCGGAAATGCGCCCCCATTTCGGTCGTTGACCCGTCATTCCGACTTCCCAAAAGCAGTCGGTCCGCTCAGGTCGAGGCAATGGCAACAACGGGGTGGGTAGCAGACTGGCGGCTACCCAAAGCGCAACGGCCGCATCAGGCCCAAAGCGGTCATTTGCCCCGCCACCGCCCCGGATGAGTGTGGTTCATTGGTTTTGGGTGTGCTCGGCGGACCATCGCTGAAGCAAGGCTTCGCAGTCAAAGACAGCTCCCTCACCCATATAGACTATGAACGCGCGCCGAGCTAGGCTGGCACTGTCAGCGAGCGCTCCTCCCGTTGCCTCCTGGGAGTCGTGCACGCTGCTGCCTCGAAGCTCATAGAGAGCCGCAACCTTCTGCTGGAGTGCCTCGCGCTTACTGCCAGGCTTCTCTAGGTGAGTAGCTATCGCCTTGGACAATCGCTTCGTCAGGTTTTTCGGACCCGGTCGGTACAGTGTTTCCAGGGCGGCCCATATCATCACTATCGCCGCGCCGGTGGAGTGGGCAAACGGAGCCTGATCCCAGGTCTGGTAGGCCCGGTGGAATGCTCGATGTCCATGAGTGCAGCGCCAGGCGCGAAGAGTGTCGCCACGGCCGCCAGGTGCTCACCGCCAATCGTGTCATCGGACGCCCTTGGCCCCAGCCGTGGCCTGGATACCTCGATAGGCCAGAGTCGCGGTTCATGTACGCTATGCGCAGCCTCGGCGAACCGAATATCGGACAGCACCGGGAGGACCAACGGCAGGCCGGTCATCAGGCGCATCAGGGACAGGGTCCACCAGATAGCATTCACCCTGTCGAAACCTACAGGCGACGTACCTTCGGTCAGCGCCACCTCGATACGGACGTCGAAGCCAGCACCACCCGATACAGGACGCCACGGACCTGGGTGCAGCTTTGACGGGGAATCGGGCGGGGCAAAGGCCATGATGTAAGGGGAAATTAGGTGCGCGAACGTTTGACGGATAACCAGCCCGTTTGCCACCTCGAACTGCTCGACCCCTAACCGCGCTCCGGATACGCCACCGTAGATGGCGCTCTGCTCTTGGTTGAATTGGAGGTTACGTCGTGGGCGCGGACGGCCCTCCGCAGCGTCCAGTAACTCCTGCAGCTTGTCGTCGGAAACGTGCTCCATCGCCTATGAATATCTGTTACCGCAGTGGGCCGCAATTGTTGGGAACAGAGGTCGGATCCCAATCGCTTCCCACGCAAGCGATGATGGGTCGTAATAGTGTCCGCTTCGGGCCCATTCCGCAGTCTGATAGTCTTCTGCGAAATGTCGAAAGCGGACTTCGATGACGACGTCTGTGTCGTCTCACTTGGGTACGGTGCAACTTAGTGCTTCCAAGGCAGGTTAACACGTTTCGCGCAGTGGGCCGCCGGCCGTAAGCAATGGCTGGGCAACGTTCCAAGTCAATTCAAGGTTGGTGTGCATAAGCCGGCGCAGAGTTGTTGTAGCCGTTTCAGCAGAATCCATGTTGCAGTGCAGTATCCCGCCGTTAGCCGACAGGGGATCGACGGCCCCAGTGGCCTAGCCCATCCATTCCCGATCGTGCTCCTTTTCGCGGTCTATGCGGCGTTCGATGCGACGGTACTCCTCCTGCGCCCAGATCTGCACCAGTCGAAGGGGATGGTCAAACCAGCCGCGCAGCGGATTGAGAAACACCTCCAACAGGGGGACCACCGAGCCGGACCAAGAACTGGGTCGTATCCGGCGTGAGAGAGCGGCCAGAAACGGCTTGGACTTGCCGTAGCGCTGCACCAATGTCACTAGGGCGGGGTGCCACGCCGCGTCGCCTCCTGATTTTTCAAGGATCGGATAAAAGTCGAGGAGGAAAGACGGTCCATCCTCGGCCTCGTCCGCCCAGTCAAACATCGATTGCTCGGAGACGCCGAAAAGAGGGCCGGCATCGGTGTGGGCCTGACCTTCGAACCTGTCCTCTTCGGACCCGACCAGTCGCTTGAGTCTGTTGCGTTCGATCGGGGTCGCCGCCGCATAGAAGTGACTGAACTTGCCCCAGGCCACGTCAGGCATATCCTCGCGAACCAACCCGACGATCTTGCGCATTGCACTATCAAGCGCGAACAGCATGGCGCCGTCATCGGCAACCGCCAGCCGGATGACTTGATCGCACCAAGCCTGCGCCGTTGGTCGATCGATGCCCACGGTAGCCCTGACGCTGGTGGCCAACTCACCGAGCAGATGGGCATCGCGATCCCGATCGTGACCCGACGCCAACAGGACCGGCGCCCCGAGGAGCAAGGCTACAAGATGCCGGTGTTCGGCTGGGACGTTCGCGCCATGCCGATACATCATCGCGATCTCCAACGCGGCCCACGCCCCTTCACTCCCCTTGGTCGTCAAGGTCAGGGCCAATCGGGCGATGTCGCTCGGGTCGAGTTCGTCCAGACCGCGGCCGTAGGACAGCATGATGCAATGCTGCGGCTCGAGCAGACCGCTTTCGATATCGGTCAGGATTCGGGCAAGGCGCTTCCCGTCGATCGAGATGGCGCTGTGAAGGTTCACCAGGGGCCATTGCGCCGGATCAAGCCGTTCTTGAGCTGCCTGGGCTCCGCGGTCCGCGGCATCGCGATCCAAACGGTCCGTTCCGCGCAGCAGTCCACGCAGTACGGACGCATTGCCCGTCCCCGGGCCCACGGCAATCAGGGTATCGACCGCCGCTTCGATGAGGCCGAGCTTGTCCGAGGCGTTCGCCGCAAGTTCTTCGGCGAAATCGAACACCTCCTTGAGATCGAGAGCGGACATCCGCCGCACGGCCTCAATCGCGGCGTCGGGATCGCCGGCGATCTCGATGGCCAAGGCACGCGCGGCCCGGTTGGCGTAACCGTGGTCCCGGTCGTCTTCCGAGTAGCGGATATCGGGATCCCGGATGTTGGCACGCCAGAACTTGGTGAAGACAATGGCGCGGTCGACGGGATCGGACGGAAACAGTTCATCGTAGAGACGCCGGACGAATGTCCCCCGCTCGCTAGCCTCGGGCCGACGATCGAAGAAGAGCCAGGAGCCGACGGACTCGACCGCTTCCGGCCAAAACCCTTTCTCTTCGGAGATATCACGCAGGATCTGCGCGAACGCGAGGTATCGATCGCCGCTCAGGGCTGCCCTGACCGCCCGTGCCAATATCGCTTCGCATCGCTCTGCCAGTTCGGGGCGTTCCTTGCGTGTCCGTACGAGCCGCTCGAGGGCCTCCTGGTGAAAGGCATCGACATCGTCGCGCGTCGCGGGCGCCCAATCGATCAGCTTCTCGCGCGTTCCGATCCGCCCGCTTTCGTCAAAGCGCGTAGAGTCCCGTCGGAAAGCGTTGGCCAACGCGTCAACGCAGAGCGCCCGTTCTTGCGGGTCGGCACTTTCGAGGCCCTCATCGAGCATGGCGAAACGCTCGGCGGGCGCCACTTCGGTCCCGCTTGGTAGAGGAAGAAGAGCTGCTTGAAGGCACCGGTAGCATTGTTGGCGTAGTTTTCGGTTTCGGCGAGGGCCAATCGCTTGAGCGCTCGCGATGCCGAGGCGAAGCTTTCCTTCCGGAAGACGAGTTTGGCGAGGGCGCGCACCAAGTCACGCCGCGCGTCACCGGCGCTCACGAGCTCCCTGGTTTCGGCATTGGCGATCACGAAGGCGAGACGATCGGCGACCCGGTCCGGGACGACATGAACCAGCGCGTCGATCATCGTCGCGCCACGCCGGGTCAAGACCGCCTCCCCATGTGCTAAAGGTCCACCCGGCCCAACCAAACGCTTTGCCGTATCGACCACGACCGGTTGCCGATCAAGGTCGCGCCAACGGCCCACCATGGCCATGACCAAGCCATCGTCGACCGTTTCGGTCACGAAGCGCTGCAGCGTTGCCGGCCGCAGGACCGACAGGCGACGCGCTGCCAGGTGCAAAGCGACGAGCGACGGCTGAACGGCCAGATTGTCGCCATACCGACCGACCAGATGATGGAGCTCGGCGGCGAGTAGATATTCGTACATGGAATCCGGATCCACCCGACCGAACAGCCGCGCGACCAGATCCAGTTGCAGAGGCTTGTCGTCGTGCCCCCGCCAGGCGAGCGCCTCGAACATCGCCAAGGCTTCGATGGAGCGTACTTGATCGGGCTGGCGTAGGCCTGCCCCATCGAGGAGGCGAGTGACGACGTCGTCAACGGTTTCGTAGGCAGTGGCGTGCACATCGGCAGTTCCCGCCGCAAGGATAGCGACACGGGAAACCCGCCGCTGATCTCGAGCAACCGTTCGACGGCCGGGGATGCGAGGGCGGAGTTTTTCTGTTTGATGATCGCGCGGACAAGGTTACCGCTACTCGGCTCGAGGGCCACATGGAGCACCCGCTCCCCGTCCAGCGGACGATGGTCGGTGTCGATCGTGATGACGCGTAGGCGGCTGTCGGCCGCGGTCGCGATCACAGCCAGATCGGCGGCTACCGCCCTCGGGCACTCGTCAACGACCAGGAGGGCGGCCTTTCCTTCGGACGCCAGCCGGGTGGCGATCGCCAACAAGGTCGAGGGCACGACCCGATAGTCGGCAAACACGGTCGTCGCCCGTAGTATCTCGGCAAGCGAGCCCTCGGACGATTTCAGGCCCTCATAGACGAAACGACTTTTGCCAAGGCCGGATGAACCCGAAATCCGCACGATCGTGCGCAGCTCTGCGATGTGATCGAGCACCCAACGCCATGCCGTGGCCGCTGACGATTTGTTTTCTGCACCGGCCTCATCCCGCTCGGTCCGTGCGCCTTTGCGGAAACGAGGCTCGGCGTCTTCCACGTGGACCGTTGCGGAGAAATCGTCCGAGCGAGCCCAGTCCGAAACGGTCCGAAATCCCGCAACGCTTTGCCCGTTCGCATACTCCGCCAGCCACGTCGCGACCGCCACGTGCCTCGACGCCCAATCCGCGATCTTGTTCGCATCATAGATTTTGATTGCCGGGAGCAAGGTTGGCTCACCGCCCGCATCCTTGATGCCTTCTCTGATCGCGGCGACAAAGTCGTCGATCTTGTCGTTGGTCAGAGGCTTGGACGTAAACCCAACGTAGCTGCCACCGAGGGCCAAGGCATTCTCGAGCGCGCCCGAAAGGACGCGTTTTGCCCCCCCGGTCGCTGACTGGATTTCGTCCAGAATTCCTTCTTCCAGCCCGAGCGATCCAGCTTGCCGGCCTTACTCTGGAACCGATTGATCCGTCCGGGCAAAAATTCGGTCGTCGCGATGCCGCCCTCCCAATCGATCCTGCCGTCCTCTCCATTGTCGGGGACGGTAATCTGCAGCGGAACCGACACTGCTGCAAGGGACAGGCCGGCGGTCAGAGCTTCAGCATGCAAGAGCTTGCGAAGGAGAATAACCAGCGTCTTGGCATCAAGGTCCTCGATGCGAGCGGGATCGACGTCAAACATGGGCGGCGGCTCGATAAGGCAGGATGTCCAAATGCTAACGCACCAACTTCGGCACGTCGACCCGGCACGCCGGGTCAGGAACATCCCCCATACCGACCCAGGTGCGGCCGGCGCGGACCCATGCCGGCAACCAGCACCTGCCTGACTGTCGAAGATCGCGATAACGGTGCATAAACCTAATGCCGTTCGCTCAGGACACGCCGAACCAGGTCGTCACCGAAGCGAACCGAGGAAGGCTCATGGAAGCAATCGAGGAGGTAAAGAGGCTGGCGGATTGGGTGTAGCAGAACGACGACGCCATTTGCGCATGGCGCCTCAGTTTGCTGGATGGTGCTACCGCTGCCGAGCCTCGCGCTCGGACCTCGATGCCGGCTTGACCGGCTTATTAACGCAAACCTCAGCCCGTCACTATAAAAACGGCATGTCGGCTATCTTAGGCATTTCGCCAAAAGCCGTCAGTCCGCTGCCGGCCCCATTTCAGACATCTAGGCACCGTGAAAGCGGTATGCCTGCTCCAACCGACGCATTGACGAGGGCGGCCTCTCGGGTCCCACTGCCAATCGGTATTTGCCGGGAGCTGGAGTGCTCCCAGCAAGGGACCGGTCGACTAAATGCTTACCAGCACCCGTTCACGAACCTTGTATGCGGCATAAGGAGTCGAGCGGACCGTTACGAGCGAACCGTCTAGCTGCGGAACGATCTTGATCCGTAACCAAGAAAACTCCGTACTCATGGCTATGAGGTCGATCAGGTTGAGACGGTCACGACCGTCCTTGCCCAAGAGCCACGCAGCAAACTCGTCCGCAAAGACGACAAAGCTTATCGGATAATTGTTGTTCTGTATTGCGCGTAACGCTGCGGCAGCGCGTTATCGGCTTGGTCACCTATCCCGCCCAGCTCAAACATGTCACGGGTCAGATGACCATTGGCGATCATCAAATCGTAGATTTTGGTCGTCTCGCAGTATCGCTGGATCCATGTCTTCTTCATCAGGCTCATGGTCGTCGCGTAAGTCTTGGAGCCGAAAGCCGAGCAATTCGAGTTTGTCCATCGAAGGTCTCCTGTTGATGCACTGCCCTTTACCGAGAGCTTTTGGCATAGGGCAAAGATCAATTGGCATCAGCCGGGAAATCCAATTGGCCTAGTCAGAGGCACAAGCAGTCAGGTCAGCGCATTCGCCAAGCCTTGCGCCTAGAACGCAAAAACCCGCCCACCCTTGGGAACCAAGGCATATGAGAGGAGCGCGTTCATGTGCTACCTATATGCTACCTAGCCTCGGGCGCGCGATATTTGACGAACGCTTCTAAAACAAAAACCCCCGGTTTCACGAGGGTTTGGATGGTAGCGAAGCCCAGATTTGAACTGGGGACACACGGATTATGATTCCGCTGCTCTAACCAACTGAGCTACTCCGCCCCAAGGACCGTGATGGGCAAGCCATCATGTCGAACGCTCGGGGAGCGCGCCGACTTCTTAGATTTGTGCCCATCCCCTGTCAAGCACAAGCCTGTTCTGCATCAGTTCTCGAGACCGCGCCAATAATCGCGCACCAGCGCCAGGTCGGCCTCGAATTTGGCGCTTTCCAACTTGGCCATCTCGCGATCGGGAATGCGCAACAGGTACGAGGGGTGGTTGGTGACGAACAGCACGATGCCGTCCTCCAGGGTGATCGGGGCGCCGCGCAGCTTGGAAATGGTCGCAGTTTTTCCCAACAGGCTCTGCGCAGCCGTTGCCCCCAGCGCCACGATGACCTTGGGCTTGACGAATGCACGCTCCAGGTTAAGCCAGAACTTGCACGCCTGCACCTCCCCGGCGTCGGGGCGCTGATGAATGCGCTTTTTGCCGCGCGGCTCGAATTTGAAATGCTTGACCGCATTGGTGACATAGACCCTGCTGCGATCGATCCCGACCACCTCGATGGCCGCATCGAACACCTTGCCGGCCGGGCCGATAAACGGCTTGCCCGCCAGATCCTCCTGATCGCCCGGCTGCTCGCCCACAAACATGATGTCGGCATCGCCTGGTCCCTCGCCGAACACCGCCTGGGTGGCATGCTCATAGAGCGGGCAACGCTGGCAGCCCTGCACCGCAGCCCGTGCATCGGCAAGACTGACGATTTCGGTGGGTTCGGGCTGCTCGATGATGTGACGCTCCACCCGCTTGAGATGATGGGAAGGCGGCTGGCTGGCTGCGCGCTTGATCATGGCTTGCTCCGCTTGTTTGGCGCCCCGGATCAGGGGAGCAATGAGTTCGGCCTCCGGCAGGTTGCGCCAATATTTGACCGCCATCTCCGATTTCATCATCGCCACCTTTAGCCGCGCCGGATTGAAGATCGAGGCGAAGTAGGTTTTCCAGTCCCCTTCCACCGCGTCGTCCGAGGGAACATCGGCGCGCGTACCGCCCTCGCCGAAGGCCAGTGACTGGCCATCCCAATAAGCCGACCGGTACGGCGTGACGATTGCCCAGATCATCCCGGTAAACCGCCGTTCGAAAAACGGCGCCGTCATTTCAACCACATAATGATCGGGCTCGAACCAGGCCGCGAAGCGCTCCAGCCCCGTGTCGTCGACGATCGACTTGAAGCGGATAAAGGCCTTCATCTTGTGGCTTTCGCGGCGCACGGCACTGGCCATGCCGGCCAGCCGGACGACATCGGGATCGGAAGCGACCTCCAGAATGGCGCGGTCGGCCTGCAGCCGCCACAGCACGCGATAGAGCAGGCCGAACCGCTCGGGATCGCTGTGGCAGAGCACCTTGGGCGCCAGTTCTATGAAGGCGGGCGGCACGGCGCCCACGGGCCGAACGTCGCCGGCATGCGCGATGTCTGGCTCGCTTTGCTCGAACAATCCCGCCTCGGACTTCGGATCGCGCCAGACGACCTCGTCGGGAGCGACCCCGGCGCGCAACAATTCGCGCGCCTGGCCGCGCCATTCATCGAAATCGTTCAGCGATTGCAGCACCACTGTGTGCATCAGAACAAGCTCAGCTGTTCCGGTTGCGGCTCGAGCTTGGCGCGCAGCTGGTGATCATCGGTCAGCCCGCCCGGCGTCCAGTCCACGGTTTCAACGAACGGGCGAACCTTGTCGATCGCGCCGGCAATGCGCGCCAGATCGTCCAGGCGAAGGCTGTGATGCCGGCGCGTGGCGATGATGCGATCGACACTGCGGGTGCCCAGGCCCGGAACCCGCAGCAGCAGTTCCCTGTCGGCACGGTTGATGTTGACCGGAAACCTTTGCCGCTGCGTCAGCGCCCACGCCAGCTTGGGATCGATGGCGAGATCGAGCAGGCCATCGCTGCCCCCGGCAACGATCTCGGGCACTTCGAAGCCGTAAAAGCGGATCAGCCAGTCGGCCTGGTACAGACGGTGCTCGCGCATCAGCGGCGGTGCCTTGAGCGGCAGCCGGGCGCTGCTGTCGGGGATGGGGGAAAACGCCGAATAATAGACCCTGCGCAATTTATAGCCGGAATAGAGCCCGGAGGCCCGCGTCAGGATGGCATTGTCGTCGGCTGTGTCGGCCCCCACGATCATCTGCGTCGACTGGCCTGCCGGCGCGAACTTGGCCGGCTGCGCCTTGGCTTTCTTGTCGGGCGCGGCTTCCACCAGCTTGCCGCGAATATTGGCCATGGCAGTGCGGATTTCGCCGGGGCGTTTTTCCGGTGCAAAGGTTTGCAGCCCGACATCGGTAGGCATTTCGATATTGGTGGAGAGCCGGTCGGCCCAGCGCCCGGCTTCCGCCAAAATCTCGGGGGCGGAATTGGGAATGACCTTGAGATGGATATAGCCGCCAAAAGCATGGTCCTGGCGAAGGCTGCGCGCCACCCGCACCATTTCCTCCATCGTGTAATCGGGCGAGCGGATGATCCCCGAGGACAGGAACAACCCCTCGATATAATTGCGCTTGTAGAAATCCAACGTCAGCTGCACCACCTCCTCGACGCTGAACCGCGCCCGCTCGACATTGGAGGATGAGCGATTGACGCAATAAACGCAGTCATAGACGCAAAAATTGGTCAGAAGGATTTTGAGCAGCGAGATGCAGCGCCCGTCGGGCGCATAGGAATGGCAAATGCCGCTGCCTTCGGTCGAACCGATGCCCCCGCTCTTGCGGCTGTCGCGCTTTTCCGTGCCACTCGAAGCACAGGACGCGTCATATTTAGCCGCATCCGACAGCACGGCCAGTTTTCGGCGAAGGGTCAGGGCGGCCATCGAAGTTCCCGTTTCGTTCACAACAGCCATAGCGCGTCAGCGGTTGCATTGCATTGCAAAAAGACAGGTCGCGCTCGATTGTAAACAGACAGTCCAATCCAATGCTGCGTCATCCCCACGAACCGGGGACCTACCCTGGCCGAATTCCAAGACCGCAAGGATGGGTTCCCGCTTCCGCGGGAATGACGCCAAAATAAAAGTTGTCCGTTCAACAAGGCGCAACAGCCCGTCGTCATTAACCCGCTTCCGGACCCGACACCTATCCCCTACATCTTGGTCAACCACGCATCGCGCCATCAAGGAGACCCCAATGAGCCTTCAGCTTTCAGGCATCCACCACCTCACCGCCGTCACCGCCGAGGCCAAGCAGAACCTGGCCTTTTATACCCAGACGCTGGGCATGCGGCTGATCAAGAAGACGGTCAACCAGGACCAGACCACCGCCTATCACCTGTTCTACGGCGATGGCGTCGCCTCCCCCGGCGCCGACCTGACCTTCTTCGATTTCGAAGCCGGTCCTGAAAAGCGCGGCAATCACACCGTGTCGCGCACTGGCCTGCGCGTTGGGAGCGAAGAAACGCTTGCCTGGTGGAAAGATCACCTCCAGACGCACAATGTCGGCACGTCCGCCATCAAGGAGCGCGCCGGCCATCTGTCGCTGGATTTCGAGGATTTTGAAGGCCAACGCTTCCGTATGGTTACCGATAGCGCGAATACGGTCATCCCATGGGCCAAGTCACCGGTGCCGCCCGACCGGCAGATCATCGGCCTGGGGCCCATCACCCTGGCCGTGCCGCAACTCGAGCGCACCGAAGCCGTGCTCACCCAGGTGATGAATATGAGCAAGGTGCGCACCCACCCCGCCACCAGCACCGCCGGGGAAACCCACGTGTTCCAGATGGGCGAAGGCGGCCCTGCAGCCGAACTTCACGTTGTGGCCGACCCAACCCAGCCCGCCTCTCGTCCCGGCGCCGGTGGCGTGCATCATGTCGCTTTCCGCACGCCCGATCAGGACACGCTGCGCCAATGGATTGCCCGCGTCACTCAGGCCGGCATGCGCTCCAGCGGCGAAGTCGAGCGGTTCTACTTCACCTCGCTGTATTTCCGCGAGCCCAACGGCATCCTGTTTGAAATCGCCACCGACACCCCCGGCTTTGCCGCCGACGAGCCGATGGAAACGCTAGGCGAAAGCCTGGCCTTGCCGCCTTTTCTGGAAAGTCGCCGGGCGAGCATCGAAGCCAATTTGAAGCCGCTGGTTTAATCAAGGGTTGGCGAAACCATTCGAGGGGGGGACGGCACCGCCCCTCCACGCCTTTGCCACATTGCTGATGCCGGTAACTGCTGAGAACAGGAGGCGGACGGCATGATCCCAATGGCGGCACTCGTGGCCAACTACCTGCCTGGCGCCTTGGCGGCGCTGTGCCTCCTCGCCTTCATCCCCTGGATATTGGGCATTCCCGGCATCGGTGGCACGCCCTATTTTTACGGCTGGACACTGGGGCTCTACGCCATCGCGGTCTATCTCCTGGTCTTCCTGGTCCTGCTGGTCTGCCGGTTGCTCCTGGGCATCGGCTGGCTGCCGGGCCCGGCAGCCTGGATCGACTGGACCACCTGGATCGCGACGGCCGGCTTGCTGCTGGCGCAAGGAATAGCCTGGCTGCTGATCCTGCAACCGGCATGACGGCAACGCAGACCCGCCGAACATATCGTTAACTGCATAGCTCTTGACAAAATGCACTTAACGATATAGGCATGTTCTCGTCGAGGAAGGGGCAATGGAAACTTACGAGGTCGTCTTTTACCCCGATTTTGTCGAAGAATTCAGGGAATTGGACATAGCGGTAAAAGAGGCTTTGGGAGAAGTTTTTGATTTGCTTAGAGATGTGGGGCCAAAATTGGGCAGGCCCAATGTCAATACGCTCAAGAATTCCAGGCATGATAATATGAAAGAAATTCGTGTTGATGCGGGCGGCGGCTGCTGGCGAGTAGCATTTGCTTTTGATCCTGGTCGACAGGCCATCATCATCTGCGGCGGTGACAAGAGCGGCGTGGGCGAGCGCAGGTTTTATGACCGATTGATACACAATGCCGATAACCGTTTTGATCTTTGGCTTGCTGCAGGCTGAACGATCGCACTAGGCACGCAAACACGCACCAAAGGAGTTGGAATGGCAGGTTTGAAAGGAGCCGTCTCTTGGAAGGACATCAGGCACGAGCTTCCAGTTGACGTTCAGGACAGGCTCAATGAAAAGCGGACTTTGCGACTGGCGGGCGAGGCGATGGCGGAGTTGAGAAAGGAATCGGGTGTCACCCAAGCCGATTTGGCGGCCAAAGCGGCAATCCCCCAGAGCAACGTTTCTCGGACGGAAAATAGCGATGACATGCTTTTGTCGTCCGTAGCGCGCTACATGCGAGCTCTGGGTGGAACGACAGAACTTGTTCTGCGTAGCGCCAAAGGAACCGAAGTGCACATCGCAATCGACCCCGATGGCGCAATGATTACCAAGGGGACGCGCTAGATCCTGGTGCGCCCCTCCCCGCTAAACGTGATTAAGTTACGGTCCCGCTGGGGATCGGTCTCATCTACAAAGGCCGGCGCCTAGCGCCGTGAATTTGGATCGTCCGGATCGTCGGTCCCGCCGCCAACTCCTCCACCCATCCCACCGCCCATTCCACCCATCGCGCCGCCACCGCCGCCCGCTCCCTGCCCTTCGCTCTTTCCCTCGCCTTTGCCGCGCGCCGCGCTGCCCGAAGGCCGCGTCGGTCCCTGCATCGGAATGGCCAGGTCGGCCGGAATGGGATCGAGGTCGAGCGCGTCGCGGATATAAGTGCGCAGCGATACCACCAGTTCATGGGTATGCACCGCATGACCGGCGATCAATTCGCGCGCCGCCCGCACCGCCAGGCGAACGTGCTCTTCGGTTCCCAACAGGATGATATCGGATAGCGCCGCCTCGACGGCATCGCGGATACGGCGCCCTCGATCCGACTCCGATTGCCCCCCTGCCACAGTTGCCACAGCGCCGCCGTCCACCAAAGCAGGTTCGGCCGGGTGGCGCAAATCACGCAGATGCGTCGGATCGACGGTCAATGTGCCGGTGAACGAGCCGCCCAGAACCTTGTAGGCCGCCATCAGCGCCCGCAGCCGCTCGTTGATCTGCCGGTTCATCCGCTGCTGGCGCTGCTGGATGGTTTGCATGATCACCAGGCGCAGGCCGATGCCGATCAATGTGACAAGCGCCAGCCCGAGCAGCGTGGTCGCAAGGCTCGTCCATGAGCTGAAATCGATACCGCGCAATACGGCCTCCCAATTGGTTCGATATATCGCCAAACCCTAACACGGTCGGACCAAGTTCGTTCGCCTCCACCGCGAGACCGCCCGGCAAACGACAAGGCCGGGATTGCTCCCGGCCTTTCCAATATTCAGCGAGCTTTCCGGGACCTGGCCCGGCTCAAGGCTCTATTGTATGGCTGCATCGTCCTTGGTCGCTGCATCCGGCTCCAGCAGCGACGCCGTCTTCACCAGGCCCATGAACTCTGCGCGATAGCCGCCTTCGTCGCTGCCGCGTCCCGCTTGCGCCAGCGCCATGATATCGCCCCAGCCCATATCCCCGCCATAGATCGAGCCCTTGAGCTTTTGCCCGAAGGCCGCCACTGCGGCGCCAAACCGCATGTCGTCGCTGACCTGGCCAATATCGGCATGCACCATGTCCGGGGTCACCGCCTGCTCGATCAACTGGCTGACATCGCTGTCCGGCAGCTTGTAGCGCATCTTGAGAAAGGCGATCTCGCCGCCCGCTGTCGGGGTCGCATCGCCCCGCTCGCCATAGCGCAGCGGATCGACGCTGCCCGCCCCTGCGGGGGTGATTTCGTAGATCGCGGTGACGGTGTGCCCGGCCCCGATATCGCCGGCGTCCACCTGATCGTTGTTGAAATCCTCGCGGTTGAGCGCCCGCGTCTCATAGCCGATCAAGCGGTATTCGCTGACCATCGCCGGATTGAACTCTACCTGGACTTTGACGTCCTTGGCGATCATCTGCAGCGTCGAGCCGCCCTCTTCCACCAGCACCTTCTGTGCCTCGCGGAAGCTGTCGATATAGCTGGCATTGCCATTGCCGTTCTGCGCCAGCGCCTGCATCGTGGCATCATCCAGGTTGCCCCGGCCAAAGCCCAGTACCGACAGGGTCACCCCGCCCTCGCGTTTGGCCTTGATGAAGTTTTCCAAATCCTCGGGATCGTCGATCCCCACGTTGAAATCGCCATCGGTGGCCAGGATCACCCGATTGGTGCCATTGCTGATCCTGGCCTGTTCGGCCAATTGATACGCCAGCGCGATCCCCTCGGCCCCAGCGGTACTGCCCCCGGCCGCAAGGGCGTCCAGCGCCGCCAGGATCTTGGATTTGTCATCGGCCCGGGTTGGCTCCAGCACCACGCCGGCCGAGCCGGCATAGGCCACGATCGCGATACTGTCCTTTGCCGACAACTGGTCCACCAGCAGGGCAAAAGCCCGCTTCAGCAGCGGCAATTTGTTGGGCTCGTCCATCGAGCCCGACGTATCGATCAGGAACACCAGATTGCTCGGCGTGTCCGCGCTCGCGGGCGGCACATAGCCCTTGATGCCGATATGCAGCAATTGCGTCCTGGGGTTCCAGGGCGTCGGATAAACCGCCATGCTCGGCTTGAACGGCACCGCCGCGCTGTCGGCCGGCGCATAATCATAGGGGAAGTAGTTGATCAATTCCTCCAGCCGCACCGCATCGGGCTCGGGCACATAGCCATCGTCCAGCATCGAGCGGACATAGCTATAGCTGGCTGTATCTACATCCACGGAAAAGGTGGAAACCGGCTGGTCCGCCGCCACGGTCAACCGCGACTCCTCGAACGCGGTGAACGCATCGCCGCTCGGCTGGGTCGCGCTCGGCAGCGGGGACGGCGCCAGCATGGAGGCGAAACCGTCGGACCCCGCACCCGCCGCATTGCTCTGGCGCTCGAAATTCTGCGGTGCGGCAGGCGGCGGCGCCATGACGGTCCCGGCCAGCGGCGCTTGTGCCGGAGCAACGCTTTCGGCCTGGCCGGCAATCATGTCCTGCCCCAGCGGCTCGGCGCGAACGGCCTCGTCCTTGGCGGCCTCAGCTGGCGCCGCGACCGTCACGGCCGGTTTGGGTGCCGCAATGTCGTTCAAGGCCGCCGGCGCCTGCGTCCGCGCAACGCCATCCGCGGGAACGACCGCCTCGGCATCCGGCTCGGGCACCACGGTCGGGCTTTCGTTGAGCAGCGGTCGGTCAGCCGGGCTCATCGCCGTAGAATTGTAAAGCTGGTAGCCGAGCGGCAACAGCAATAGGGCGACCGCCGCGGTGCCGATGGGAAGACGCATGTCCATGATCCTGATCCCTTTCAAGGAACTGATGATGGAACTGAGACGGCTGGGCCGGCGAACTCCTTGGGTGGCGGTTGCACTTTTTTTCGCGGGCGCGGTCTTGGCGGCCTCGAATGCGACCATCGCGGCCGCAACCGCGCTCTGGCGCGCCGCTGTCGATGGCGGCGGTGCCTTGATCGTCTTCAACCCCGCCAACGGATCGTTCATGTCATCGCTCATAGCAAACCCCTCAGGGTCTTTTTCGCCTCGTGGATATGCCAGGAGACGGTGGCTTCCTTGCAACCCATGATCTGGCCTGCTGCCGCATGGCTCAGCTCTTCGGCATAAACCAGCAGCACCGCATCGCGCTGCTGCTCCGGCAGGCGCCGCACCGCGTCCCACAATTGCCCGCTGGTCGCCGCCTCTTCCTGTTCGGGCAGCGCCCGTTCGGGGCTGACCCGGGCCAGGGCATCGGTGTATTTCGTCCGCCGGCTGCGCGCCCTTTGCAGGTCGCGCACGCCATTGAGCGTGATCCGATACAGCCAGCTGGAGAACGCCGAGCGCCCGTCGAAACTTGCGATCGCCTGCCCCAGCTTGACGCAGACATCCTGGGCGACATCCTCGGCATCGCTGCGATTGCCGCTCCATTTGTAGGCCGTGCGATAGATCACGTCGTAATGAGCCTCGATCAGGGCGGCAAAGGCGTCGCTGTCGCCCTTTTGCGCACGCGCCACCAGGAGCCGCGCGGCATCCGCAGGCCCGGCGATCAGCGATGCGGCAGACAGTCCCATCACCTGGCCATACCCGCGCTCGCCTGTTCCCTGCGCCGTTATAATGCTAAGACGCCGCAGCCGACGCCTTCCTTGGGGTCAGCCCAAGGAAATATTGAGCGAGCCGCCCGATGAGCCCTTTCAAACTGAACAGCAGCCGCATCATCCTGCTGATTTTCATCATCCTGGGTATCGTCACCATTGGCGCGACGATCATCACCAATTTCGGCATGTGGGGCAATTACGACCGCATCGAAGCCGAACAAGGCATCGCCCCCGCCGACGCCATTCCCTTGCCCAAGCCCCTGCCGGGACAGGAGGCGCCGGCGCCTTAGGCCCCCTCACCCGCCCTTCGGGCACCCTCTCCCACGAGGGGAGAGGGGGACTCAGTGAGTGGCAGGAGTGGAGGTCCCCTTCTCCCCTCGTGGGACTTCGTCCCGACGGCCTTAGCTGGGAAATCGATCCAGTGGATCGATTTTAGGGTCGAAGGTGGCGCGCAGCGCCGGATGAGGGGGCCTACGCCACCAACACCTGCGGCACTGCCTCCGCGATGAACCCCCCACCCCACACCTGCGCGGTCGCGCTGTCATCGGCATAAAACACGCACGCCTGCCCCGGCGAAATGCCGTACTCACCCGATACCAGCGTCACGAACACATCCCCGTCCCGCTCCTGGATCACCGCCGGCTGCGGGCCGCGCGTCGAGCGCACCTTGACCTCGAGAGGGGCGCCATTGCCGCTCGACAACTGCGCCAGGGGCGTGCCGCCCAGCCAGTTCACGTCGCGCAATCGCACCGTATGGGTCTTGAGCGCCTCGCGCGGGCCTACGATGACCCGGCCGGTCCTGTGCTCCAGCTTGATCACATAAAGCGGTTCCGCCGCCGCCACGCCCAGGCCCTTGCGCTGCCCGATGGTGAAATTGACGATCCCGTCATGACTGCCGAGCACCCGTCCGTCCAGATGCACGATTTCCCCCGTTGCCACTGCCTCGGGATGCATCTTGCGGATGATGTCGACATATTTACCCTGCGGCACGAAGCAGATGTCTTGGGAATCGTGCTTTTCGGCGATTTCCAGCCCCATCTCGCGCGCCAGCGCCCGCACCTCGGCCTTGGCCATGCCGCCCAGGGGAAAGCGCAAATAGTCGAGCTGAGCCTGCGTAGTGGCGAACAGGAAATAGCTCTGGTCGCGCTCGGCATCGACCGGCCGCAGCAAGATCCGGCGCCCGTCCGCACCCGGCTGCGACTGCACATAATGGCCCGTCGCCAGGGCATCGGCACCCAGATCGTGCGCCACGCTCATCAGGTCGACGAACTTGACACTCTGGTTGCAGGCAATGCACGGCACCGGCGTTTCGCCCTGCTGATAGGCATTGGCGAAGGGCGCGATCACCGCCTTCTTGAAGCGCTCCTCGTAGTCGAGCACATAGTGGGGAATGCCCAGGCTGGCCGCCACTCGGCGCGCATCGTGGATATCCTGACCGGCGCAGCACGCCCCCTTGCGGAACGTGGCTTCGCCATGATCGTAAAGCTGCAGGGTCACCCCCACCACGTCATAGCCTTGCCGGGCGAGAAGCCCCGCGACGACCGAGGAATCCACGCCCCCCGACATCGCGACGACGACGCGCGTGTCTTGGGGGCGCTTGGCAATATCAAGCGAGTTCAACATATTCGTGGGTATCCGGTTGGGTTCAAGGGCCAGCGGATAGCTGTGCGGGCGCTTTTACGCGCTTTGCCCCGCCCCTGCAACCGCTCGAACGCACCGGCAGTTTTTGCCGCCACGCGGGCACTTGCTGCCTGCCGGAGCCGAAAGAGCCAAAGCTGAATTTCCGCCAACATATTGTTCTTGCTATTCTTCCCGACTTGGCAAGCCGCTTGCATTGACCAAGCCAGATCAGTTTCATGCAAGGGCCGCTCACGCCGTGGCAAGCCATATCACCGTCACCTCCGCCGCTCTTCCCGGCATTCCCGTCAAGGGCCTCAACGCGCAGCCCAATGCCGAGGCCGCGCCACGCGACGCCTTCGCGGCCCTGCTGGACCATGCCACCAATGCCGAACCGCCCGTCAGCAAGCCGTCACGCACCGGTGCCGCCGAGCCAGCCGATCTCGAGGCCGGTGCCGATACCGAGCAGCCGCCCGACCAGGCCCCCGACGCTGTCGCTGCGGCGATGCCGGCCACGCTGCCGATCCAGCCCTCGGCGACACCACCAGGCCAAGCCTTGCTGGCCGATACCATCGACGCCCTGGTCGCCCTGCGCGATGCCCTTCAGGCCGGCGAAACGCCCAAGGATCTCGACGCCGTGAACCAGGGCCTCGACGCCCTGGCCGACGCGCTGGGCATTTCGCTGGATCAACTGCCATCCCTGGATGAGCTCGCCGCCCTGGTGGCCCAGCCGGCCGCCGCTGGCGACACACCGCAGGCCAGCCTGACGGCGGCTCTTGCGCCCTTGGCCTATGACCTTTTGACCGACCCACCCACCGACGCCAACCAGGCCGACCAGCTCAAGACCATCGGCGACAAACTGGCCGCTCTGCTCAAGGGCCTCGACGACGGCGCCATCGATGCCGACAAGCTCGCCGCCCTGGGCCTGGCCGACGACAGCGTGCCCGACGCCGATCTGCAGGCGGCACTGGCCAAACTGGCCAAGCCCGCCGAAATCGCGCCCACGATTGCCCCGACCTTCACCGCGCCGACGCTCGAAACCTCCGAGCCCGCCTTGGCCGGCAAGGCTGCCGCAACCGACACTGTCGATGACACCCCGGCCCCGCAAGCCGCCGACCCCGTGGCCAAGACCGATACCGCCACCAAGGTCGATAGCGACCCCGGCGACAAGCCCGATCCGTCCAAGGACAAAGACGCCAAGCCCGCCGCTGCCCCAACTGTCGCCCAGCAACCTGCCGGTGCCGGCGCCGATCCGCAAGCCGCCGCGCTCCCCGCCAATCAAACCACCCGCATCGAGGCCGTGCCCGGTCCTCGTCCGGTGATCGCCGGCTACCAGACCAGCCAGCAGCAGCTCAACCTGCCCCAGATCGCGTTCGAGCTGGTCCGCCAGGTCAACGACGGCAATTCGCGCTTCCAGATGCGGCTCGATCCGCCCGAGCTCGGCAAGATCGACGTGCGCCTCGATATCGACAGGTCCGGCCAGGTCACGGCCCGCCTCACAGTCGAGAAAGCCGAAACGCTCGACCTGATGCAGCGCGACCAGCGCGGCCTGGAAAAAGCCCTGCAGCAGGCGGGGCTCGACAGCGCCAAGACCAATCTGGAATTTTCCCTCAAGCAGAATTCGTCCGGCCAGCAGGGCCAGGGCAATTCCAGCCGCCTGCCATTGTTCGATCAGGGCCAGCCCGAGATCGAGGACTTGCCGCCCCCCACGATCACCCTCTACCGCGCGAGCCTGTCGGCCAGCGGCGTCAACATCATCGCCTAGGAGTTCACCATGGCCGTCAATCCGCTCGCCGGCAGCAGTGGCGTCAACACATCGGTATCCTCGCTCGATACCACGCGCGCCGGCATCGCCGACAATTTCGATACCTTCCTCAACATCCTGACCACCCAGCTCAAGAACCAGAATCCGCTCGATCCCCTCGATACCAATCAGTTCACCCAGCAACTGGTGCAATTCACCGGTGTCGAGCAGCAGCTCAAGACCAATACCTTCCTTGAAGCGCTGATGCAGGCCAGCCAGAACTCGGGCAATGTCGATGCCGTTTCCTATATCGGCAAGGAAGTGACCGCCTCCGGCACCAAGGCCAACCTGTCCGATGGCGGCGCCTCCTGGGCCTACAATGCCGAAGCCGCCGTTTCCGACGCCAAGGTGACCATCAGCGACGACAAGGGCAATGTGATTTATGCCGAAACCGGCTCGCTGCAGAAGGGCCCGGGCAATTTCCTCTGGGACGGCTATGGCTCGGACGGCCAGCTCAAGCCCGATGGCGTCTATACCATCAAGATCGACGGCAAGAACCTTGCCGGCAAGAACGTGACCATCAACACGGCAACGGTCGGCGTCGTGTCCGCCGTGGACTTCTCCGGAGACGAGCCGGTCCTGACCGTGGGCGGCACCAAGATCAAGCTCTCCGACGTCACCAATGTGCGCATCCCGGCCGCAACCGCCCCCGAGACGGACGACGCCGCGGCCTGATCCGTTTCCATCGCGCCAAGCACCCGCGCAGGCCGCCCCGGCCTCGCGGTTTTGGCCCGCCTCATGCCCGCTCGGCGCTGCGCCATGCGTCCGTCTCACCGGCCGGCGACCATGCGTCCGGCTCACGGCGGCGGCACTGCCCCGTCCAGGCATTCACATTGGTTCAATTCTCACCAAACCCCTTGAATTCTGCGACTATTCTTAACCTGTTGTAAGTTTCCCCTTAGTCGAATTTTAAGGCCGGTGCCGTAGTCTTCAACCTATATGGTCAGGTTGAGTAGAGAGTAAAATGACCGTACAAATGCGACCTCGCGTTAAGTACGTTATCGGGCCGGACGGAAGTCCGCTCACGATTGCAGATCTGCCTCCGAAGAACACTCGGCGGTGGGTCATTCGACGAAAAGCCGAAGTCGTCGCTGCCGTGCGCGGCGGGCTGCTCAGTCTCGAAGAGGCCTGCGCCCGCTATACACTGAGCGTCGATGAATTCCTCAACTGGCAGGCTGCCATCGACAAGCACGGTCTTGCCGGTTTGCGCACCACCTGGATCCAGCATTACCGCGAGGGCTAGGCGCGCGCGCCACGCTCAGAAATTTCAAAACCCGCCCCGGGTTGCCAGGGCGGGTTTTGCTGTTTGGACGCAATCATGTGTTTGCGCCCCCACCCAAACAGGCTGTCGTATCTGGCGGGGCTCCTGCCAAAATGCCTCAGTCAACACCTCCCCCTTCCAGGGGGAGGATCAAGGTGGGGGTCTGCCATCCCCGATATCGCGGCTCCCACACCCCCCACCCAACCTCCCCCTCAAGGGGGAGAAGCCGCCCGGCGACCCCGGCGGGATTGTGCCAAGCCTTGCGCTTTGGCCCTAGCCTTCAAGGCGTCCCCGCCCCCATCCACGCCTGCCCGGCCGCCCGCGCCTTGAGCCGTCCGTAATACGCCTCGACCCCCCTCATCGCGGGTTTCTCGAACGGCGTCATCATCCAGCGATGCACCGATAGCCCGATGGCGATATCGGCGATGCTGAAGCTGGCGCCCGCCACATAGGGCGTTCCATCCGCCAATTGTGCCTCCAGTATCAGCATTACCCGGCTCCACCGCGCGATGGAATCGGCCAGTTTGTCCGCATCGTTGAAGCCCGGCGTCTTGCGCACCAGCGCGTTGAGCGCGTATCCCCAGGGGGGATTGAGCTCGGTCCCCTGCCAGATCAGCCATTGCAACGCCAACCCGCGCCCGGGCAAGTCCTGCGGCAGCAGCATCCCGGTTTTCTCGGCCAGGTAGATCAGGATCGCATTGCTTTCCCATAGCACCAAGTCCCCATCGATCAGCACCGGCACCTGCCCATTGGGGTTCAGCGCCAAAAACTCGGGCACTTTGGGATCGCGCATTGGCTGTCCCCAATCCTCGCGTTCATAGCCCAGTCCCAGCTCGTCTGCCGCCCACAACACCTTGCGCACATTGATCGAAGTCACCCGCCCCAGGATTTTCAGCGTCATTCGTTCATCCTTTGCTCACCTTGCCCGGCAGTTTGTGCCGGAATTTGCAAACTGCAACGCAGAATTAAGACAATGTTTACCATCCACTAGGTAATTTTTGCCTAACGGCCGCTTCGCGCATTTGCGCCAGGTGGTTCGTTCGAGATCGAGTACCGGCGTGGACAATATTACCCAGCTCATCAACCGCATAGGCCTGGCGCGCCTGGCCGCCATGGCCGTCGTCGCGGCGCTCATGCTGGGTTTCTTCGGCTTCCTGGTGATGCGCGCCTCGACCCCGACCTTGGCCCCGCTCTATACCGGCCTGTCGCTGGAGGATTCCTCGGCCATCGTCACCGAACTGCAAACCCTCAACGTTCCGTTCGAGCTGCGCGGGGAGGGCGACACCATCCTCGTGCCGCGCGACCAGATCACCACCCTGCGCATGAACCTGGCCGGCTCGGGCCTGCCCACCAAGGGCCAGGTCGGCTACGAGATTTTCGACCAGCAGGGCACGCTGGGCGCCACCTCGTTCGTGCAGAACATCAACAATGTGCGCGCGCTCGAGGGCGAGCTGGCCCGCACCATCGGCTCGCTTGCCCGCATCAAGAGCGCCCGCGTCCATCTGGTGCTGCCCGAGCGCGAGCTGTTTCGCCGCGAAACCAAGCAGCCCTCGGCCTCCATCGTCGTCGGCGTGCGCGGCGATCTCTCCGCCGGCGAAATCCGCGCCATCCAGCATCTGGTCGCCTCCGCCATCGAGGGCTTGAGCCCCAACCGCGTATCGATCGTCGATGATACCGGCTCCCTGCTCGCCTCGGGCACCGAGGATGGAGCGGAGGGTGCCATTGCCGGCGAGGCCGCCGAAAAGACGCTCAACTACGAAAACCTCGTGCGCACCCGCGTCGAGGACATGCTGGCCAATGTGGTCGGCGCCGGTCGCGCCCGCGTCGAGGTCACCGCCGAGGTCGATTTTAATCGCTCCACCACCACCTCCGAAACCTTCGATCCCGATGGCCAGGTCGTGCGCTCGACCCAGACCAGCGAAAACGAAAACCTCGCCAACGGCGCCAATGGGCAGGTCACCGTCGCCAACGAATTGCCCGGCGCCAGCCAGAACAATGGCGCCGCCGGCACCACCGAGCAGGGCAAGAGCTCCCAGGAAATCACCAATTACGAAATTTCCAAACGGACCGAGACCGCCGTCACCGAAGCCGGCGCCATCAAGCGCCTGTCGGTCGCCGTCGTGGTCGACGGCGTCTATGCCAATGACGCTTCGGGCAATCCGGTCTATACCCCGCGCACCGCCGATGAAATTGCTCAATTGCTGACCCTGGTCCGCTCGGCCGTCGGCTATTCGGAAGCGCGCGGCGACAGCGTCGAAGTGCTCAACCTGCAATTTGCCGACCGCCCCGACCTGGCCGTCCCCGGCACCGACGCCGCTTCGGGACTGTTCGACTTCACCCGCGACGACATCATGAACGGCGCGCAGATGGCGGTGACCCTGCTGATCGCCCTGGCGCTGGTGTTCTTCGTCATGCGGCCGCTGCTGAAAAAAGCCCTTGCCAACGAGACCCAGCCCTTGGCACTGCCACCCGCGGCCGAACTGGGCCATCGCGGCATGGTCGGGGCCGGCGGCCAGATCGTGCCCGCCGAGGAACCCGCCCCGCGCGACAAGACGCCCTCCTGGGTCGCCAATGCCAAATCCATGGGCGAAAGCCAGCTCAATACCCTCAAGACCGTCGGCACCCTGGTCGAGGAAAACCCCAAGCAGGCCGCGCTGATCGTGCGCGACTGGCTCTCTAGCGCGGCATAATCATGGCACTGGTTTCCCAATCCGGCGACAATTCCGACCCGACCCGCGCAGGCGGCCAGCTCGTCCTTGGAGGCGATGCCAGCCAGCGCGTGCTCAAGGGCGACGAAAAGGCCGCCGCCCTGCTGCTCGCCCTCGGGCCAGACTACGGCAAGCCTATCTTTTCCGAGCTGGACGAGCTCGAAATCAAGGCATTGTCGCGCGCCATGGTCCGTCTTGGCCCGATTACCCAGGACATGCTGGATGATCTGATGATCGAGTTCGTCACCACCGTCTCCTCCAACGGCTCGCTGTCGGGCAATTCGGACACCACCGAGCGCCTGCTGCTGAGCTTTCTGCCCTCCGATCGCGTGGACTCGATCATGGAGGAAATCCGCGGGCCCGCCGGTCGCAACATGTGGGAAAAGCTCTCCAACGTGCAGGAAGACGTGCTCGCCGCCTACCTCAAGAACGAATACCCCCAGACCATTGCCGTGGTCCTGTCCAAGATCGCCACCGATCACGCCAGCAAGGTGCTCGCCGTCCTGCCCGAGGAATTGGCCATGGACGTGGTCCAGCGCATGCTGGGGCTCGATCCGGTGCAAAAGGAAATTCTCGAAAAGATCGAGACCACTCTGCGCACCGAATTCATGTCGACGCTCAGCCACACCAAGCGCCGCGACAGCCACGAACAGATGGCCGAAATCTTCAATTCCTTCGATCGCCAGACCGAAGCGCGCTTCATCACGACGCTCGAGGAAAACAACCGCGAGGATGCCGAGCGCATCAAGGCTTTGATGTTCACCTTCGAGGACCTGGCGCGCCTCGAGGCCTCCGCCATCCAGACGCTGCTGTCCAGGATGGACAAGAAGGAGCTGGCCTTGGCCCTCAAGGGCGCCAACGATCCGATCAAGGAATTCTTCTTCACCAATATGTCGGCCCGCTCGGCCAAGCTGCTCAAGGACGACATGGAATCCATGGGCCCCGTCCGCCTCAAGGATGTCGACGAGGCCCAGGGGCGGCTCGTCTCCACCGCCAAGGACCTGGCGGCCAAGGGCGAGATCATCATCATGAAAACCAAATCCGACGACCAGATGGTGGCTTAAGGACATGGCAAGCCCCGCCCGCTTCACCTTCGACCTTGATCTGGGCAGCCGCCCCACGGCGGCGCCGCGCCCCAGCGTGCCCGAAGATCTGGTGGCCCAGCTCGTGGCCCAGGCCCGCAGCGACGGCTATGCCGAAGGCATTGCCGCCGGCGAGCGCAACGCCACCGCCCACGCCGCCCAGACCATGGCCACCGCCGCCGCGGCCCTGGCTGCCCGCACCGCCGAAATGGCCGCTTCGCTCGATGACGCCAACGCCGCCCATCTGCGCGAGGCAGTGGATCTGGCCGCCAGCATCGGCCGCAAGCTGGCCGTGCACCTGCTCGCCCGCCAGCCTACCGCCGAGCTTGATGCCCTGATCGCCGAATGCATGGCCAGCCTCGGCACCGTGCCGCACCTGGTCATTCGCTGCCATCCCGATATCGCCGACGCCATGCGCGATATCGCCACCGGTCATATGGCGACCACCGGCTTTGCCGGCCGCCTGATCGTTCTGGGCGATCCCGACCAGCGCCTGGGCGACGGCCGGCTCGAATGGGTGGATGGCGGCCTCGCACGCGACATCAACGCGATCTCCAAGCAGATCGACACCAGGATTTCCGCTTATCTGGCGGCACACAGCGGCCCAGGCCAGGAGGATACCCACCCATGAGCGCAGGCATTTCCGACGACGTCACCACTGCCGAGCCAATGAGCTTTGAGGCGATGAACGCACCCGCCGCCCCCGGCGAGCACGAGGGCTATGCCGAACGCACCGCTGCCGAACTGGAAGCGGTCTTTGATGTTCCCGTGCGCATCTCGGTCGTGCTCGGCCGCACCAAGATGCCTGTGAGCCAATTGCTGCGCCTCGATACCGGCACCGTCATCGAGCTGGACCGCCAGGTCGGCGAAGCCGTCGAGATCTTCATCAATGACCGCCTGGTCGCGCGCGGTGAGATCGTCCTGGTCGAAAGCCGGCTGGGCGTCACCATGACCGAAATCATCAAGCCGCAATAAGGGAGCTTTTCATGAGACTGCTGATCGTCGGAGCCCTCGAAGGCCAGTTGAGCACCGCCACCAAGATGGCCATGACCGGCGGCGCCAAGGTCGCCCATGCCCCCTCCATCGAGATCGCCCTGGCCTCCCTGCGCGCCGGTCGCGGCGCCGACCTCTTGCTGGTCGATGTGATGATGGACATCGCCGGCCTGATCGCGGGCCTTGAAGCCGAGCGCATCTCCATTCCCGTCGTCGCCTGCGGCGTCGAAACCAATGCCGCCGCCGCCGTCAACGCCATCCGCGCCGGCGCCAAGGAATACATTCCTCTGCCCCCCGATGCCGAGCTGATCGCTGCCGTCATCGCCGCCGTGGCGCGCGACAGCACCGATTTCCTGTTCCGCGACCCGGCCATGGAGCGCCTGGTGCGCATGGCCGACCAGATCGCCGGCTCCGATGCCTCGATCCTGATCACCGGCGAATCGGGCACCGGCAAGGAAGTCATCGCCAAATACGTCCACGCCCGCTCCAAGCGCGCCAGCATGCCGTTCATCTCCATCAACTGCGCCGCCATTCCCGAGGCGTTGCTGGAAAGCGAGCTGTTCGGCCACGAAAAGGGCGCCTTCACCGGCGCCATCGCCCGCCGTATCGGCAAGTTCGAGGAAGCCAATGGCGGCACGCTCCTGCTCGACGAAATCTCCGAAATGGATTTCCGCCTCCAGGCCAAGCTCCTGCGCGCCATCCAGGAGCGGCTGATCGACCGTGTCGGCGGAGCCAAGCCCGTCCCCGTCGATATCCGCATCCTCGCCACCTCCAACCGCAACCTCAACGACGCGGTGCGCGCCGGCGCCTTCCGCGAAGACCTGCTGTTCCGCCTCAACGTCGTCAACCTCAAGCTGCCCGCCCTGCGCGATCGCCCCGGTGATATCGCCGCGCTGTCGGAACACTTCGTCGCCAAATATTCCAAGGCCAACGGCCTGCCGCCCCGCACCCTCTCCGCCGCCGCCCGCGACGCGCTCCTGCATGCCCCCTGGCCGGGCAATGTGCGCGAGCTGGAAAACACGCTGCACCGCGCGGTGCTCCTCTCCTCGGGCGACACCATCGGCCCCGACGCCATCCTGATGCCCGATGGCACCGGCCTGACCGACGCCGTCCAGGCCCATTCGCTGTCTGCTCAGCTGGCGCAAACCGCCCAGACCATGTCCCAGGCCCTGGTCGGCCGCACCGTCGCCGACGTCGAACGCGACCTGATCCTCGACACGCTTGACCACACCCTGGGCAACCGCACCCATGCCGCCACGATCCTGGGCATCTCCATCCGCACCCTGCGCAACAAGCTCAACCAATATTCCGACGAAGGCACCGTCGTGCCCGGCCCCGGCGAACAGCGGGTCGCGTAGTGGCTTTCGGTTCTGCTGCACGGGCCTCAGTTCTTTCCTCACCTCGCCCCTCCGGGGAGAGGTCGGCGCGTCAGCGCCGGGTGAGGGGTGCAATGCTGCAGCATGAACGATATCCCGGCATCGCACCCCTCACCCTAGCTCTGCCAGGTCGCTTCGCTCCCGGCGCCGCTACCCTCTCCCCTGAGGGGCGAGGGGACGAAGGAACCAGGGTCATCATGTCACACCAAGACCATTCAGTCGGACACCACTACCCATGACCGACCTCGTCCCCTCCGGCAGAGCCCCCGCCTTCAAGCTCCCCAGCGCCGGCGCGGTCTTCAACGTCCTGCGCTCGGGCGACATCGCGCTCGCCACCTGCGTCATGGCGATCATCGTCATTCTCATCCTGCCGATGCCGCCGCTGCTGCTCGACGGACTGCTGGCCATTTCCATCGTCTTTTCCGTCATGATCCTGATGACGGCCCTGTTTATCCAGAAGCCGCTGGAATTCTCGTCTTTCCCCACGGTCCTGCTGATCGCCACCATGCTGCGGCTGGGCCTGAACCTGGCCACCACCCGCCTGATCCTGTCCGAAGGCCATACCGGCACCGGCGCCGCCGGCCACGTCATCGAGGCCTTCGGCAATTTCATCACTCGGGGCAATTTCGTCATCGGCGTCGTGGTCTTTGCCATCCTGGTGATCGTCAACTTCATCGTCATCACCAAGGGTTCGGGCCGCATCGCCGAAGTCGCCGCGCGCTTCAACCTCGACGCCATGCCCGGCAAGCAGATGGCCATCGACGCCGATCTCAGCGCCGGCCTGATCGACGAGGCCACCGCCAAGGTGCGCCGCGCTGAACTCGAAGGCGAAAGCGCCTTTTTCGGCAATATGGACGGCGCCAGCAAATTCGTGCGCGGCGACGCCATTGCCGGCCTCATCATCACCTTCATCAACGTCATCGCCGGCATGATCATCGGCGTCTTGCAGGAGGGGCTGAGCTTCCAGGAGGCCGGCAACGTCTATACCCTCTTGACCATCGGCGATGGCCTCGTCTCCCAGATACCGGCGCTGATCGTCTCCACCGCCGCCGGCATGCTGGTCTCCAAATCCGGCGTCACCGGCTCCGCCGACAAGGCGCTGACCGCCCAGTTCACCGGCTATCCCAAGGCGCTGGGCATGTCCTCGGCCGTCATGGTGCTGCTGGCCTTCCTGCCCGGCATGCCCTTTATTCCCTTCATCGCCATTGCCGGCGGCGTCGGCTATCTTGCCTGGCGCTCGATGATGGGCAAGAACCAGACCCGCGCCGCCATCGCCACCGCCGAACTGGTTGCCGCAGCGGGTGCGCCCGGCGCCGCCGCACCCAGCGAAGTGCCGATCGCCGACAGCCTCAAGATCGACGAGCTCAAGCTCGAACTCGGCTATGGCCTGCTGAGCCTGGTCAAGGAAGACGAGAACGGCTCCGACCGCCTGACCGAGCAGATCAAGGCCTTGCGCCGCCAATTGGCGGGCGAACTGGGCTTCGTCATGCCCCCCGTGCGCATCCTCGACAACATGCAGCTCGAGCCTAACGACTACAAGGTGCGAATCAAGGAGGTCGAGGCGGGCCACGGCCAGATCTGGGCCAACCAGCTCATGGTCATGGATCCCATGGGCGGCCAGATTACCCTGCCCGGCCACCATACCACCGAGCCCACCTTCGGCCTGCCCGCCACCTGGATCGAAACCGCTTTGCGCGACGAGGCCGAACTGCGCGGCCTCTCGATCATCGATCCATCCACGGTCATTTCCACCCATCTGACCGAGGTGCTCAAGGCCAATGTCGCCGACCTCTTGAGCTACGCCAATGTCCAGTCCCTGCTCACCGGCCTGCCCAAGGACCAGCAGAAACTGGTCGAGGACATCGTCCCTGGCCTGATCTCGGTTTCGGGCATCCAGCGCGTGCTGCAAGCCCTGCTGAACGAACGCATTTCCATCCGCGACCTGTCCACCATTCTCGAAGGCGTGGCTGAAGTCGCCGGCGCCGGCCGCTCCACCCAGATGATCGCCGAACACGTCCGCTCGCGCCTGTCGCGCCAGCTCTGCGCCGCCAATCTGGGCCCCGACGGCAATCTGCCGCTGCTGACCCTCTCCCCCACCTGGGAGCGCGATTTCGCCGAAGCCATGGTCGGCGATGGCGACAATCGCCACCTGGCCATGGCGCCCTCGCGCCTGCAGCAGTTCATCGTCGGCGTCCAGCAGGGCTTCGAGCGCGCCGCCCAGCTTGGCGAGCTGCCCGTGCTCATCACCTCCCCCTCCATCCGCCCCCATGTCCGCGCCATCATCGAGCGCTTCCGCCCCCAAACCGTGGTGATGAGCCAAAACGAAGTCCACCCCCGCATCCGGCTGAAAACCATCGGCAGCGTGTAGCACGACATTCTGCAGGCAAGCTTGGCGCTAGCGCTCCGTCATGGCCAGTCGGGCCCCGAGCAGCACGAAAGCACCGGCAAAGGTGCGGCGCATCCACACCATGATGGCCGGACGCGAAATTACATGCCCCCGGATCGCTGCCGCAAACAGGCCATAGAGGGCGAAGACGACAAATGTCAGCGCCATGAATACCCCGCTGAGCGCCAGCATGCGCGTCACTGCATCGGGCGCCGCCGCCGGCACGAATTGCGGCAGGAAGGCGAAAAAGAAGATCGACAGCTTGGGATTGAGGATATTGATCAATATGCTTTCCATGATCACCTTGCCCGCCGATTTCTCCACCCGATCCGCTTCGACGTTCAGGGTCCCGGTTTGCTTGATCGTCGACCAGGCCATGTAGAGAAGATAGGCGACACCGAGATACTTGATGATCTCGAACGCCAGCGCGCTGGTATGCAGGATTGCCGCCAAACCGGTGATCGCCGCCAGCATATGCGGCACGATCCCAAGCGTGCAGCCGAACGCTGCCCACAGGCTTGCCGTGCCGCCTCGGCTCAGCCCGGCCGCGATGGTATAAAGCGCGCCCGTGCCCGGGGACACCACCACGATCAGCGTCGTGATCAGGAATTCGATGCTCATGGTCCCGGTTCCTGTTCGCGGTTGAACGCCAGAAGCAATCATGCCCACACTTTGCCTTTGGGCTCCAGCGCGCCGTTGCGCACAACGTCTGCGGAACGCGCCGGCGGTTCGCGCATTTTGCCAACACTGATCCGGGGCCGTCCATGAAACTCTTCGCCTGCGACCATTGCGGCAATACCGTCTATTTCGAAAACGCCCATTGCGAGCGCTGCGGCCATCAGTTGGGCTATCTGCCCGGGCGCAATGCCCTGGTGTCGCTGGTGGAAAACGCCGGCCTCTGGTCGACGCCGGTCTTCCCCGCCGAGAGCTACGTCTTTTGCGCCAATGCCCGATTTGGCGCCTGCAACTGGCTGTTGCCGGCCGATCCCGGCGCCGATGTCTATTGCGCCGCCTGCTGCCACAATGAAACCATTCCCGCCTTCGACGCTCCGGCCAATCTGGGTCGCTGGCAGATTATCGAGCGCGCCAAGAAGCGCCTCTTCTATTCGCTGCTGCGCCTCGCGCTGCCGCTGCAAACCCGCAATGAGGATCCGGTGCACGGCCTCAGCTTCCGCTTTCTGGCCGATTTGCCCATCGAGACCCAGAAGGTGCTGACGGGCCACGAGGACGGTATCATCACCATTGCTTTGGCCGAAGCCGACGACGCCGAGCGCGAGGCCAGGCGCACTGCCATGGGCGAGCCCTACCGCACTCTGCTGGGCCATTTCCGCCACGAGATCGGCCACCATTATTGGGACCTGCTGGTCGCCAACGGACCGGCGCTTGAGCGTTTTCGCACCCTCTTTGGTGACGAAACCCGCGATTACGGCGCGGCCTTGCAAACCTACTACGCCAATGGCGCGCCGAACGACTGGCAGCAGAGCCATATCAGCGCCTATGCCACCGCTCATCCCTGGGAGGACTTTGCCGAAATCTGGGCGCATTACCTGCACATCACCGACACCGCCGAAATGGCAGCCGATTTTGGCCTGCGCGCCCGTCCGCGCGTCGATGACAATGGCAGCCATACCGTACGGCTCGATTTCGACCCCTATGGCCAGGGCACCATCGAGAACCTGGCCGACCATTGGGTGCCCCTGGCCTCCTTGCTCAACAATCTCAATCGCACCATGGGCCTGCCCGACGCCTATCCGTTCATCCTGAACCCGATGGTGATCGAAAAACTCGGCTTCGTGCACGATCTGGTGCATAGCAAGGCATAGCGACGGCTCTAGCCTAACTCAGGTTAAGTGCGCCGCGCGCCCGCAGATCCAAACCGAGTTACCTATGCCTTTCCCGATAATCGTCTTTCGCGTCCCGGTCCCCTCCAGCCTGTGCGAAATGGCCCTCACCCTGCGTCATACCGTCTTTGTCAACGAGCAGAACGTCCCGCCCGAATTGGAACGGGACGAGCATGACCTGACCGCCAGCCACTTCGTCGCCGTGTTGGACGGCGAGGTCGCCGGCACGCTGCGCGTGCTGGACTTTCCCGAGCATGCCAAGATCGGCCGCGTCGCCGTACTGCGGCACTATCGCGGTCGCGGCGTCGCCAGGGCCATGATGCTGGCGGCGATGGCCGCCGCCCGCGACGCCGGCCAGCCCCGGCTTTACCTGACGGCCCAGACCGACAAGCTGGGTCTTTACGAAAAGCTCGGGTTCACCGCATTCGGCCCCGTCTTTGACGATGCCGGCATGCCGCATCGCGCCATGCGCAATTACGAGCCCTGAGCCCTCGCGTTCACCAATGGGCCAACCCATAACCTGCCTGCCATTGCCGGCATGCGCCCCCATGATGGCGGCTATTGTCGGCAATGCCGCAAGCTTTGTGCGCGATGCCGCCGGATCGCCGAACCTGGCGCCATCCTGATCCGGCCTTTTTGCCCACGGCCCGGATAGCGCGGACGGGAAATATCCCTCACGCAGGCCGCACCCTGCGGCATGCCGGCCTTTTGCATTGAGGTGCTGCGGTTGGGCCCGATCGTCCGGAACGATGCCGGGCTTTTCACGTTGTCAAACCATAACGGGCCGCACAGCACGCCACCGGAAAGTTTTGTGCTGCACGGCCCTGTTCATGACAACAATGAACCCACGGAGCCTACAATGATCCGCACCCTTTTGACCACCACCGCGCTGTCGGTGCTGTTGACCGCCGGCGCCCTCGCCCAGGACGCTGCCCCGGCAGCGCCCCCGGCACCCCCGCCGGTAGAAGCCGCTCCCCCGCCGCCGCCCGCTCCCGATGCAGCCCCCATGGCGCCGGCCGATCCGGCGATGGATCCTGCAGCTCCTGCCCCGGCCCCCATGGCACCGGCCGATCCGGCGATGGATCCTGCAACGCCCGCTCCTTCGGAAACCGGCGCGATGGAAACCACCGACATGGACGAGCCATGGGACATGGCGACCGGCTACACCGCAGTCGACACCGACAATCTGGCTTCCGAACTGATCGACCAGCCGGTCTATTCCTCCACTGGTGACGACGCCGAAAATATCGGCAATGTCAGCGACCTGATCTTTTCCGAAGACGGCAGCATTTCCGCCGTGGTGATCGGCGTTGGCGGCTTCCTCGGGATTGGCGAAAAGTCAGTCGCCGTGGACTTCCAGATGCTGCAATTCACCACCGCGGCCGACAATACCGAACGTTGGGTGGTCGAAACCACAGCCGACGCGCTGAACGCCGCACCTGATTTCGTTTGGGCCAAGGACGAGCCCGCCGACGCCGGTGCCACCACCGGGACCGATGGCGGCGCCATGGCTCCCGCCGACGGTGGGGCTATGGCCCCGGCCGACACCACGACCACCGCGCCAGCAATGTAATCGGTCAACCTGCTCTATGAATGAGGCCGGCCCTTCGGGGTCGGCCTTTGCCCGCCAAGGATATTGAAATGCGTCACGCCCGCCTGCTTGTTTCCGCCTTTGCCCTGGTGCTGGCCGCACCGGCCTGGTCACAGGAAGCGCCCGCCGCGCCGGCCCAGCCGAGCGAACTTGAACAAAGCGGACTGACCCCGCCCACCGTCCTGTCCGAAGGCTATTCCACCAGCGGGCAGGATACCTTGGTCACGCGCCTCCTGGGCCAGAAGGTCTATGCCTCGGTTGCCGACGATGCCGAGGAAATCGGCACCATCAACGACATGGTCGTCACCTCCGGCCAGGGCATTACCGCCGTGGTCATCGGCGTGGGCGGTTTCCTCAATATCGGCACCAAGGATGTGGCAATCGATTTCGCCCAGCTCGAATGGGCCCAGCGTCCCGACGGCAGCCGCCGCTGGACGCTCGAAACTACCGCCGACGCCCTGACCGCTGCTCCAGCCTTCATCTGGACCGACAGCGAGGAGGCCAACGGCCCGGCCATGACCCCCGCCGAGGAACAGGAACAGATGTTGCCCGGCGATCCGAATGCCGCCCCGGCCGATCCCGACCTCACCACCGACCAGCCCGATCGTCCGGCGATCGCCACCCCCATGGACCGCACCGGCCTGACCGATCTGGACGGCACCAGCCTGACCGCCGACGAACTGCGCGGCACCGGCGTTTACGGCATCAATGACGAGCCGATCGGCACCATCAGCGACGTCGTGCTCAACCAGGACGGATCGCCCGACGCGCTGATCGTCGATGTCGGGGGTTTCCTGGGTCTCGGCGCCAAGCCGGTGGCCGTTGGGTTCGACAATCTGAGCTTTTCGTCCGATACCAGCGGCAGCCGTTATCTGTTCATCAATGCCAGCCGCGAACAACTCGAAACCCAGGCCGTCTACGACCCCGCCACCTATGCGCAGGACCGCACCACCCAGCGTATGATGATCGCGCCGCAATAAGGCGTGCCATCGCCTGCGAGCGTCAGTTCACCGTCCAGAGCCAGAGTTTGAGCAGGGCCGTCAGTGGCATCCAGACCAAATATGGCAGCATCCACGACACCGCGCGGCGATCGGCCAGCCCGAACAACCAGGCGATCGCATAGACCTGAACGACCCCGTTTGCGTCCATCAGGGTCAGCACTGCCGGCTCGGACCCGGCCAGCGATGCGATCGGCAGGAACAGCGCGCTGGCCACGTTCATCAGCGTGAAGGCCGTGAGCGCCCCGCGCACGTCCATGTGCGATCGCGCGCGCCACACCAGCCAGGCCGCCACCCCGGAGGCGGGATAGATGATGAGCCAGACCATCCAGAACACCCAGTCGGGCGGCCAGATCGCCGGATAGCGCAGGGCCGCATTGACCCGACGGATTGCCCCCGGCAACGGCAAAGCTGATCGCCGCGGCGAGCGAGCCGATCGCCGTGACGCCGACGACGATCAGGACCAGCGCCACCCGATCCCCGGCCCCTCGGTCGGCCCGGTGTTCGTCAGCAACGCTTGCCCCGTGAATATCATGCGCAGTCATGGTACCATCCTTTTGAACGATCGTTCAGACTCACTATCGAATCTTGAACGAGTGTTCAAGTCCAATCGTTCGAGGGAAGACCATGGGGATTGCGGACAAAGGCGGCAGTCGCTCCGCGCTGGTCACGGCGGCGGTGGCGACGATCGTGGCGGAGGGCTGGCAGGGCGCCGGCGTGCGCTCGATCACCGCTCGGGCCGGCGTGCCCCTGGGCGCGCTGAACTATCATTTTGGCAGCCGGGACGCCCTGCTGCGCCACGCCGCCATGGCCGAGATCGGCCGCATGTTCCAGACCCCGGCCGCTCTGATCGCCCATGCGCCGGTCCTGGTCGACCTGGTCGCCGGCATGCTCACCTGGGCCACCAGCCCGAGCACCTCGGCGACCCAGCAAATCCTGCTTCTGGAGGTCATGGCGCAGGCCCGGCGCGACCTAGCCCTGGCCGGCGATCTGCAGGCCGCGCTCGTGGCCTACCGGGATACCCTGGCGCACTCGCTGCTGCGTCTCGTCCCGCCCCGGCTCGATCAGGGCAGCATGGCGCATGAGGCCGACTGCTTTGCCGCGCACTGCAACGGCCTCTGGCTCCAGTCGGTCATCGAACCCGCATTTCCCGCCGACCAGGCCACGGAGGTCGCGGTGGATCTCTGGACGCGCCGATTCTCCGGCCGCTGATCGCTCGATGGATCAGGGCGCAATCCGGCATGCTGGTGGCTAATGTCGGCTATTGCCCGCGAAACCTTAGCCGGCCGATCTCGTCATATTCGGCCTGCTCGACCTTGAGCTGCTCGACCGCTTCGCGCTGATGCTCGCGCTGATCGAGCAATTCGACCTTTTTGAGATCTTCGATCGCTTCGGCCAGCGCATCCTGCGCGCTTTCCAGCTTTTCGCGCATGTCGTTGGCCGAGGCGATCAGATTGTCCCGCCGGGCCAGCGCCGCCTTGGCGAAGGTGGAATAGGCGAAATGGGCGACATCGGAAATACCGGTCTTGGTCTGCTCGATTTCGATCTGCTGGTCCAGCTCCCCCGCCATCCGGGTAAAGTCGTTGACCATCATCTCGATCTGCGCGACTTGGCGGCGCTTCTCGTCCACCTGGAACTTCTTGAGCCTGATAAGGCTCTCGCTGCGCGATTTCACGACCCGTACTCCTTACACACCAAGTCAGCTCCGGGCGCCAATACCACCCCTCAAACCGTCGCACCTGCCGCCTCCACGATCGCTTCGAGCTGTTTATAGCCCTCGGCGATCGTTGTGGTCTCTTCCCGCTGCTGGCTTAAAAACGCATCCAGCATCGGGTTGACGGCAATCGCGCGGTCCACTTTCGGATCTGACCCTTTCCGGTATGCCCCCAGCCGGATCAGCTCCTCCATGTCGGCATAAATCGACATGAGCTCGCGCGCCTTGGCCAGGACCGGTCGAAATGGTGCCGGCACACACCCTGGCATGGTGCGCGATATGGACCGGAGCACGTTGACCGCCGGGTAACGCCCCCGCTCGGCAATTCCGCGCTCCATCACGATGTGCCCATCAAGAATGCCGCGAACGGCATCGGCAATGGGCTCATTGTGATCGTCACCTTCAACCAAAACGGTAAATAGACCGGTAACGGAGCCCGAATTTACCGTTCCCGGCCCCGCGCGTTCCAATAATCGTGGCAATTCTGTGAACACGGTGGGCGGATAACCCTTGGCGGTGGGCGGCTCCCCGATCGCCAGGCCGATCTCGCGCTGCGCCATGGCGAACCGCGTCAGGCTGTCCATCATGCACAGCACCCGCTTGCCCTGGTCGCGGAAATACTCGCTCAGCGCCAGGCTCAGATACGCCGCCTGCCGCCGCATCAGCGCCGCTTCATCCGAGGTCGCGACCACCACCACGGCGTGCTTGAGCCCCTCCTCGCCCAGATATTCCTGGATGAACTCGTGCACCTCGCGCCCGCGCTCCCCGATCAGCCCGATCACCGCGACATCCACATTGGTATTGCGCGCCAGCATGCTCATCAGCACCGATTTGCCCACGCCCGAGCCGGCGAAAATACCCAGCCGCTGTCCCTCGCACACCGTTGTGAAGGTGTTGAGGCACCGCACCCCCAGCTCCAGCGGATCGCCCACCCGCACCCGGTCATGCGCCAGCAGCGGATTTTGCCGCAGTGGATACGGCACGGCGCCGCGCGGCAGCGGCCCCTTGCCGTCGATCGCCTCGCCATTGGCATTGACCACCCGGCCCAGCCAGCCTTCGGAGGGGAAGGCAGCCCCGTCATGGCGCTGGAACACCGCCTTGCAGCCTAGCCGCACGCCCGCCAATTGCCCGAACGGCAGGCACAGGGCGTGACCGTCCTTGAAGCCGATGATTTCGGCGCCCAACTCGCCCCCATTGGTGGTCTCGATGGCGACCCGCCCGCCGACGCGCAATTCGCGCACCGGCCCGACGATCTCGATCAGCAGCCCCTGGACCGATTTCACCCGGCCGAAAATTTCCACATCGTCGATGGCATCGATGGCAGCGCTCAGCGCCTTCATGGTGAACTCCCTGGCCTCGAATCGTCTCACGACGCGAATCGCAGGGTAACCGATTGTTAACGGCAAAGCGTTAGTGAGACGTTTGGAGCGGTGCGCGTCCACTGTGGCGCCGACACCCTCCCGACCCCTGCCAAACCCCCAATACCTTGAGTCCAAAGAGTCGCTTAAAGTGCCAACTTAAACCATTTTCTTAAGAAAAATGAAGAGAATTAACCGTTAATTTTCAACGAGTTAAACTTAATTCACCTTACTCGATATTGCGTATTGCTCAACCGAATTAAACTTTGTTAACTATTGAGGCTTAGAGTTCAGTCATATCCAGTAGGGTTGGAGTGAGGCAGCGCCCCGGCAGCGACGCCCCACGGTTCCAGCAGGAACGAATGGCAAGGGGAATATAATGCGGGTACTCCTTATTGAGGACGACAGCGCGACGGCGCAGAGCATCGAACTGATGCTCAAATCCGAGAGTTTCAACGTCTATACCACCGACCTCGGTGAAGAAGGCGTCGATCTCGGCAAGCTTTATGACTACGATATTATTCTGCTCGACCTGAACCTGCCCGATATGAGCGGCTATGAAGTGCTCCGCACTTTGCGCGTCGCCAAGGTGCAGACCCCCATCCTGATCCTGTCGGGCCTTGCGGGCATCGAGGACAAGGTTCGCGGCCTCGGCTTCGGCGCCGATGACTACATGACCAAGCCCTTCCACAAGGACGAGCTCGTGGCCCGCATCCACGCCATCGTCCGTCGCTCCAAGGGCCACGCCCAGTCGGTCATCTCGACCGGCGAGCTGACCGTCAACCTCGACACCAAGACCGTCGAAGTGCAGACCCAGCGCGTGCACCTGACCGGCAAGGAATACCAGATGCTCGAGTTGCTCTCGCTGCGCAAGGGCACGACGCTCACCAAGGAAATGTTCCTCAACCACCTCTATGGCGGCATGGACGAACCCGAACTCAAGATCATCGACGTCTTCATCTGCA